>NZ_JBSFIK010000003.1:0-164468 GCF_053597535.1 Streptomyces sp. NPDC001348 | reverse complement strand
GCTGTCCGGGGCGCCGGTATCCGTGGTGGTCGGCGGGGGATTGCCGCCGGGTGGGCGCGGCACGTTCGGCGGGCGCCTCGTGGCGGCGGGTCCGAGCTGCGGGGCCTCGATGCGGCGGGTCATGGCCGTACCTCGCTGTCCGGGTCGCCGGCACCGGCGGTGGCCAGCAGGGGGCCGCCGCCGAGGAGCTGTTCCACCGCCGGCAGATGGTCCGGCACCACCACTTCCGCTCCCCACTTGCCGCCCTCCTCCGCCACCAGCAGTTCCGCCACGTCCAGCACGTGGTGGCCCGCCATGGACGGCAGGCAGGTGCCGCGGGCCGGGCCGATCGCGGCGGCCCAGTCGGCCGGGATGGCGCAGACGCCCTGGGTCGCCCCGGCCAGGGCGCCCGCGACCGCGGCCGTGGTGTCGGCGTCGCGGCCCATGTTCACGGCCGTGAGCACCGCCTCCCGGAAGTCGCCGTCCGCCGCGGCGTACGCCCCGAAGGCGAGGGCGACCGCCTCGGGAGCCAGGTCGGTCCAGGGGTAGCCGCCGATGACGACGGCGGAGCGGACCGCGCGTTCCCCGCGGTGGGCGACGGCCGCCGCGCGGCGCAGGGAGCGCGCGGTCCAGGAGTCGTCCGGGACCACCGCGAGGGCGGCGGCCACCACGGCCACGGCCGGTGCGCCCGCCATCGCCGCCGCGACCCCGGCCGCCACCGCCTGGCCGCCGTAGATGCCCTCGCCATCGTGGCTGACCGAGCCGTCGATCGTCACCAGCCGGGCGGCCTCGGCGGGGCGGCCCACCGCGAACACCCCGAAGGGAGCCGCCCGCATCGCCAGGCCGTCGCTCCAGGCGTGGCGGTGCTGGGCGGAGATGGGGGCGGCCAGGCCCCGGCGGAGGTTCTCCAGCGTGCCGCGCTCGCTGAAGCCGGCGCCCCGGAAGGGGCCCTCGTGACCGTCGGCGATCCACTCGTGCCAGGCCGCCTCGACATGGGCCGGGGTGAGCGCCGAGCCGTGCCGGGCCAGCAGCAGGCCGGAGAAGATCGCGTACTCGGTGTCGTCCGTACCGGCCGGCTTGTCGGTCACGTATCCGGTGATGCGGCCCCAGCGGGCGCGGATCTCGGAGGGCTTCATGTTCTCGGCCGGTGCCCCGAGGGCGTCCCCGACGGCCAGACCGAGCAGCGCGCCGCGCGCCCGCTCGCGGATCGAAGCCACAGGGGCCGGTGCCACAGGGGCCGATGCCATGGGGGCCTCACCTCCGGGGAGCTCCGCCGGGGGCGCGGAGTCCTTTGCGGAGGTGTCCCACCGGGGCGGCCGGGTAGCGCCGCGGAAGCCGTCAAGTCACCCGGTCGGCACTCAAAACCGCAGGTTAGCCCAGCCTTTCCTTGCTGGCGGGGGAGGAATGCGCGGCGTAAGTTCAGTGTTGTCGAAAAGTAGAACTCGTCCAAAGTTAGCTTTGGCTAAGCTTCCTGGGGGACCCCGCATGGCGATCATCGAGACCGAGGCGGTGCTGCACGAGGCGCACCGCGACAACCACACGCACCGGGACGTGAACGGTGGCTGGCTGCGCCCCGCCGTGTTCGGTGCGATGGACGGCCTCGTCTCCAACCTGGCCCTGCTGACCGGCGTCGCGGGCGGTTCGGCCGGGCAGCACACCATTGTGATCACCGGGCTCGCGGGCCTCGCCGCCGGGGCCTTCTCCATGGCGGCCGGCGAGTACACCTCCGTGGCCTCCCAGCGCGAGCTCGTCGAGGCGGAGCTGGACGTCGAGCGCCGGGAACTGCGCAAGCACCCCCAGGACGAGGAGGCCGAGCTCGCCGCGCTCTACGAGGCGCGCGGGGTCGAGCCGGAGCTGGCGCGCGAGGTGGCCCGGCAACTGTCCAAGGACCCCGAGCAGGCGCTGGAGATACACGCCCGCGAGGAACTCGGCATCGACCCGGGCGACCTTCCCTCGCCGCTGGTCGCGGCCGTTTCCTCGTTCGGGTCCTTCGCGCTGGGCGCCCTGCTGCCCGTACTGCCGTTCCTGCTGGGGGCGACCGCGCTGTGGCCGGCCCTGCTGCTCGCGCTCGCCGGACTGTTCGGCTGCGGTGCCGTGGTGGCCAGGGTGACCGCACGCACCTGGTGGTACAGCGGCCTGAGGCAGCTCGCGCTCGGCGGCGCCGCGGCCGGTGTGACGTACGCCCTGGGCAGCCTGTTCGGAACGGCCGTAGGATAGCGCGGATGCTACTTATGCGATGGGCCGTATAAGTAGCCGTTACTCGTTGGTTTCGAAGGCTTAATCGCCGGGCATGAGCCGTAAGCGCTGCGGGCAATGACGCCTGCCGCGCACCCATGGAACGGGCGATGACGCTTTCCTCGTTCCCCCGGACCGACGGACATCGATCCGACCGATCCTGCCCCGTTGTGTCCCCCATACTTCCCACCGCCGTGCGCGGTGCTCCACCGCGACCGCGGTGTCCGCATGCTGGAACGGAGTATCCGCTTCCCGAGAACCGCTCCATCATGTAACCTGCACGAAATTTTGCACTCACGCAGAGGGCCAGCGTCGTCCCTCGGCACCAGCACATGCCAGATGACGACGACGGGAGAGCCGATGCGTACGCCGCGCCAGCCGTCCCAGCATTCCGCGAATGGCCAGAACTGGTCGTTCATGGATGCTCGCCCTGCTGCGCAGGGTATGTACGACCCCCGCGACGAGCACGACGCCTGCGGTGTCGGCTTCGTGGCCACCCTCACCGGCGAGGCGAGCCATGCGCTGGTCGAGCAGGCGCTGACCGTTCTGCGCAACCTCGAACACCGCGGTGCCACCGGCTCCGAGCCCGACTCCGGCGACGGCGCGGGCCTGCTCTCCCAGGTGCCCGACGCCTTCTTCCGTGAGGTGGCCGGATTCGATCTGCCCGCGGCCGGCTCGTACGCCGTCGGTATCGCCTTCCTGCCCGAGGAGGGGACCGAGGACGCCGTCTCGAAGATCGAGACGATCGCGGCCGAAGAGGGCCTCACCGTCCTCGGCTGGCGCGAGGTCCCCGTCGCCCCCGAGCTGCTGGGCGCCACCGCCCGCTCCACCATGCCGGCCTTCCGGCAGGTCTTCGTTACTGGGGGCACCTCCCGGACGGAGTCTGGGGGAGGCGCCAGCGAGGGCATCGCGCTGGACCGCAAGGCCTTCGTGCTGCGCAAGCGCGCCGAGCGCGAGGCGGACGTCTACTTCCCCTCCCTGTCGGCCCGCACGATCGTCTACAAGGGCATGCTGACCACCGGCCAGCTCGAGCCCTTCTTCCCGGACCTGTCCGACCGCCGCTTCGCCTCCGCGATCGCGCTCGTGCACTCCCGGTTCTCCACCAACACCTTCCCGAGCTGGCCGCTCGCGCACCCGTACCGCTTCGTCGCGCACAACGGTGAGATCAACACCGTCAAGGGCAACCGCAACTGGATGGTCGCCCGCGAGTCCCAGCTGGTCTCGGACCTGTTCGGATCGGACGACCAGGCCCTCGAGCGCGTCTTCCCGGTGTGCACGCCCGACGCCTCCGACTCGGCGTCCTTCGACGAGGTGCTCGAACTGCTGCACCTCGGCGGCCGCTCCCTGCCGCACTCCGTGCTGATGATGATCCCGGAGGCGTGGGAGAACCACGACTCCATGGACCCGGCCCGGCGCGCGTTCTACCAGTACCACTCCACGATGATGGAGCCCTGGGACGGCCCCGCCTGCGTCACCTTCACCGACGGCACCCAGGTCGGCGCCGTGCTCGACCGCAACGGTCTGCGCCCCGGCCGCTACTGGGTCACCGACGAGGGTCTCGTCGTGCTCAGCTCCGAGGTCGGCGTCCTCGACATCGACCCCGCCAAGGTCGTCCGCAAGGGCCGCCTCCAGCCCGGCCGCATGTTCCTCGTGGACACCGCCGAGCACCGCATCATCGAGGACGACGAGATCAAGGCGCAGCTCGCCGCCGAGCACCCCTACGCGGAGTGGCTCGAGGCCGGCGAGATCGAGCTGGGCGACCTGCCCGAGCGCGAGCACATCGTGCACACCCACGCCTCCGTCACCCGCCGCCAGCAGACCTTCGGCTACACCGAGGAGGAGCTGCGCGTCATCCTCGCCCCGATGGCCAAGGCCGGCGCCGAGCCGATCGGCTCCATGGGCACCGACTCGCCGATCGCCGCCCTCTCCGAGCGTCCGCGGCTGCTCTTCGACTACTTCACCCAGCTGTTCGCGCAGGTCACCAACCCGCCGCTGGACGCGATCCGCGAGGAACTGGTCACCTCCCTGCGCTCCTCGCTGGGCCCGGAGGGCAACCTGCTGGAGCCCTCCGCGGCCTCCTGCCGGTCCGTCGTACTGCCCTTCCCGGTGATCGACAACGACGAGCTGGCCAAGCTCATCCACATCAACGCCGACGGCGACATGCCCGGCTTCAAGGCCGCGACCCTCTCCGGCCTGTACCGGGTCTCCGGCGGTGGTGACGCGCTCGCCGCGCGCCTCGACGAGATCTGCGCCGAGGCCGACGCCGCGATCGAGAACGGCGCCCGTCTGATCGTCCTGTCCGACCGGCACTCGGACGCCGAGCACGCGCCGATCCCGTCGCTGCTGCTCACCGCGGCCGTCCACCACCACCTCATCCGCACCAAGCAGCGCACCCAGGTGGGCCTGCTGGTCGAGGCCGGGGACGTCCGCGAGGTCCACCACGTCGCCCTGCTCATCGGCTACGGCGCCGCCGCGGTCAACCCCTACCTGGCGATGGAGTCGGTCGAGGACCTCGTCCGCGCGGGCACCTTCCTGCCGGGCATGGAGGCCGAGCAGGCCATCCGCAACCTGATCTACGCCCTCGGCAAGGGCGTGCTGAAGGTCATGTCCAAGATGGGCATCTCGACCGTCGCCTCCTACCGCGGCGCCCAGGTCTTCGAGGCCGTCGGTCTCGACGAGGCCTTCGTCGAGAAGTACTTCAGCGGCACCACGACCAAGATCGGCGGCGTCGGCATCGACGTCGTCGCCAAGGAGGTCGCCGCCCGCCACGCCAAGGCCTACCCCGCCTCCGGCATCGCTCCCGCGCACCGCGCGCTGGACATCGGCGGCGAGTACCAGTGGCGCCGCGAGGGCGAGCCGCACCTGTTCGACCCGGAGACGGTCTTCCGCCTCCAGCACTCCACGCGCACCGGCCGGTACGACATCTTCAAGAAGTACACGGACCGTGTGAACGAGCAGTCCGAGCGCCTGATGACGCTGCGCGGCCTGTTCGGCTTCAAGTCGGACCGCCCCTCGATCCCGATCGACGAGGTCGAGCCGGTCAGCGAGATCGTCAAGCGCTTCTCCACCGGCGCCATGTCGTACGGCTCCATCTCCCGGGAGGCGCACGAGACCCTCGCCATCGCCATGAACCAGCTGGGCGGCAAGTCCAACACCGGTGAGGGCGGCGAGGACCCGGAGCGGCTGTACGACCCGGCGCGCCGGTCCGCCATCAAGCAGGTCGCCTCCGGCCGCTTCGGCGTGACCTCCGAGTACCTGGTCAACGCGGACGACATCCAGATCAAGATGGCCCAGGGCGCCAAGCCCGGTGAGGGCGGCCAGCTGCCCGGCCACAAGGTCTACCCGTGGGTGGCCAAGACCCGTCACTCGACCCCGGGCGTCGGCCTGATCTCCCCGCCGCCGCACCACGACATCTACTCCATCGAGGACCTGGCCCAGCTGATCCACGACCTGAAGAACGCGAATCCGCAGGCGCGGATCCACGTCAAGCTGGTCTCCGAGGTCGGTGTCGGCACGGTCGCGGCGGGTGTGTCGAAGGCGCACGCGGACGTGGTGCTCATCTCCGGCCACGACGGCGGTACCGGCGCCTCCCCGCTGACCTCGCTGAAGCACGCGGGCGGCCCCTGGGAGCTCGGCCTCGCCGAGACCCAGCAGACGCTGCTGCTCAACGGCCTGCGCGACCGCATCGTCGTCCAGACCGACGGCCAGCTGAAGACCGGCCGTGACGTGGTCATCGCCGCGCTGCTCGGCGCCGAGGAGTTCGGCTTCGCCACCGCCCCGCTGGTGGTCTCCGGCTGCATCATGATGCGCGTCTGCCACCTGGACACCTGCCCGGTCGGCGTCGCCACCCAGAACCCGGTGCTGCGCGAGCGCTTCACCGGCAAGGCCGAGTACGTCGTGAACTTCTTCCAGTACATCGCCGAGGAGGTCCGCGAGATCCTCGCCGAACTGGGCTTCCGCTCCATCGAGGAGGCCGTCGGCCACGCCGAGGCGCTCGACGTCACGCGTGCCGTCGACCACTGGAAGGCGCAGGGCCTGGACCTGGAGCCGCTGTTCCACGTGCCCGAGCTGGCCGAGGGCGCCGTGCGCCACCGGATCGTCGCCCAGGACCACGGCCTGGAGAAGGCGCTGGACAACGAGCTGATCAAGCTCGCCGCCGACGCGCTGGCCGCCGACTCGGCGACCGACGCCCAGCCGGTGCGCGCCCAGGTCACCATCCGCAACATCAACCGCACGGTCGGCACCATGCTCGGCCACGAGGTGACGAAGCGGTTCGGCGGCGCGGGCCTGCCCGACGACACCATCGACATCACCTTCACCGGCTCCGCCGGCCAGTCCTTCGGAGCCTTCCTGCCGCGCGGTGTCACGCTGCGCCTGGAGGGCGACGCCAACGACTACGTCGGCAAGGGCCTCTCCGGCGGCCGGGTGATCGTCCGTCCTGACCGGGGTGCCGACCACCTCGCCGAGTACTCGACGATCGCGGGCAACACCATCGCCTACGGCGCGACCGGCGGCGAGCTGTTCCTGCGCGGTCGGACCGGCGAGCGGTTCTGCGTCCGCAACTCCGGCGCGCTGGTGGTCTCCGAGGGCGTGGGCGACCACGGCTGCGAGTACATGACCGGCGGTCACGCGGTGGTCCTCGGCGAGACGGGCCGCAACTTCGCGGCCGGCATGTCGGGCGGCATCGCCTACGTGATCGAC
Source organism: Streptomyces sp. NPDC001348 (assembly GCF_053597535.1). NCBI lineage: Bacteria > Bacillati > Actinomycetota > Actinomycetes > Kitasatosporales > Streptomycetaceae > Streptomyces > Streptomyces sp. NPDC001348. The sequence continues at coordinate 157,553 of NZ_JBSFIK010000003.1, read as the reverse complement.
CTCGACCGCGACAACGTCAACGTCGGCAACATCGACTCGATCGAGGCGCTCGACGACACGGACAAGCAGTGGCTGCACGACGTGGTGCGCCGCCACGCCGAGGAGACCGGGTCCACGGTCGCCGACAAGCTGCTGGCCGACTGGGACCAGGCCGTCACACGTTTCACCAAGATCATCCCCAGCACGTACAAGGCAGTGCTCGCCGCCAAGGACGCCGCCGAGCGAGCCGGTCTCACCGAGACCGAGACCCACGAGAAGATGATGGAGGCGGCGATCAATGGCTGACCCGAAGGGCTTCCTGAACCACGGCCGTGAGGTCGCCAAGACCCGCCCCGTCGACGAGCGCGTCAAGGACTGGAACGAGGTCTACGTCCCCGGTTCCCTGCTGCCGATCATCAGCAAGCAGGCCAGCCGGTGCATGGACTGCGGCATCCCGTTCTGCCACAACGGCTGTCCGCTGGGGAACCTGATCCCCGAGTGGAACGACTACGCCTACCGCGAGGACTGGGCGGCCGCCTCCGAGCGGCTGCACGCGACCAACAACTTCCCGGAGTTCACCGGTCGTCTCTGCCCGGCCCCCTGCGAGTCGGCGTGCGTGCTGGGCATCAACCAGCCGCCGGTCACCATCAAGAACGTCGAGGTCTCGATCATCGACAAGGCGTGGGAGACCGGGGACGTCGCCCCGCAGGCGCCCGAGCGACTGTCCGGCAAGACCGTCGCCGTCGTCGGCTCGGGCCCGGCCGGTCTGGCCGCCGCCCAGCAGCTGACCCGGGCCGGTCACACGGTCGCGGTGTACGAGCGCGCGGACCGCGTCGGCGGCCTCCTGCGCTACGGCATCCCCGAGTTCAAGATGGAGAAGCGGCACATCAACCGCCGCATCGAGCAGATGCGCGCGGAGGGCACCCGCTTCCGTACCGGTATCGAGATCGGCCGCGACCTCAAGGCGACCGACCTGAAGAAGCGGTACGACGCGGTGGTCCTGGCCGTCGGTGCCACCACCGCCCGCGACCTTCCCGTGCCCGGCCGCGAGCTCAAGGGCATCTACCAGGCGATGGAGTACCTGCCGCTGTCCAACAAGGTCCAGGAGGGCGACTACGTCACCGCCCCGATCTCGGCCGAGGGCAAGCACGTCGTCGTCATCGGCGGCGGCGACACCGGCGCGGACTGCGTGGGCACCGCCCACCGCCAGGGCGCGGCCTCCGTCACCCAGCTGGAGATCATGCCCCGCCCGAACGACGAGCGGCACCCGACGAACCAGCCCTGGCCGACCTTCCCGATCCTCTACAAGGTCACCTCGGCCCACGAGGAGGGCGGCGAGCGCATCTACGCGGCGTCCACCACCCACTTCGAGGGCGACGAGGACGGCAACGTGCAGTGGCTGCACCTCGCCGAGGTCGAGTTCGTAGACGGCAAGCTGACCCAGAAGCCGGGCACGGAGCGCAAGATCCCCGCCCAGCTGGTCACCCTCGCCATGGGCTTCACCGGCACCGACCGTGAGAACGGCCTGGTCGAGCAGTTCGGCCTGGACCTCGACGAGCGCGGCAACATCGCCCGCGACGCCGACTTCCAGACCAACGTGCCGGGCGTGTTCGTCGCCGGCGACGCCGGCCGCGGCCAGTCCCTCATCGTCTGGGCCATCGCGGAGGGCCGCTCGGCCGCCCGCGGCGTGGACCGCTTCCTCGCCGGAACCAGCGACCTGCCGGCCCCCATCCGCCCGACGGACCGCGCACTGATGGTCTGACGGCCACGGGGGAACTCCCCAAGAGACGTCCCGTACAAAGGCGTACGGAACACAGACGGCGCCTGCCCCAGTCCCCGACCGGACGTTGGGCAGGCGCCGCCGCCTTTCTCAGGTCAGCGCGGAGACCTTCGCCCAGGTCAGCACCAGCAGCAGCGCCAGCAGCCCCGCGCACACCCCCGCCTGTACCAGCGTCCGCCGGCCGTCACGGGGTGCGTACGCGTACGCCAGCGTCACCACGCCGCCCGCCAGCAGACCGCCGAGGTGGGCCTGCCAGGAGGTGAGGCCGGCGGAGATCAGCAGCCACAGCAGCAGGCCGCCCATGAAGCGGTTGACGGCGGACATGTCGGCGCCGAGGCGGCGGGCCATGACGTAGTAGGCGGCGCCGAGCCCGAAGACGGCGCCGGACGCGCCGACCACGAGGTCCTCCGGGGCGATGAGCAGGACCAGGACCGAGCCGCCGAGCGCGGAGAGGAAGTACAGGGCGAGACAGCGAACCCGGCCGAGCTGGGTCTCCACCACCCGGCCGATGTTCCACAGCGCGACCATGTTCATCACGATGTGCAGGATCCCGAACGTGCCGTCGGTGGGCGGGCTGTGCAGGAACGCGCCGGTCAGGAGGCGGTACCACTCGCCGTGCGCGACACCCTCCGGGTAGTGGCCCGCCGCCACGGTGCCCAGCATGCCGAACCGGTCCACGACCGACGGCCGGACCAGCTCCGCGAGGTAGGCGAGCACATTGAGCCCGATCAGGACGTATGTCACCAGCGGCACCGCAGTGATCCGGCCGCCGAACGCCGTCCGTGCCTGTCGCACCGACCGCGCGCCCTCCTTCACGCACTCCACGCACTGGTGGCCGACGGCGGCCTCCCGCATGCAGCTCGGGCAGATATAGCGGTCGCAGCGGGTGCAGCGGACGTGGGACTCCACCTTCGGGTGGCGGTAGCAGGTGGTGACGGCGGGCGCGGCGGGTGCGCTCGGCTCGGCGGACTGGGTGGACTCGGGTGACTCGGGCGCCACGGCCGGCTCCTCGGGAAGGGTGGGACGGATGAGCCGGTGGGGACGGCGGCGAACAAAATAGCGAACAACGAGGCCGGGGTGGGAAGGTGGGGCCATGGCCTCGATCAGTCTCAGCAAAGTGGAGCAGACCGCGCCCGCGCTGGTCAGCCTGTACAAGAGCGCCGGGGTGTCGCTCGCCGAGCACGGGCTGGAGGGGCTGCGGGCCGCCGTCTACCTCGTGGTCGACTACTCGGGTTCCATGAAGCCGTTCTACGACGACGGCAGCGTGCAGGCGCTCGCCGACCGGGTGCTGGGTCTGTCCGCCCACCTCGACGACGACGGCCGGGTGCCCGTGGTGTTCTTCTCCACCGACGTCGACGCCGTCACCGACATCTCGCTGACCGACTACCAGGGCCGCGTCGAGCGGATCGCGGCCGGACTCGGGCACATGGGCAGGACCAGCTACCACCTGGCGATGGACGCCGTCATCGACCACTACCTCGACAGCGGCTCCACCGACCCCGCCCTGGTCGTCTTCCAGACCGACGGCGGGCCGGTCAACAAGCTCGCCGCCGAGCGCTACCTCTGCAAGGCGGCGAAGCTGCCGCTGTTCTGGCAGTTCATCGGCTTCGGTGATCCGGGCAGCAAACAGTTCCAGTTCCTGCGCAGGCTGGACGAACTGGCGGTGCCCGGCAAGCGGGCCGTCGACAACGCCGGTTTCTTCCACGCGGGTACGGACCCGCGGGCCGTGCCCGACGCCGAGCTGTACGACCGTCTCGTGGGCGAGTTCCCCAAGTGGCTGGCGGCCGCACGGGCGGCGGGCATCGTACCGGGCTGACGTAGGCTCACCGGCGGCCGCCGGCCCGGCTGAGCACCAGGTCCCGGCACTCGTCCGGCCCGCCCCAGGCGGTGCGCAGCGCACGGGCCCGGGTCAGCCAGAGCGACAGGTCGTACTCCGCCGTGTAGCCGATCGCGCCATGCAGCTGGAGCGCGGTGCGGGCCGTGGTGCAGGCCGCCTCGCACGCCCTCAGTTTGGCGGCGGCCACATCGGCCGGGTCCATCGTCACCGCGGCGCCGAGGACGAGGGGGCGGGCGAACTCCAGGGCGATCTTCGCGTCGGCCAGCCGGTGCTTCACCGCCTGGAAGGAGCCTATGGGGACGCCGAACTGGGTGCGCTGCCCGACGTAGGCGACGGTGGTGTCGAGGAGCGCGAGTCCGACGCCGAGCGCCTGGGCGGCGGTGGCCAGGCGGGCCCAGGTGAGGGCGTGGGCCGACGGCGGGTCGGGGGTGAGGAGTTCGCCGCCCGGGGCGAGGGCGGTGAGACGGCGCGCGAGGTCCAGGCCGGGGCGGACCGGGCCGAAGCCGGGGGACAGGCGCAGGCCGTCGGGGGAGAGGGCGAGGCGGAGGTCCGCCGCGTCGCCGTCCAGCGCGTACCCCGTGACGGCGACCGTGGCCATCGTCGTACCCGCGGTGAGCGAGGGCAGGAACCGCCTGGCCAGGCCAGGCTCGGAGAGCAGCGCGGCGGCCGTCACCGTCTCCACCAGCGGGCCCGGCACCGCGTGCCTGCCCAACTCCACGAACGCCACCGCGAGTTCCACGGGCAGCGGGCCCAGCCCGTCGTACTCTTCCGGAACCGCCAGGGCGAACACCCCCGCCTCGGCGATACGGGCCCACAGCGCGCGCCCGCTCGCGTGGTCGCCGCGGCCCCAGTCCCGTACCACCGCGGGGGTGTCCGCGGCCGCGAGCATCGCGTGCAGCGAGCCGGCGAAGGCGCGCTGCTCGGGGTCGAGGAGGAAGCGCATCAGCGGCGCCCCTTCGGCAGGCCGAGCAGGCGCTCGGCGACGATGTCCCGCTGGATCTCGTTCGTGCCCGCGTAGATGGGGCCGGCGAGGGAGAAGACGTACCCCTCCGACCAGGCGGAGTCCGTGAACTCGCCCTCGGCGCCGAGGAGGTCCAGCGCGGTCTCGTGCAGCGCCAGGTCGTACTCGGACCAGAAGACCTTGTTCAGACTCGACTCCGGGCCCAGGCGCTCGCCGTCCAGGAACCGGGAGGCGGCCGCATGGGTGAACAGCTGGTGGGCGCGGGCGCCGATCAGGGCGTCGGCCACCCGGGCGCGCGCCGAGTGCGGACTGCCGCGGTCCTGCCACAGGGCGAGGAGGCGGTCGGCGGCGGCGAGGAAGCGGCCGGGGGAGCGCAAGGTGAGGCCGCGTTCGTTGCCCGCCGTGGACATCGCGATCCGCCAGCCCTGGCCGGGCTCGCCGATCACGTCCTCGTCCGGCACGAACACCTCGTCCAGGAACAGCTCGGCGAAGGCCGGCCTGCCGTCCAGCCGGCCGATCGGGCGGACCGTGACGCCGGGCGCGCGCAGGTCGAACATCAGGTACGTCAGGCCCTGGTGCGGTTTCGGGGCGTCCGGGTCGCTGCGGAACAGGCCGAAGGCGCGGTCGGCGAACGCGGCCCGCGACGACCACGTCTTCTGCCCGCTCAGGCACCACCCACCGTCGGTGCGTACGGCCCTGGACCGCAGCGACGCCAGGTCGGAGCCCGCCTCCGGCTCCGACCACGCCTGTGCCCAGACCACCTCGCCGGTCGCCATGCGCGGTAGCAGGCGCGCCCGCTGCTCGGCCGTGCCGTGGTCGAAGAGGGTCGGCGCGAGCAGGCTGATCCCGTTCTGCCCGACCCGGCCCGGCGCGCCCGACGCCCAGTACTCCTCCTCGAAGACCAGCCACCGGACCAGACCGCAGTCCCGCCCGCCGTACTCAGCCGGCCAGTCGACGACCGACCAGCGGTCCGCGGCCAGTTCGGCCTCCCACGCGCGGTGGGCCGCGAAGCCCTCCGCCGTCTCCAGGGACGGCAGCGGGGCGGCGGGCACATGGGCCTCGAGCCAGGCCCGGACCTCGGTGCGGAACCGCTCGTCCTCCGGAGTGTGGGTGAGGTCCACGATCGGGTCACCGTCCTTCCCTAACAAGTGTTTGGTAGGTTAGCGTGGCCCTATGACAGGCGTCGAGAGCCCGGCGTACGAGCCCGGGCACGGGCTGCTGGAGGGCCGCACCGCCGTCGTCACCGCGGCGGCCGGAGCCGGGATCGGCGGGGCGACCGCGCGCCGCTTCCTGGAAGAGGGCGCACGCGTCCTGATCAGCGACGCCCACATACGGCGGCTGGGGGAGTACGAGGCCGAGCTGAGCCGCGAGTTCCCGGGGGCGGTGACGGCCGTGCCCTGTGACGTCACCGACGAGTCCCAGGTGCGGGCCCTGTTCGACACCGCCGTGAGCGAACACGGGCAGCTGGACGTCGTCGTCAACAACGCCGGTCTCGGCGGCACCTCGGACCTCGTCGACATGACCGACGAGCAGTGGTCCCGCGTTCTGGACGTGACGCTGAACGGCACCTTCCGGTGCACCCGGGCGGCCCTGCGCGCCATGAAGGACACCGGGAGCGGCGTGATCGTCAACAACGCCTCCGTGGTCGGCTGGCGCGCCCAGGCCGGGCAGGCGCACTACGCCGCCGCGAAGGCCGGGGTGATGGCGCTGACCCGGTGCGCGGCCCTGGAGGCCGCCGCCTACGGGGTGCGGGTCAACGCGGTGGCACCGAGCCTCGCCATGCATCCGCACCTGGTGAAGGTGACCACGCCCGAACTGCTGGCGGAACTGACCGCCCGCGAGGCCTTCGGGCGGTACGCGGAACCCTGGGAGGTCGCCAACGTGATCGTGTTCCTGGCGTCCGGCTATTCCTCGTACATGACGGGAGAGGTCGTCTCCGTGAGCAGCCGGCATGCCTAGGACGACACGGTCCGGGACGACAATGGTGCCGTGCCGACCAAGAAGAAGCCCCAGGTGACCGCCGTGAGCAAGCCCGCGGCTGCCGCCGCCCACGACCGTCGCCGCGAACTCCTGGGCACCGCCGCCGAGGTCTTCGCCGAGCAGGGCTACAACGCCACCACCGTACGCAAGATCGCCGACCACGCGGGCATGCTCGCGGGCAGCCTCTACTACCACTTCGACTCCAAGGAGTCGATGCTCGAGGAGATCCTGCGGACCTTCCTCGACGAACTCTGGAGCGGCTACGACACCGTCCTGGCCGCCGGACTCGGCCCACGCGAGACGCTCGAGGCGCTGGTCACCGAGTCGTTCCGGGAGATCGACCGGCACCGCGCCGCCGTCGCGATCTACCAGAAGGAGAGCAGACAGCTCGTCGCGCAGGAACGGTTCACGTTCCTCGCCGAGTCGCAGCGCAAGTTCGAGAAGGCGTGGCTGTCCACGCTGGAGCGCGGAGTAGCCGCGCGTGTCTTCCGGGCCGACCTCGACGTCCGGCTCACCTACCGGTTCGTCCGCGACACCGTGTGGGTCGCCGCGTCCTGGTACCGGCCCGGCGGACAGCACAGCCCCGAGGAGATCGCCCGGCAGTACCTGTCGATGGTGCTGGACGGGATCGCCGTACGCGAACAGCCATTTTCCGCGAGGGAGTCGTCATGGCCGAGGCCTACATCGTCGAAGCGGTCCGCACCCCCGTCGGACGGCGCGGGGGAGGGCTGAGCGCGGCCCACCCGGCCGATCTCGGCGCCCATGTGCTGAACGAGCTGGTCAGGCGCTCGGGCATCGACCCGGCCGCCGTCGAGGACGTCGTCTTCGGCTGCCTGGACGCGGTGGGCCCGCAGGCCGGGGACATCGCCCGCACCGCCTGGCTGGCGGCCGGCCTGCCCGAGGAGGTACCCGGCGTCACCGTCGACCGGCAGTGCGGCTCCTCCCAGCAGGCCGTGCACTTCGCCGCGCAGGCCGTGCTCTCCGGCACCCAGGACCTGGTGGTCGCGGGCGGTGTGCAGAACATGTCCCAGATCCCGATCGCCTTCGCCACCCGGCAGGCCGCCGAACCCCTCGGGTTCACCGAGGGCCCGTTCGCGGGCAGCGAGGGCTGGCGCGCCCGGTACGGCAGCCGGCCGGTGAACCAGTTCGCCGGCGCCGAGATGATCGCCGCCAAGTGGGGGATCAGCCGCGCGGACCAGGAGGAGTTCGCGCTCCGCTCGCACCGCCGGGCGGTGCGGGCCGTCGACGAGGGCCGCTTCGACCGGGAGACCGTGCCCTACGGCGACGTCACCGTCGACGAGGGCCCGCGCCGGGACACCTCCCTGGAGAAGATGGCCGCGCTGAAGCCGGTCATCGAGGGCGGCACCGTCACCGCCGCCTGCTCCTCCCAGGTCTCCGACGGCGCCGCCGCCCTGCTGCTGGCCTCGGAGCGGGCGGTGCGGGAGCACGGGCTGCGCCCGCGCGCCCGCGTCCACCATCTCTCCGTGCGCGGGGAGGACCCCATCCGGATGCTCACCGCGCCCATCCCGGCCACCGCGCACGCCCTGAAGAAGACCGGCCTGAACATCGACGACATCGACCTCGTCGAGATCAACGAGGCCTTCGCACCGGTCGTCCTCGCCTGGCTGAAGGAGACCGGCGCGGACCCGGAGAAGGTCAACGCCAACGGCGGAGCCATCGCCCTCGGCCATCCGCTCGGCGCGACCGGCGCCAAGCTGATGACGACCCTGCTGCACGAACTGGAGCGCACCGGCGGCCGCTTCGGACTGCAGACCATGTGCGAGGGCGGCGGCCAGGCCAACGTGACGATCGTCGAACGGCTCTGAGAACCGCAGGAAGGAGGCAGGCCGGCCCGGGTCGGTGCCCCGGCGAGAAACCCAGCACCCCGCCCGGCGTCCACCGCCTCCACGACAGCTCACGCGGCCGGGCCACCGCGGCCGGGCCACCGCGGCCGGGCCGGCGAGGCTCGACCCGCGCTCGTCTCCTCATGCGCGCATCGCGGCACCGCCCGCCGACAACTCACCTACGACTGCGGCGGCTTCGGACATCACCCGCTCCACCAGCTCCGCACACGAAGGCAGGTCCTCGATCACCCCGGCCACCTGCCCGGACGCCATCACCCCGAGGTCCGTACGTCCCTCCACCATCGCCGATCTCAGCAGCATCGGAGTGTTGGCCGCCAGCAGCACCTGACTCCACGACAGGTCCTTGCCGTGCTTCAGGGCGAGGCCGTCGCGCAGCATCCGCCGCCAGGTGAGCCCGGACAGCCGTCGGAACCCGGCCGCGTGCCGGACGGCGTGCAGCAGCGCGCGGGCACGGCCGGAGCGTTCCAGGGCGTCCACCAGCTCCGTGCGCAGCATGCGGTGCGGCAGCCCGTCGACGGCCCGGGTGACCGTGACGTCCTTCACCGTCGCCGCCAGGTAACGCGCCTTCACCGCATCCGGCACCGTCGAGTCCGAGGTCAGCAGGAAACGCGTGCCCATCGCCACCCCCGCCGCCCCGTACGCCAGCGCCGCCACCAGGCCCCGCCCGTCGAAGAAGCCGCCCGCCGCCACGACCGGTATCCGCACCGCGTCCACCACCTGGGGCAGCAGCACACTGGTCGCCACCTCGCCGGTGTGCCCGCCGCCCTCACCGCCCTGCACGATCACCGCGTCCGCGCCCCAGGCCGCGACCTTCTCCGCGTGCCGCCGCGCCCCGACGGACGGGATCACGACCACACCGGCCTCCTTCAGCTCGGTGATCAGCTCACGGGAGGGGGCGAGAGCGAAGGACGCCACCCGGACCCCCTCGTCGATGATCAGACGGACGCGGTCGCCGGCGTCGCCCGCGTCCGCCCGGAGGTTCACCCCGAACGGTGCCTCCGTGCGCGCCGTGACCTCCCGTATCGCGGCACGCAACTGGTCGAGGGTCATGGTCGCCGAGGCCAGGATGCCCAGCGCGCCCGCGTTCGCCACCGCCGAGACCAGGCGCGGGCCCGCCACCCAGCCCATCCCGGTCTGCACGAGCGGGTGCCGGGCCCCGACCAGCCGGGTGAGCGCGGTCTCCATCAGTCCCCCACCCCCTCGGGGACCTCTCGGGCCCGGGTGCCGTCCGGATCGAGCACCTCGCGGATCAGGCGCAGTTCCTCGGCCGTCGGCTCCCGCGTGGCCGGCACCTCGTCCGGCACCGCCAGCGCGAAACCCGTCGCCTCCGCGACCTGCGCGACGCCCACTCCCGGGTGCACGGAGGCCAGCCGCATCGAGTGGTCGGGCGTGGCGAAGTCGAACACGCCGAGGTCGGAGACCACCCGTGGGATGCGGTGGTAGCGGGCCGTGCCGGGATGCCCGGCGGCACGGTCGTACCCCACCCCGCACACCATGTCGACCTTCTCCACGAAGACCCGGCGTGAGTGCCTGGGCACCCAGTAACTCGTCGGGTTGTTCAGAGTGTTGAGCGGCGCCCCGCGCACGCCGAGCAATTGCCGCCGGGGTCTCTCCCAGTCCCCGATGCACGAGATGTTCTGGTTGCCGAAGCGGTCGATCTGACTCGCCCCCATCATCACGTGCCGCCGGCCGCCGGCCACCAGGGTCAGGTGCTGCCGGTAGGGCAGCCAGCCCTCGGGTGTCCCGTCCGGCCGGACGAGCAGTGCCTCGCCGTCGGTCAGCAACAGGTCGGGCGCGAACGTGAGCCGGGCCAGCCGCGCCCCCAGCGACGGGATCAGGCCCATCGGGCTGGCCAGTATCTCCCCGGAGCCGCGCCAGGCGTCGGCGCAGGCGATCACGCAGTACTCGGCGCGGGTCGGCCCACTCATCGCCGCTCCTCCTGCCAGGCGCGCACCGCCGACCGGTACGCCTCCTCGTCCCCGCCGAGGAACCGCTCGGCGAACTCGGGCCACGGCGTGGCCGCGTACGCCTTCTGGAAAGCCTCGTCCCGCCCGTACTCGGGGGCGCACGAAGTGAAGTGCGCGCCGTTCGGGGCCTCGACGACACCGGTCACCACATGCCGTTTCACCAGCAGCGACTGCGGAGCCGTCGCCTTCGTCAGCTCGGCCGTGTCCACGATCTGCTCGCAACTGACGTAGGCCGTGTCCGCCGCCTCGCAGAACAGGTCGTCGAAGTACGGGTCCGGGCCCAGGTACTGCCCGTTGCCCAGCCGGTCGGCGCGGTTGACGTGGACCAGGGCCGCGTCCAGTCGCAGGGCGGGCATCGCCACGAACGTCTCCCCGTCCTCGTAAGGTGACGTGACCGTCCGCAGGCCGGGGTTGACCCGCATCACGTCCGAACCGATCCCGGCCCGCACCGGAAGGAAGGGCAGCCGGTTCGCGGCCGCCCGCAGCCCCCACATGAACATGCCCTCGTCGACCTCCGTCAGCTCGAAGTCCCCCCGCTCGCGCGCCGCCCGGTAGTTCGGTTCGAGCGGGACGGAGTCGAGCGTGACGAAGGCGGCGACCAGCTTGCGGATCCGTCCGGCGGCGGCCAGCATCCCGACGTCCGGGCCGCCGTACGAGACGACGGTGAGGTCATCGATTCCGGACCGGATCAAAGCTCTGACCAGCGTCATCGGTTTGCGCCGGGACCCCCAGCCGCCGATGCCGAGGGTCATGCCGCTCTCCAGCCGCGAGACGACCTCGTCGGCGGTCATCGTCTTGTCCCTCACCTACGCGCCCTCCTTCCCGAACGTGTCGCGGACCCGGTCGGCCACCCCGCTCAGGGCCGCCTCGAAGGTGAAGCCCTGCTCGAAGCGGTAGCTGCGCCGCACATCGACGGGGTCGATCCCGTTGATGGCGGCCTTGGCCAGACGCAGCAGCCGCCCGTCCTTGGCGGCGATCTCCCGCGCCAGCTCCAGTGCCGCCGCGTGCAGTTCGCCGCGCGGTACGACCCGCCACACCGAACCGTGGGCGTGCAGGTCGGCCGCACTCGCCGTCCGCGAGGTGTAGTACAGCGTCCGCATCAGATGCGGCGGGACGAGGCGGGCCAGATGGGTGGCCGCGCCCAGCGCGCCCCGGTCCAGCTCGGGCAGCCCGAAGACGGCGTCCTCGCTCGCCACGATCGCGTCCGCGTTGCCCACCAGGCCTATCCCCCCGCCCAGACAGAAGCCGTGCACCGCCGCCACCACCGGGGTCTCGCACTCGTACACCGCCGCGAAGGCTTCCGCGCAGCCTCGGTTGGCGCCGAGCAGGGCGCCGTTCCCGTCCGCCTGTATCTCCTTGATGTCCACGCCCGCGTTGAAGCCCCGACCCCGCGCGGTCAGTACCACGCACCGGTTCCCGGGATCGCGGCCCGCCGCGCGCACCGCTTCCGCCAGCGCGAACCAGCCGCGCACCGGCAGCGCGTTCACCGGCGGGGCGTCGACCGTGACGACCGCGATCCCGTTTTCCGGGGACGAGGTGGAGACACTCATGGGCGCATCAGCTACCTTTCCACCAAACATTTGTTAGGTGTGAGGCTTCGAAGCTAGCAGTCGGCTACGGCAAGCGGGAGGCCCTGTGGATAACTCGCTGCACGGTCGGACCGTCGTCGTCACGGGCGGTACGCGGGGTGTCGGGGCCGGGATCGCCCGGGCCTTCGCCGAGGCCGGTGCCCAGGTGCTCGCCTGTGCCCGTCGGCCACCCGAACGGCCCCTCGACGGCGTCGGGTTCTCCCCGCTCGACCTCCGCGACCCGCCCGCCGTACGCGCCTTCTTCGACGCCCTGCCCCGCGTCGACGTGCTCGTCAACAACGCGGGCGGCACCCCCTACCGGCCGCTCGCCGACGCGGACGCCGAGCGGCACGCCCGGGTGATCGAGCTGAACCTCGTCACTCCGCTGACCGCCTCCCTCGCCGCGTACGAACACCTGAGGAGGAGCCGGGGATCGGTGGTGATGATCGGCAGCGTCAGCGGCAGCCGTCCTTCACCGGGCTCCGCCGCCTACGGCGCGGCCAAGGCGGGACTGGAGAACCTGGCCGGGTCCATGGCGGTGGAGTGGGCGCCGGAGGTCCGGGTCAACACCCTGGTCGTGGGCATGGTCCGCACCGAGCTGGCCCACCTCCACTACGGCGGCCGGGACGGGGTCGACGCCGTCTCCCGCACCGTCCCGCTCGGCCGTCTCGCCGCCCCGTCCGACGTCGGCGCCGCCGCCGTCTTCCTCGCCTCCGACGCGGCCCGCTACATCAGCGGGGCGAGCCTCCTGGTGCACGGCGGCGGAGAGCGGCCGGCCTTCCTCGACGCGGCAACCGCCAACAAGGAGGACTGAGATGAGTGGAATCTGCACGGGCCGGGTCGTCGTCGTCACCGGTGCCGGGCGCGGACTCGGCCGGGCCCACGCGCTCGCCTTCGCCGCCGAGGGGGCCCGGGTCGTCGTCAACGACCTCGGTGTCGGCCTCGACGGCCTGCCGGGTCCGGACAGCCCCGCCGGAGCCGTCGTGGAGGAGATCCGGGCGGCGGGCGGCGAGGCGGTGGCCCACGGCGGCGACATCGCGACCACCGAGGGGGCGGCCTCGTTGATCCGGACCGCGGTAGGGACGTACGGCCGTCTCGACACCCTCGTCAACAACGCCGGTTTCCTGCGCGACCGCATGCTGGTGAACCTGGACGAGGACGACTGGGACGCCGTCCTCCGCGTCCATCTCAAGGGGCACTTCCTGCCGTTGCGGCACGCCGCCGCGTACTGGCGGGCCGAGGCCAAGGCGGGGCGGACGCCGGTCGCCCGGATCGTCAACACCAGCAGCGGCGCGGGACTGCTCGGCTCGGTCGGGCAGGGGAACTACAGCGCCGCCAAGGCGGGGATCGTGGGTCTCACCCTGGTCGCCGCGGCCGAGCTGCGCAGGTACGGGGTGCAGGTCAACGCCATCGCGCCGGCGGCCCGCACGCGCATGACGGAGCACACCTTCGCCGGGACCATGGCGGCCCCGGACACCGGCTTCGACGCCATGGCCCCCGGGAACGTCTCCCCGCTGGTGGTCTGGCTGGGCTCGGCCGCGAGCACCGGGGTGACCGGCCGGGTCTTCGAGGCGGAGGGCGGCCGGATCACCGTCATGGAGGGCTGGCGGCCGGGCCCGACCGCCGACAAGGGCGCGCGGTGGACACCGGCCGAGGCGGGGGAGGCGGCGCTGAAACTGCTGACGGAGGCGGAGGTGCCGGGAGCGGTGTACGGGGCGTAGCGGAACGCGGAAGACGCGGGGGAGCGCAGGAGGCCGTGGCGCGGCTCAGCCGGTCAGCCGGGCGGCGGCCGCCTGCTGCCGCTCGCTCATGACCCCGAGGAAGCGGATCACGGTCTTCAGTTCCTCCGTGCTGAACGCCTCGCACGCCTCGACGACGTCGCGCGCCCAGTCCTCGAAGAACGCGGCCAGTTCGGTGAGTTTCTCCTTGTTCAGCTCGACGAGCACCCGGCGTTTGTCCGTGGGGTGCCTGACCCTGCGGACGAAGCCCTTGCTCTCCAGGCGGTCCAGCAGCCCGGTGACGGAGGCGGGCGCCAGGCCGGTCAGCTCCGCGAGGTCCTTCGCGGTGAGCGGGCCCTCGCGCTGCAGGTAGTCAAGGGTCTTCGTCTCGGTGGCGTTCAGCCCCTGCTTCGCGGCGACCGCCGAATGGAACATGACCGTGACGGCGCTGTGCGCGCGCCCCACGTCCATGAGCCGCCGCAGTGCCTCGGTCCGCGCGTCCGCCTCGGTCCGCGCGTCCGCCTGGTCCTCTGTGCCGGTCATGTGGCCAGCCTACCAAGAATTTCGTTCGGTCGAACTAAGTACTTGCGGAGGCACTTCTGCCCGTGCAAGTCTTTCGTTAGGTCGAACGAAATAAATCCGGGACCCAACGGGAGACACCCATGTCCGCAACCCTCGCCCCATCCCCGCCCGCCATGGCGGAACCGCACCCCCGCCGCTGGGCCGCCGCCGTCGTGATGATGGTCGCGGCGCTGATGGACCTCATGGACGTGACCATCGTGAACGTCGCGATCCCGTCCATCGGCCACGACCTGCACGCCTCCCCGAGCGACCTGCAGTGGCTGGTCTCCGCCTACCTCCTCGGATTCGCCGCCGCCCTGATCGTCTGCGGCCACCTCGGGGACCGCTTCGGACGCCGGGCCCTCTTCCTCGCCGGCACGGCAGGCTTCGGACTGGCGAGCCTGGCCTGCGGGGCGGCACAGTCCCCCGGCCAGCTGATCGCCGCCAGGGCGGTGCAGGGCGTGATGGCGGCGGTGCTGGTGCCGCAGGTGATCGGCTCCTTCCGCACCCTGTTCCAGGGCAAGGAACGCGGCGCCGCCTTCGGGATGTACGGGGCCGTCGCCGGATTCGCCTCGGCGGTCGGGCTGCTGCTCGGCGGACTGCTCACCGACGCCGACCTCTTCGGCTGGGGCTGGCGGTCGGTGTTCCTGGTGAACGTACCGGTGGCGCTCGGCACCTTCGTCGCGGGACTGCTGCTGGTGCCGGCCACCCGGGAACGGTCGGCGGGACGCCCGGACGTACTGGGCAGCCTGGTCCTCGCCGCCGGCCTGGTGGCGATCGTGCTGCCGCTGGTGCAGGGCCGCGAGAACGGCTGGCCGCTGTGGGGATGGGCCTGCCTCGCCGCCGGCACGGCCGCGGTCGCCGGACTCGGGGTGTACGAGGCGCGGCGCCGCCGGGCGGAGACCGTGCCGCTGCTGCCCGCACGAGTCTTCCGGCTCCCCGCCTTCTCCGTGGGCGTCCTGGTCCAGCTGCTTTTCTCCGTCGGCATGCAGGGCTTCTTCCTCGTCTTCGCCATCTGGCTGCAGCGCGGCGAGGGCTACACACCCATGCAGGCCGGCGTGGTCACCGTGGCCTTCTCCGCCGGCAGCTTCCTGACCGCGCCCGCCGCGGACGTGCTCGCCGTGAAGTACGGGCGGAGCGTGCTCGGCGCCGGAGCGCTGCTCATGGCGGGCGGTTTCGGCTGGGTGTGGGCCGCGGTCGACCGTGCCGCCGCCGTGCACACCGGCGCCTGGCCGCTGGCACCGGGACTGGTCGTCGCAGGGGCCGGGCTCGGCTTCCTGGTGGTGCCGCTGGTGAACGTGGTGCTGTCCGCGGTCCCTGGTGAACTCGCCGGCGGGGCGTCCGGGATCTTCTCCACGGCGCAGCAGTTCGGGGGCGCGCTCGGCGCGGCGGCGGTCGGAACGGTCTTCTTCGACCACGCCGGCCAGGGGCTGACCGACGCGCTCGGAGCGGCGATGCCCTGGGTGACCGGAGGGTTCCTGGTGTGCGCCGCCCTGTGCGCCGCGCTGCCCCGGCGGGCCGTGGCCGGCCACGAGGGCTGACAAGGGCGCCGTACGGCGCGACCACCGGGGGGCGGGATCCGAGCACGGGTCCGGCCCCCGCCGTCCCTACGTGTCGCACTCCAGGACCGTCCGGCACAACGAACACCGCGCCCGCACCCGCCCCCGCACCGGCACCCGGATCCGCTGGTGGCAGGTCGGGCAGGGGAAGGACACACGCAGCCGGCCGCCGCCGTCGGGGGAGAAGGTGTAGGGGAGACCGGGCTCGGCGCCCGGGCCGTGGCGACGGTCCCGGGCGTAGCGACGGCGGCCCGCCCAGCCGGCGGCGGTCAGCGGCGGCTGCTGCTCGTCCCGGCGGGCCCGGGCCATGCCCTTGACGTACGCCGTGTACGCCTGCGGACTGGTGAACCACACCGAGGGATCCTCCTGGAACACCAGCGCCCGCTTGGCCAGCACGTACCCGAACTCCTCCGGGGTGAGGTAACCCAGCTTCTGGGACGAGGCGGCATCCTCCCGGTAGGCGTCCAGCAGCAGCCAGCCCGCCCCCAGATACGTCGCCGCCGTGTCCGTGAGGATCTCGTTCTCCGCCGTGCCGGGGAAGGACAGGTCCAGACGGTGCAGATAGACGTGCGTCACCTCATGGGCGAGCGCCGCCCCGATGTCCCTGCGATGGGTACGGAAGCGGTCGTTCAGCTCCACGAAGTACTCAGGCCCCGCCGCGAGTTCGACGTTCGCCGCATGCGTCATCTCACGGAAGCCCACGATCAGACGGGCATCCGGCAGCCGGAAGTGCCGCACCAGCTCACGGGCCACCCGCTGCGCCCCCAGATACAGGTCGTCGGTGTCGCAGAAAGCCACGTCGGCCGGCGCCACCGAAGTCGCGAAGGTCTGGACGGTGTCGTACGACAGACGCCTGTACAGCGCGGTGACGGCGGCCCGCACCGTCTCCAGATGTGGGTAGCCGTGCTCGACCGGTCCGCCGTTCGCCACGTCCGTACCCCCAAAGACGTTCGGGCCCTGCCTCCACTCTATGCGGGGACCCGCGGCACAGCGCCCGCCGGCGAAGACGCCCCCGACCCTTAGGGTTGGCATCCATGACCACCAGCAACACCGGTACCGGTGCCGTCGACCCGTCCGTCCGCGAGGAGCTCGAGCGGCTGCGGGACAGCATCGACAACATCGACGCGGCCGTCGTCCACATGCTCGCCGAGCGCTTCAAGGCCACCCAGCAGGTGGGCCGGCTCAAGGCCGTCCACCAGCTGCCACCGGCCGATCCCGACCGCGAGGCCCGGCAGATCGCCCGGCTGCGCAACCTCGCCGAGAACGCGAAACTCGACCCGGCGTTCGCCGAGAAGTTCCTCAACTTCATCATCGCCGAGGTCATCAGGCACCACGAACGCATCGCCGAGGACACCGTCAACCACCAGGCATCCAGCACCGGCTGACCGCCGACCGCAGGCCCCGGCGGACCGCCGGCGTGCACGCATCGTCAACCTGCGGGCACCCGGTGTCAGTACCCGGACGTAAGCTGAATGTCCACGCGGGAGGGACGTCGGGCCATGCTGTCGGATGCCAAGATCCTCATCGTCGACGACCACAAGGACACGCTGTACGCCCTGGAGAACGTACTGGCCCCGCTGGGCTACCGGCTCGGCTGCGCCACCAACGGCGACGAAGCGCTCAAGCAGGTACTGCGCGGCCAGGTAGGCCTCCTGCTGCTCGACGTGCGCATGCCCGGCGTCAGCGGCCTGGACGTCGTGCGCTACCTGCGCCGCCTCGAACAGACCCAGCACATACCCGTCATCCTGCTCACCGGGTTCGGCCCCGACCAGGAACTCACCGCCACCGCCTTCGCCCTGGGCGTCGCCGACCTCGTCCTGAAACCCGTCGACCCCTGGGCCCTGCGCACCAAGGTCCGCTACCTCTACGACGCCCACCAACGCCGGCTCGCACTCGAACAGGAGATCCGCGAACTGCGCGCCCTCGTCCAAAGCCCCACCCAGCCCAAGGACCACGCCCCACCCCACCCCGACACCGACGTGACCCCCCGGCGCGACGCGCACCACACCGGCGCGTCACACGACCGGCCCTGACCCGGCGCACACCCCAACGCCCCGGAGCGGACCGGACATACGCCGCGTACCGATCCGCCCCTGTGCCGTCCCGACGACATCAGGCAGCATGTCCTGCATGTCCGTACTGACGCGCGACGAAGCGCAGACACGTGCCCAGATCCTCGACGTCCACCACTACACGATCGACCTCGACCTGACCACAGGGGAGGAGGCCTTCGGCTCGCACACCGTCATCCGCTTCACCGTGCGGTCGGACAGCGCCACGGTGGACACCTTCGTCGAGATCAAGCCCGCCGAGCTGCGCGCCGTCACCCTCGACGGACAGCCCCTCGCCCCCGAAACCCTGGACCAGGGCCGGCTCCCGCTGAAGGACCTCACTCCCGGCGAGCACGAACTGCGCGTCGACGCGCGGATGCGCTACTCCCGCACCGGCGAGGGCATGCACCGCTTCACCGACCCCACCGACGGCGAGACCTACGTCTACACCCAGGGCTTCCTGGACGACGTACAACGCGTCTTCGCCGCCTTCGACCAGCCCGACCTCAAAGCCGTCTTCGAACTGACCGTGAAGGCCCCCGAAGGCTGGACCGTCCTCGCCAACGGCATCACCGAACACCTGGACGACGGTCGCTGGCAGGCCGCCCCCACCCCCGTGCTGTCCACCTACCTCGTCGCCGTCGCCGCCGGCCCCTTCCACTCCGTGCGCACCGAACACCGAGGCCTGCCCTTCGGCATCCACTGCCGCCGCTCCCTCGCCCCCCACCTCGACGCCGACGCCGACGAGATCCTCGACATCACCCGCGCCTGCTTCGACCGCTACCACGAGAAGTTCGACGAGCCCTACCCCTTCGACTCCTACGACCAGGCGTTCGTCCCCGAGTTCAACGCCGGCGCCATGGAGAACCCCGGACTCGTCACCTTCGCCGACAAGTTCGTCTACCGCTCCGCCGTCACCGACACCGAACGCCAGACCCGCGCCATGGTCATCGCCCACGAGATGGCCCACATGTGGTTCGGCGACCTCGTCACCCTCAAATGGTGGGACGACATCTGGCTCAACGAGTCCTTCGCCGAGTTCATGGGCTACCAGACCACCCTCGAGGCGACCCGCTTCACCCAGCCCTGGGTCGAGTTCGGCGTCGTCCGCAAGTCCTGGGGCTACGACGCCGACCAGCGCCCCTCCACCCACCCCGTCGCCCCCGAAGCCGTCGACGACACCGCCGCCGCCCTGCTCAACTTCGACGGCATCTCCTACGCCAAGGGCGCCTCCGCCCTGCGCCAGCTCGTCGCCTGGCTCGGCGAGAAGGACTTCCTGGCCGGCATCAACACCCACTTCGCCCGCCACAGGTTCGCCAACGCCACCCTCGCCGACTTCATCGACTCACTCGCCGCCGCCACCGAACGCGACGTCCACGCCTGGGCCGACGCCTGGCTGCGCACCACCGGCGTCGACACACTCACCCCACGCCTCACCACCACCGACGGCACCCGCACCCTGACCGTCGAACACGCCGGCAACCGCCCGCACCGGATCACCGCCGGCCTCTACGACCAGGACCTCGGCGACGACGGCCGGCTCATCCTGCGCGAACGCATCGACATCGACGTCCCACAGACCACCCCACAGCCCCTCGGCAAGCGCCCCGCCCTGCTCGTCCTCAACGACGGCGACCTGTCCTACGCCAAGATCCGCTTCGACCCCGACTCCTTCCAGGCCGTAAGGGAGCACCTGTCCGGCCTGCCCGACCCGCTCACCCGAGCCGTGGTGTGGAACGCCCTCAGGGACACGGTCCGCGACGGCGAACTCCCGCCCACCGCCTACCTCGACACCGCCCGCGCCCACCTCCCGCACGAGACCGACCTCGCCCTCGTCCAGGGCGTACTGGACTTCGCCCACACCCACATCGCCGACCGCTACCTGACCCCCGAGGAACGGCCCGCCGCCCTGTCCACCCTCACCTCGCTGTGCCGCGACCTCATCCGCCGCACCGAGGACGGCGACCACCCCGGCCTGCGCCTGATCGCCGTACGCCACTTCATCGACGCCGCCGCCCACCCCGACACCATCGCCGCCTGGCTCGCCGACGGCACCGTGCCCGGCGGACCGGAACTCGACCCCGAACTGCGCTGGCGCATCCTGGGCCGGCTCGCCGTCCTCGGCGCCACCGACGAGACCGCCATCGCCGCCGAACTCGAACGCGACCCCACCGCCAGCGGCCAGGAAGGCGCCGCCCGCTGCCGCGCCGCCCTGCCCGACCCGGACACCAAGCGCCACGCCTGGGAGACGATGTTCACCGGCGACAACCTCTCCAACTACCTCTTCGCGGCCACCGCACAGGGCTTCTGGCAGCCGGAACAAGCCGACCTCGTACGGGAGTACGTGCCCCGCTACTACGAGGACGCCGTCGCCGTCGCCGCCCGCCGCGGACCCGCCATCGCCGTCGCCGCCGGCCGCGTGGCCTTCCCCGCCCACGCCGTCGACGCCGACAACCTCAGCCTCGGCGAGGCCTGCCTGCGCGACGCCGCCCCGGTCACCGCCCTGCGCCGCAAACTCGCCGACGAACTCGACGACCTGGCCCGGGCACTGCGCGTACGCCAGGCACACCACAAGCCCTGAATCCGACGCCGCAGGCCACGCCCCCCGCCGACGACGCCGTGGCCCGGTCGTCGCTCCAGGCCCACCACAGCCCCGAGCACGACCGGCCAGGCATACGCTCCACCCCCCGAGGAGAGCGCCGCACCCCTCCACCTCCGAAGCCCTCCGCGGACGTGCCTACCGGACGCGTCAACCCCGGCCGACGCGCAACTCGGCCCGCCGCACACTCCGCTCCCGCGGCCCCGCACGCCGGTTGCCCACCTCGGCACCCACCGCCGACTCCTCCTCCAGCACGAAACCCAACCGCCGCAGGAAACCCTCCCCCGCACGCCACCCGGGCGCCACCGTCGCCCGCACCCGCGTGACACCCTCCGCACGCTCCAGCAGCGAACCGGCCACCGCCCGGCCCAGCCCCCGGCCACGCGCCCACGGCGCCAGCAGGAACATCCCCACCGACACGACACCGGGCTCAGGATGATCCAGCACCGCGTCCACCAGACCCGTCACCACCCCGTCCCGCTCCACCACCAGAAGCACCTTGTCCTCGGGACGGGCCCCCTCCGGCAGCGCATAGAACAGACTCTGCACATCACCCGGCGCCGACGGCAGCCCCGTCGCCGCCACGAACCAGTCCTCACACGCCTCGAACAGGTCCAGCAACGGCCCCTCGTCCGCCGGCACCGGCTCCCGGACCACCACCCGCTCACCGGGCACGTCGACCATCCACGTACCAGTCACCCGAAGCACAGCACCCACCCTCCCGCAGCCGCCCAACACGCTCTCCCCGTACACGAGTACCCACTTTCGGGTTGAGATCGTCGGGCTTTTCGGACGCGCCGCCCCATCCGCGTACAAGCTGGAACCACAGCCGCGGACGCACCCTCGCCCGCGCCCGGAGGAGAGCCCATGAGCATGCCGCCCCTCGCCTCAGGACCCGACGGCCCCGCAGCCCTGCGACCGCTGCTCGACACCGTCCTCGACGCCCTGCGTGAAGGCAACCGGTCACGCGGCGGCCCCCTGCCCGAAGGCGGCCCGGAAGCCGTCGCCGCCCGCATCGCCGACACCGTGGGCGACGTCCTGCCCCACAACGGCGACCCCGACGCCCTGCGCACCCTCGTCCACGCCCTCGCCGAAGGCTCCGCCGACCCCGCCGACCCCCTGTGCACCGCCCACCTGCACTGCCCGCCCCTCGCCGTCGCCAGCGCCGCCGACCTCGCCGCGAGCACCCTCAACCCCTCCCTCGACTCCTGGGACCAGGCCCCCGCCGCCTCCGCCCTCGAAGCCCTCGTCACCCGCGCCCTCGCCCACGAGATCGGCCTCGCCGACGCCCTCGTCACCACCGGCGGCACCGAAGCCAACCAACTCGCCCTGCTCCTGGCCCGCGAAGCACACGGCGGCAGCGTCCAACTCGTCTGCGCGGACAACGCCCACCACTCACTGCCCCGCGCCGCCTGGCTGCTCGGCCTCCCGGACCCGGTCATCGTCCCCGCCCCGGCCGGCACCCTCGACCCCGCCGCCCTCGACGAAGCCCTCACCCGCCTGCCCCGCCCCCTGCTCGTCGCCGCCACCGCGGGCACCACCGACGCCGGCCTCATCGACCCGCTCCCCGAGATCGCCGGCCTGTGCGCCGCCCACGGCGCCCGCCTCCACATCGACGCCGCCTACGGCGGCAGCCTCATCTTCAGCGAACGCCACCGGGAAAAACTCGCCGGACTCGAAGCCGCCCACACCGTCGCCCTCGACCTGCACAAACTCGGCTGGCAACCCATCGCCGCCGGACTCCTCGCCGTCGCCCGCCCCCGCGACCTCACCGCCCTCCACCAGCACACCGACTACCTCAACGCCGACGACGACACCGAAGCCGGACACCCCGACCTGCTCGGCCGCTCCCTGCGCACCACCCGCCGCCCCGACATCCTGAAAATCGCGGTTACCCTCAAAACCCTCGGCCGGACCGGCCTGGGCACCCTCGTCGACCAGGTGTGCGCCACCGCCCGGCAGTTCGCCGCACTCGTCCAGGACCACCCCGGCTTCGAACTCTACGACCGGCCGGCCATCAGCACCGTCCTGTTCCGCCCCGCCGACGCCACCGACGACACCGTCGCCGACGTACGCCGCACCCTGCTCCACGACGGCCGGGCCGTCCTCGGCCGGGCCCGCATGGACGGCCGCCTCTGGCTCAAGGCCACCCTCCTCAACCCCCACACCGGACCCGACGACCTGGCCCGCCTCCTGAAACTCGTGGAAGGAACCACCCCCCGATGAGCCCGACGCCCAACCCCCCACGCGACGAGCCCGAACCACCACGCGACCTCGTCGGCATCGGCATCGGACCGTTCAACCTCTCCCTCGCCGCCCTCGCCCACCCACTCGCCGAACTCGACACCGTCTTCTACGAACAACGCCCCGGCTTCGACTGGCACCCCGGCCTGCTCATCGACAGCGCCCGCATCCAGGTCCCCTTCCTCGCCGACCTCGTCACCCTCGCCGACCCCACCAGCCCCTGGACCTTCCTCAACTACCTCCGGGCCCGCGACCGGCTCTTCCCCTTCTACTTCGCCGAGCGCTTCCACATCCAGCGCACCGAATACGACGCCTACTGCCGCTGGGCGTCCCAGAACATCCCCGGACTGCGCTTCTCCCACCAGGTCGACGCCGTCCGCTGGAACCCCGAACGCGACGCCTTCGAAGTCGACTTCACCCAACTCGACCCCGACGGGCAGACCCACACCCTCGGCCGCACCTACACCAGGAACGTCGCCCTCGGCCTCGGCACCGAACCCCACGTCCCCCAACCACTCGCACCCCTCGTCGAAGCCCCCGGCGTCCCCGTCATCCACGCAGCCGACTACCTCGAGCACCGCGACACCGTCCTCGCCGCAGGCCACGTCACCGTCGTCGGCTCCGGACAGTCCGGCGCCGAAGTCTTCCTCGACCTGCTCCGCCACCGCCCGCACGGCCGCGAACAACTCCACTGGCTCGGCCGCACCGAAGCCTTCGCACCCATGGAGTACTCCAAGCTCGGCCTGGAACACTTCACCCCCGACTACACCCGCTACTTCCAAGCCCTCGACGAAACCGTCCGGGACCAACTCGTCGCCTCCCAGTGGCAACTCCACAAAGGCATCGACGCCGACACCACCGCCGCCATCCACGACGAGCTCTACCGACGCAGCCTCCACGGCGGCTGGCCCGACGCGGTCCTCACCCCCGGCGTCCACGTCCGCACCGCCGGACGCGTCGCCACCACCAAGATCGAACTCCACCTCGAACACACCCGGCAAGGCACCCGCTCCCGCCTCACCACCAACGCCGTCGTCCTCGCCACCGGCTACCGCGAACGCCCCCTCGACCGCCTCCTCGCCGGCCTCGACCCCTACCTGCGCCGCGACAACAACGAACGCCCCCGCGTCGACGAACACTTCCGCATGGTCCTCGACCCCTGCGTCACCGGCACCGTCTACCTGCAGAGCGCCGGACTCCACACCCACGGCGTCGGCGCACCCGACCTCGGCCTCGCCGCCTGGCGCAGCGCCACCATCCTCAACACACTCACCGGCAAGGACCCCTACCCGCTCCCCACCCGCACCGCCTTCACCACCTTCGGCCTCGACCGGCAACACCACCTGCCCGACACCCGCCGGCCCGTCCGGACCCTCATCCCCCTCGTCGACAGCCGGTGAACCCTTCGACGGCCGGTGAACCCCTCGACGGCCGGTACCCCCTCGGCGGCCGACGGACCACCCCACACCGACGGCGCCGACGCGAAAACCGCCGCCGACGCCGCCGACACGACACCCCACCCGTCAGAACACGGGCGTGCCGTCAGAACACGGGCGTGCCGTTCCGCGTGAGCCTCCAGTCCACCGACGCGAAGTCCTTCGGGTCCAGCACACCCTTCGCGGTCACCCACTCCGCGATCCGGGTCCGGATCTCCGTCGACTCCGACCACAACTCCTTCGCCGACGCCACGTACGGGAACGCCCCACCACCGTTGGCCCGGTAGTTGTTCACCGCCAGCACGAACTGCCGCGCGTCATCCAGCGCGGCACCGTCGTAGGTGAGGTTCCTGACCCGCGAACCCGCCGGCTGGGCGATGTCGATCTCGTACCGCAGCCCCGACACATAGTCGTAGTTGTAGTCCGGGCGGCCGTTCGCATTGGTCAGCTTCTCCACGTCCACCACCGCGTCCGCGGCCGTCTGGACGAAGTACTCCGCCGAGTACTCCAGATACGCCCGGATCTGCGCCCCCGTCATCAGTTTCGCGACCAGCGTGTTGTCGTACACGTACAGACTCGACAGATCCCGGATCGTCACATCGCCCGCCGGGATCTCCGAAGTGCGGGAGAACGGCGAGGCCTGCGCGATCACCGGCAGCGAGGCGTACTCGGTGCCCGCCAGCGCCGCCTTCACCACGTCCTCCTGCACCTTCGTGATCAGGTCGATGATCGCGGCGTCCTTGTACCGGGCCTCGACCGTCGTCAGGGTCTCGGTCGCGGTGCCGACGACCTGGTTGACGTACTTCACGACCTTCGCGTGCTCGTCGGTCAGCAGCTTGGTGATCCTCGGGTCGTCGGCGACCGAGTTCGCGTTCAGCAGCGAGGCCGCGACCGACTCCACCTCCCACCGACCCCTGTCGAACGCCAGCTCGATGTCGAACAGCGTCAGACGCTCGGCGAAGCACAACGGCTCCGACAGCACGACCGTCCGGCCCGTCACCTCGTTGGTGACCTTCAGCTCCGGAATCTCCACATGCGCGTGCCCCACCAGGATCGCGTCGATCCCCGGCACCTGACGGGCGACGTTCGCGGCCGCGTTCTCCACATACGGCACCTGATCACCGTACGAGGAGGTGCCCGAGGTACCACTGTGCGCCGACACCACCACCACGTCCGCACCCATCGACCGCAACTTGGGCACCCACTTCGCGGCCTGCTCCTCCAGCCCCGGGAAGGTCAGCTTCCCCTGCACATACGCCTTGTCCCAGATCGCGATACCCGGGTTGGTGAGACCCAGGACCGCCACCTTCACCGGCGGGGCACCCGGCACATGGAACTTCTTGATGAAGTACGGCGGGAACGCCGGCTTCAGCGTCCTCGCGTCCAGCGCGTTCGCACCGAGCAGCGGGAAGTGCAGCTGCTGCTCGAACTTCCGCAGCGTCTCGATGCCGTAGTTGAACTCGTGGTTGCCCAGCGCCGCGGCGTCGTACCCCATCGCGTTCATCGCCTGCGCCATCGGATGCACCGGACCGCCCTTGGCGGTGATCGGATCCACCTTCGCGTAGTAGTACGTCAGCGGGGTGCCCTGGATCGTGTCGCCCGCGTCCAGCAACAAAGTGTTGCAGCGGCCCTTCTCCGCACGCACCTGGTTCACCAGGGTCGAGACCCGCGCCAGCCCCACCGCGTTGCCCGCCTTGTCGGAGTACTCCGCGTCCTTGAAGTAGTCCCAGTTGAAGACGTGCCCGTGCAGGTCGGTCGTGCCCATCACGGTCAGCGAATACCGCCTGGGCCGCCCCACGGGCTTCCTCGCCTCGGCCGCCTCGGCCGCCTCGGCCGACGGAGCCGCCGCCGCGCCGGCGACCGCCACTCCCGCCCCGGTGGCGGCGGTCTTCTTCAGGAACTTCCGGCGGTTCAACGGCATGTCTCGTTCTCCTCGGGAAATGGTCAACGACGCGCGTAGATTCTGACGGGTGCATGGCGTACCGCAACAGGTCCGACAGGTTGCGATCTGATGACCTGACCGGGTCAACTCCCAGCCCCCAGAAGGGAAACGCGTGACAGAGTAGGACGTATGACCACCCCCCACGGCACCCCGGACGCCCCCCTCCTCACCGTCCGCGGCGAAGCCGAACTGGAAGTCGAACCCGAGATCGCCCGCATCGGCGTCACCCTCAGCGCCCGCGGCCGCGACCGCCGCACCACCCTCGCCGACCTCACCCGCCGCAACACCACCACCCTCGACCTGATCAAGTCCTACGGAGAAGCCGTCGAACACCTCTCCACCGGCACCTTCTCCCTCACCCCCGAACTCACCGAACACGGCCGAGGCGAACGCGTCCACGCCTACCACGGCCGCGTCCACCTCACCGCCGAACTCACCGACTTCACCCTCCTCGCAGAACTCACCACCCGCCTGGCCGACGTGGAACTCACCCACGTCCACGGACCCTGGTGGCTGCTCCGCCCCGACTCACCCGTACACCGCGAAGCCCGCCGAAAAGCCGTACAAGAAGCCGTCCAACGAGCCCACGAATACGCACAAGCCCTCGGCACCACCGTCGCCGCCCTCATCGAACTCGCCGACACCGGCACCGAACACCCCAGACCCACCCGCATGCCCTTCGAACGCGGGGCCCGCCGAGCCTCCCCGGCCGGCAACGACCAAGCCCCCGAACCCCTCGATCTCGAACCCGAACGACTCCGCGTCAGCGCCCAGGTCAGCGCCCAATTCACGATGGCACCACCCACACTCCGCAACTGACCGAACGCAATAGGAAATGCTCATCAGAGCGCCCGCACGCACAAATCAACACTTGTCAACGAACCTTCATCCAGAGGTTGTTGAGAAGTCACGGCCCACGAATTCTCTACCGGCGGGTAAGGCCTAGGCTCGAACCATGCGCCGAGCAAAAATCGTCTGCACCCTGGGACCCGCCACCGACTCGTACGACCAGATCAAGGCACTGGTCGAAGCCGGAATGGACGTCGCCCGATTCAACCTCAGCCACGGCGACCACGCCGACCACGAGGAGCGCTACCAGCACGTCCGAAAGGCCTCCGACGAGACCGGCCGCAGCGTCGGAATCCTCGCCGACCTTCAAGGCCCGAAGATCCGACTCGGCCGCTTCACCGAAGGCCCCGTACTCCTTGAACGCGGCGACACCTTCACCATCACCGTCGAACCCGACGCCCACGGCGACCGCCACCAGTGCGGAACCACCTACTCCGGCCTCGCCACCGACGTCACCCCCGGCGAACGCATCCTCGTCGACGACGGCAAAGTCTGCCTCGAGGTCACAGCCGTCGACGGCCCCCGCATCCACACCACCGTCGCCGAAGGCGGCATCATCTCCGACCACAAAGGCCTCAACCTCCCCGGCGTCGCCGTCTCCGTCCCCGCCCTCTCCGAAAAAGACGAAGCCGACCTGCGCTGGGCGCTGCGCACCGGTTTCGACCTCATCGCCCTCTCCTTCGTCCGCAGCGGCAAGGACGTCGCCGACGTCCACCGCATCATGGACGAGGAGGACCGCCACCTCCCGGTGATCGCCAAAGTGGAGAAACCGCAGGCCGTCGACGCCATCGAGGACATCGTCGCCGCCTTCGACGGCATCATGGTCGCCCGCGGCGACCTCGGCGTCGAGATGCCCCTCGAACAGGTCCCCATCGTCCAGAAGCGCGCGATCAAACTGGCCAAACGCAACGCCAAGCCGGTCATCGTCGCCACCCAGATGCTGGACTCCATGATCGACAACTCCCGCCCCACCCGCGCCGAGGCCTCCGATGTCGCCAACGCGATCATCGACGGCACCGACGCGGTCATGCTCTCCGGCGAGACCAGCGTCGGAAACTACCCCGTCGAGACCGTCCGGACCATGGCCAGGATCGTCGAAGCGGCCGAGGAGGACATGCTCGCCAAGGGCCTCCCCCCGCTGACCGAGAACAACAAGCCCCGCACCCACGGCGGCGCCGTCGCCCGCGCGGCAGCCGAGATCGGCGACTTCCTCGGCGCCAAGTACCTGGTCGCCTTCACCCAGTCCGGCGACACCGCCCGCCGCCTCTCCCGCTACCGCTCACCCATCCCCCTCCTCGCCCTCACCCCCGAACCGGCCACCAGCTCCCAGCTCAGCGTCACCTGGGGCGCCGAGACCTTCCTCGTCCCGGACGTCGGCTCCACCGACGCGATGGTCGACCAGGTGGACGAGCTGCTGCTCCGCTACGGCCGCTGCCGAAAGGGCGACCTCGTGGTCATCACGGCCGGCTCCCCGCCCGGCGTCTCCGGCTCCACGAACATGGTCCGCGTGCACCACGTCGGCGAGGACGACAGCCCGAGGTAGTCCGCCGGTCAGTGCTTGGGGCCTACGTGGGCGTCCATGAGGGCTACGGAGGCTTTTCGGGCGACGGAGATGTTGAAAGGATCGCTGCCGCGAGCGAGGGTGGTCCATTCGACGCGGACCCTGTCGAGAGTGTCCGTGAAGAGCTTCCGGATGTCGTCCGACTTGTTGGAGAAGAAGTACCGGGGATATTCGTAACGCTTGCGCTCACCGGCAACGACCTTCTCGGTCCAGTTGGTGATGCGGCAACCGTCGGAGTGGATGAGACCGCGGATGAACTGCCACGGGTGGGCGTCGACGATCCGCTGCTGCCAGGGGTCGAGGGCGATACAGCGTTCGTGTTTCTTGCCCGGGCCGTGTTGCGGGAACAGGCAGTGCAGGTGCTTGGAGTAGACCTTCACATTGCGGCAGCCGGTTCTGCGGACACGGCACACAGAGTTTGCCGGAAACACGGTGCGCATGGCTGCCTCGCAGTCGTCCATGAGTCCAGGCCACGACTCCGTGCAGGTGATCATGAGGTTGGGCACGCGATGCTGTGAGTAGTGGCTGATGTGGCCATCGCCGAGATAAAGGCCCAGTAGGTAGCTATAGGCAGGCTCATCGAGCTCCCGCCCGTCACACCGGGGGCACTCGGGGTCGTGCCGACCGGGATACTCGCCGCCCTTCGCGCGGTCCAGGTGCTTCCAGTAGCCGATCGTTCCCAGCGGGACCCCGAGCCTACGAGCCACGTCCGCGTTCTTCGTGCCGTCGCGAAGGAGGGACAGGGCGCGCGTTCGTACTTCTGTGCCGTGAAAGTTCATGCGGCCACTCTGTGGCACTGATCGTGACGCGGTGCACGAAAAGGCGGAGGACCACGCGAACGTGATCCTCCGCTTCCGGAGTGCCGGGTATGGGATTCGAACCCACACGTCCTTGCGGACAGAGGTGTTTGAGACCTCCGCGTCAACCAGTTGCGCCAACCCGGCTGGACAACCCGACAGGAGTGTACCGGGTCACCGGATGGAGACGCAGCTAGGTAGGCTCTTGGGAGCAGTACTTGCCTGCCCCGGAACAAGGAGCGCCCCCGTGACCGCCCCCGAGTCGCCCCAGCCCGTAGACGTGCCCGATGACGACAAGTCGCACGTGCCTCCGCTGACGACCCGTGTCGTCATCGCCGAGGACGAGGCCCTGATCCGGCTCGATCTGAAAGAGATGCTGGAGGAGGAGGGCTACTCCGTCGTAGGTGAGGCCGGTGACGGTGAGCAGGCCGTGGAGCTGGCCCGTGAGCACAGGCCGGACCTGGTCATCCTGGACGTGAAGATGCCGAAGCTGGACGGCATCTCGGCGGCGGAGAAGATCGCCGAGGAGTCCATCGCGCCGGTGCTGATGCTCACCGCCTTCTCCCAGCGGGATCTGGTGGAGCGGGCCCGGGACGCCGGTGCGATGGCGTATCTGGTGAAGCCGTTCAGCAAGAGCGATGTCGTGCCGGCGATCGAGATGGCCGTTTCGCGGTTCAACGAGCTCAAGCAGCTGGAGCAGGAGGTCGCCGACCTCACGCAGCGTCTGGAGACCCGCAAGCTGGTCGACCGGGCGAAGTCGATCCTCCAGACGGAGTACGGGCTGACGGAGCCGGCGGCGTTCCGTTGGATCCAGAAGACGTCGATGGATCGCCGGATGTCGATGCAGCAGGTCGCGGAGGCGGTCATCGCGGACAGTGACGAGAAGAAGGCGTCCAAGGGCTGACCGGTCGCCGTAGGAGATGCGGCGAGGCCCGCGCCCCGGAGAATCGGGCGCGGGCCTCGTCGTATATACGGGCGTGCGGGCTGGGTGCCTCGGTCGGGTCAGTCCTCGCCGAGGTAGGCCTTGCGGACGGATTCGTCGTGCAGGAGGTCCTGCCCGTTGCCCGAGAGGACGATGCTGCCGACTTCCATGACGTGGCCCTGGTCGGCGAGCGACAGTGCGGCCTGGGCGTTCTGTTCGACGAGCAGGATGGTCGTGCCCTGGGATTTCAGCTCGGCGATGGTGGCCATGATCTTCTGCATCATGATGGGGGAGAGGCCCATCGAGGGTTCGTCCAGCATCAGCAGTTTCGGCTGGGACATCAGGGCGCGGCCCATGGCGAGCATCTGCTGTTCGCCGCCCGAGAGGGTGCCTGCTGCCTGCTTGCGTCGTTCGCCCAGGATGGGGAAGAGGTCGTAGGCGCGCTGGATGTCCTTCTCGATGCCGTCCTTGTCCTTGCGGAGGAAGGCGCCGAGCTGGAGGTTCTCGGCGATGGTCAGCCGCGGGAAGATGTGGCGGCCTTCGGGGGAGTGGGCGAGTCCGAGTGCGACGATCTTGTGTGCGGGGACGCCGGTGAGTGGTTTGCCCTCGAAGACGATCTTGCCGGAGGTGGGCTTGAGCAGGCCTGACAGTGTGCGCAGGGTCGTGGTCTTGCCGGCGCCGTTGGTGCCGATGAGGGTGACGACCTGGCCGGCTTCGACGCTGAACGAGATGCCCTTGACGGCTTCGATCTTGCCGTAGGAGACCCTGAGGTCCTCGACCTCGAGCAGTGCGGTCACTGGGTTTCTCCCTTGGTGGTGCTGGTGGTGCTCTCCGCGTCGGCGTCGGTCTGGGTGTCGGCCGGTGTTGTTCCGGCGGCGGCTTCGGCGGCCTCGACCTCGGCTGCCTCGGCTTCGCCGGGGTCGCCTTCGAAGGGTTCGCCGAGGTAGGCGGCGACGACGCGTTCGTCGGCCTGGACGACGTCGGAGGTGCCTTCGACGAGTTTCTCGCCCTGGACGAGGACGGCGACGCGGTCGCAGAGGTTGAAGATGAAGCGCATGTCGTGCTCGATGACGAGGACGGCGATGCCCTTGTCCCGGATGGCGAAGACGAGGTCTTCGGTGGCCCGGGTCTCCTGCGGGTTCATGCCGGCCGTCGGCTCGTCGAGCAGGAGCAGGCCGGGCTCGGAGGCGAGTGCGCGGGCGATCTCCAGCTTGCGCTGTTCGCCGTAGGGGAGGTTGCGTGCGAGGTGGTCGCGCTTGTGGGCGAGGCCGATGAACTCGAGGAGTTCCATGGCCCGTGCTTCGGACTCCTTCTCGGCCTTCTTGAACCCGGGGCCGCGCAGCAGTGCCGACCAGAGGCCTTCCTTGGTCCGCGTGTGACGTCCTACGAGGACGTTCTCGAGGACGGTCATGTTGGCGAAGAGCCGGATGTTCTGGAAGGTGCGGGCCATGCCCGCCTTTGTCACGAGGTGGGGCTTGGGGGGCAGCACGGTGCCCTTGTAGGAGACCGTTCCCTCGGTGGGGACGTAGAGGCCGGTGAGGCAGTTGAAGAAGGTGGTCTTGCCGGCGCCGTTGGGCCCGATGAGGCCGACGATCTCGCCGCTGTTGACCGTGAAGTCGACGGAGCGGACGGCGGTGAGGCCGCCGAAGCGCATGGTGACGTCACGGGCTTCGAGTACAGGTGTGGACGTGGTGGTCATCGTTCTTACGCCCCTGCCTTGGTGGCGGCCGGTTCGTCGGTCAGTGTTTTCTGTTCGGGTACGTCGAGCTGGCCGGTCTCGTGGAATTCGAGTTGGCGGCGGCGGTTGGCGATGATGCCTTCCGGGCGGAAGCGCATGAGCAGGATGAGTGCGAGGCCGAAGGCGAAGAGTTCGTAGTTCTGGAGGAACTGGAGCTTTTCGGGGACCAGGTAGAGGACGCTGGCGCCGAGCAGGGGGCCGCTGACGGTGCCCATGCCGCCGAGGACGACGGCGGCGAGGAGGAAGGCGGAGTTGGGCGGGGCGGCGCCGGCGAACTGGTAGGGCTGGGGGTTGACGCTGTAGTTGACGTGCGCCATGACGGTGCCGGCGAGGCCGGCGAGGGAGGCGCCGAGGGCGAAGGCGACGAGTTTGACCCGGAAGCCGTTGATGCCCATGGCGGTGGCGGCGGTCTCGTCTTCGCGGATGGCGATCCAGGAGCGGCCGATGCGGGAGTCGGCGGCGCGGGTGAAGACGAGGACGACGATGGCGGTGACGATGAGCATCAGGAACAGGTAGTTGGCGAACCGGCCGAGGGTGAAGCCGGCGATGTCGTGTGGTTCGCCGAGTTTGAACCCGAAGATGGTGAGGTCGGGGATCTGGGTGATGCCGTTGGGGCCTCGGGTGATGTTGGGTCCGGAGTCGCCGTCGAGGTTGTTGACGGTGATGCGGAAGATTTCACCGAAGCCGAGTGTCACGATGGCCAGGTAGTCGCCGCGCAGTCGCAGAGTCGGGGCGCCGATGAGGACGCCGAAGACCAGGGAGGCGGCCATGCCGGTGAGGGCGGCGGCCCAGAAGGGGAAGTGCACGCCGGAGAACCGGGAGTACTCGGAGCCGGAGACCAGGGCGGCGGCGTAGGCGCCCACGCCGAGGAAGGCGACGTAACCGAGGTCGAGCAGGCCGGTGAGGCCGACGACGATGTTCAGGCCGAGGGCGACGGTGGCGAAGATGAGGATGTTGACGCCGACGTTGGCGTTGTGGTCGTCGCTCTGGGTGAAGGGGAAGATCACGGCGGCGACGAACGCGAGGGCGGCGGCGAAGGACTTGTGCTTGGCCGCGAGTGTGGAGAAGCGGTCCAGGAGCCCGGAGTGCATGAGGCCCCAGGCGGCGAAGACGAAGAGGAGGAGGTAGCCGATGAAGGTTTCGCTGGCGTCGTTGTCGATGCCGATGCCGTAGGTGAAGGCGATCAGTGCGAGGGCGATGCCGGCGGTGATGAAACCGCGTTCGGCGAGTGGGCTGAGGGGTGCGGGGCGCGGCTGGTCGGGCTTGGTGAGGTAGCCGCGGAAGCCGGTGCCGGGGGCGGGGTGGGGGAGTGCGAGTGCGCCGATCACCGGGAGTGCGGAGGCGGCCATGGCGACGTAGGCGCCGGGGTCGAGGTTGACGAGGCCGCCGAGGTCGACGGCGATGGCGATGCCGGTGAACCAGCAGACGGCGAATGCCGCCAGGGTCGTCAGCAGGACGGGGCTGGTGGTGTTCCCGGGGTTGAGCCAGCGCAGTCCGCGGATGTTCCACAGTGTCAGCCCGTAGAGCAGGGTGAGGGCGCCGCCGACGAGGGCGAGGATCTGGAGTCCCGCGGGGTAGCCGTAGACGGTGAGGTCGCCGGGGAAGTCGGGGGTCCAGGTCCAGCTCATGAAGGTGCTGGCGATGGTGCCGATGGCGCCGATGGCGATGAGCAGGCGGGCGGCGGACGCGGGGAGCGGGATGGGGCCCTGTTCGGTTGCCGCGGGGGACGTGGTGGTGTCGGTCATGCTGCTCACGCCCTGTCCGCGACGCGTTCGCCGAGCAGGCCTTGTGGCCTGAAGAGGAGTACGAGGATGAGGAGGACGAAGGCCCATACGGCCGCCCAGCCCTGTCCGCCGAGCTGCTGCATGCCGGGGATGTCGGAGATGTAGGCGGTGGCCAAGGCCTCGGCGAGGCCGAGGACGATGCCGCCGAGCATCGCGCCGTAGATGTTGCCGATGCCGCCGAGGACGGCTGCGGTGAAGGCCTTGAGGCCGGCGATGAAGCCCATGTCGTAGGCGACGGAGCCGTATTTGAGGCCGTAGGAGACGCCGGCGACGGCGGCGAAGAAGCCGCCGATGGCGAAGGCGATGACGATGATGCGGTTGGTGTCGATGCCCATCAGCTGTGCGGTGTCCGGGTCCTGCGCGGTGGCCTGCATGGCGCGGCCCGTGCGGGAGAGGCGGACGAAGAAGGCGAGGACGGCCATGCAGATGGGGGCGGCGACGATCAGGAAGATGTCACCGCTCTGGATGGTGATGGAGCCCAGGTGGTAGGGCCCGAAGGGGAGCTGGGGGAAGACGCGGGCGGACTTGGCGTCGCCGTGGTAGTTGTACCAGTTGAAGACCGCCTGCTGGAGGGCGAGCGAGAGGCCGATGGCGGTGATGAGGGGCGCGAGGCGTGGTGCTCCGCGAAGTGGCCGGTAGGCGAAGCGTTCGGCGCCGACCGCGATGAGGACGGAGACCAGTGCTCCGCCGAGGAGCATCAGGGGCAGCGCTATCCACATGGATATGCCGTCCGGGAGGGCGAGGAAGACCGTGAGTGCGCCGAAGCCTCCGGTCATGAAGATCTCGCCGTGGGCGAAGTTGATGAGCTGGACGATGCCGTACACCATCGTGTAGCCGATGGCGATCAGACCGTACATCGAGCCGAGGAACAGCCCGTTGGCCAGCTGCTGCGGCAGGGTGTTCACCGCATGGCCTCCATGTGGTGGGGAGAGTGGAAGGGTAGAAGGCGGGCCGCGCGGTGACGGTGGTCTGCGCCGCGCGGCCCTGGTGATGCGGAGTGTTCGGTTCGGCTACTTCGGGTTGGCGACGCCGCTCTTGACGGACTTCCACTCGCCGTTCTTGACCTGGTAGACGGTCAGCTGCTTGTTGGTGGTGTCGCCGAACTCGTCGAAGGAGATCTTGCCGGAGATGCCGTCGAACGAGCTCTTCTGGACGGCGTCGACGACCTGGGCGCGGGCGTCGTCGGGGATCTTGCCGTCCTTCGCCACCTGGCCGACGGCCTTGATGATGGCGGTGGTGGCGTCGTAGGCGTACGAGCCGTAGGTGCCGTAGTCGCCGGGGTACTTCTTGGCCTTGTAGGTGTCGACGAAGGTCTTGGCGGCGGGCAGGGTGTCGACGGGGACGCCGATGGAGGTGACGAGGTCGCCCTCGGCGGCCTTGCCGGCGGTCTTGATGTAGGTCGGGGTGAACATGCCGTCGCCGCCGAACAGCGGGATGTTGGCGCCGCCCGCCTTGAGCTGCTTGGTCAGCACCTCGGACTCGTCGTACTGGCCGCCGTAGTAGAGCACGTCGGCACCCGAGTTCTTGATCTTGGTGACCAGGGTGGAGAAGTCGCGGTCGCCGGTGTTGACGTGGTCGGTTCCGATGACCTTGCCGCCCTGCTTGGCGAACTGCTCCTTGAAGATCTTGGAGAGGCCGGCGCCGTAGGTCTGCTTGTCGTCGACGACGAAGGCCTTCTTCTTCTTGAGGCCGTTGTAGGCGTAGTCCGCGGCGAAGGCGCCCTGGAGGGCGTCGGTGGTGGCGGTGCGGAAGTACGACTTGAACGGGCGGACCTTCTTGGTCTGCCAGTTCTTGCCCTGGGTCAGCTCGGGAGCGGTGTTGGAGGGGGAGATCTCGACCAGGTTGGCGCTGGCGAGGGTCTGCTGCATCTGGGTGGCCACACCGGAGTTGAGGGGGCCGACGACGCCGAGGACGTCCTTCTCGCCGACGAACTGGGAGGCGTTCTGCTGGCCGGTGGCGGGGACCGCCTTGTCGTCCAGGGCCTTGATCTTGAAGGTGACGCCGGGGACGGTCTTGTTCTTGTTGGCGTCGTCGACGGCGATCTGTGCGCCGTACTGGATGCCGAGGCCGGTGGCGGAGTTCTGACCGGTGAGCGGGGCGTCGACGCCGATGACGACGGTGGTGTTGCCGCTGTCGCCGCTCTTGCTGTTGTCGTCGCGGGAGCCGCAGGCGGTGAGAGTCAGAGCCCCGGTGGTCAGTACGGAGGTGAGAATCACCAGAGAACGCTGTCGCACAATCAGTCCTTTCCGCAGGCACGTCCGTCCCTGCGGGGACGGGTTTGCGGTGCCGGTACCGAACTCCCGGTGGAGCGGTGACTGGCCGTGACTCTAAGCCCGGGGTGCAGACCTGGGCATTGGTGTGCGCTGGCTTGTGACTTTCTTGTTATGACGATGTGGACGGCGTGGTGGGCGGAGGTCGTTTTTCAGCCTTTTTGGCCGAGTTTCCCTGGGGTCCACATGTTGAGAAAGCGCACTTCCGGTTGGCCGTGACCCTGACCGGCGGGTCTGCCCCGGTGTGGGGTGCCGGGGCAGACCGGGAGACTTTCGGGGCGGCGTGCCGCCGTGGAGGGAGTCAAGGTCCTTGCATTGCGCGCGCGTTACGCAGCGTTACGCCAAGAAAGGGCAGGTTCGCATTTCGGGGTGAATGCTCGAACAGTCGGACGTCGGGGGGCCGGAAAGGGATCTTGGTGGTGATCTGTGCGGCTGGTCGGGTCGGTCACCGGTGTTACCGTCAACTCGCCCCACAGCGTGCGGACTTCGCGCCTACGGCCTCTCGTGCGGCGTAATTCTCGGTCCGCCCGGTGAGCAGCCCGGATGATCGCTCAGCCGACGCCGCGCTCTCCCGCCGCCGGGGCGTCCCGCAGGAGACAGGTCAGCCGCGCGGTGCACACCCGACGGCCTTCCTCGTCGCTGATCACGATCTCGTACGTCGCCGTCGTCCGGCCCCGGTGCACGGGTGTGGCCACGCCGGTGACGAGGCCGGAGCGCGCCCCGCGGTGGTGCGTGCAGTTCAGGTCGACGCCGACCGCGATCTTCGAGCTGCCGCCGTGCAGCATCGAGCCGACCGAGCCGAGGGTTTCCGCCAGTACCGCGGACGCGCCCCCGTGCAGCAGCCCGTACGGCTGGGTGTTGCCCTCCACCGGCATCGTTCCCACGACCCGGTCCGCCGAGGCCTCCGTGATCTGCACACCCATCCGGGTGCCGAGGTGTCCGGCGGAGAACAGGGCCTGCAGGTCGACGCCGAGCGCCGCGTACTCGTCGATGACCTCCTGCGGGAACTTCACGTACTGCTGCTCGCCCATCGGGCCGGCTCCGTTCGTCGTGAACCTGTCTGTCGGCTGAGCAAACGCTCAGTCGGTCGTCGATTGTTCCAGACGCACCACGACGGACTTGCTGGCCGGGGTGTTGCTGGTGTCCGCGGTGGCGTCCAGCGGGACCAGGACGTTGGTCTCCGGGTAGTAGGCCGCCGCGCAGCCCCGCGCCGTCGGGTAGTGCACCACCCGGAAGCCGGGCGCCCGCCGCTCCACGCCGTCCTGCCACTCGCTGACCAGGTCGACGTACGACCCGTCGGCCACGTCCAGCCTGCGCGCGTCCTCGGGGTTGATCATGACCACGCGGCGGCCGTTGCGGATGCCCCGGTAGCGGTCGTCGAGCCCGTAGATGGTGGTGTTGTACTGGTCGTGCGAGCGCAGCGTCTGGAGCAGCAGCCGGCCCTCGGGCAGCGCCGGGTACTCCACCGCGGCGGCCGTGAAGTTCGCCTTGCCCGTCGCCGTCGGGAAGCGGCGCTCGTCGCGCGGCGCGTGCGGCAGGGCGAAGCCGCTGGGACGGGCCACCCGGGTGTTGAAGTCGTCGAAGCCGGGGACCACGCGCGCGATGCGGTCGCGGATCGCGGCGTAGTCCTTCTCGAACTCCTCCCACGGCACCCTGCTGTCCGCACCGAGCACACGGCGCGCGAGACGGCACACGATCGCCGGCTCGGACAGCAGGTGCCGGCTCGCCGGCTCCAGACGGCCCCGGGAGGCGTGCACCATGCCCATGGAGTCCTCGACCGTGACGAACTGCTCGCCGGCGGCCTGCTCGTCCCGCTCGGTGCGGCCGAGGGTCGGCAGGATCAGGGCGCGCGCGCCCGTGACCACGTGCGAGCGGTTGAGCTTCGTCGACACGTGCACGGTCAGCCGGGCCCGCCGCATGGCCGCCTCGGTGACCTCGGTGTCGGGGGAGGCGGAGACGAAGTTGCCGCCCATGGCGAAGAAGACCTTCGCCTCGCCGTCGCGCAGCGCGCGAATGGCACGCACGACGTCGTAGCCGTGCTCGCGCGGGGGTGCGAAGCCGAACTCCTTCTCCAGGGCGTCCAGGAAGGCCGGGGCGGGCCGTTCGAAGATGCCCATCGTGCGGTCGCCCTGCACGTTGGAGTGGCCGCGGACCGGGCACACGCCCGCGCCCGGGCGGCCGATGTTGCCGCGCAGAAGGAGGAAGTTGACCACCTCGCGGATGGTCGGCACGGAGTGCTTGTGCTGGGTGAGGCCCATCGCCCAGCAGACGATGGTCCGCTCGGAGGCCAGGACCATGCCTAGGGCCTGCTCGATCTCCGCGCGCGTGAGGCCGGTCGCGGTGAGCGTCTCGTCCCAGTCGGCGGCGCGGGCGGCCTCGGCGAACTCCTCGTAGCCATGGGTGTGTTCGCGGACGAAGGCCTCGTCGACGGCACCCTCCGTCTGAAGGATCAGCTTGTTGAGGAGGCGGAAGAGGGCCTGGTCGCCGCCGATGCGGATCTGCAGGAACAGGTCGGTGAGGGCGGCGCCCCTGAGCATGCCCTGGGGGGTCTGCGGGTTCTTGAAGCGCTCCAGGCCCGCCTCGGGCAGCGGGTTGACGCTGATGATCCGCGCGCCGTTCGCCTTGGCCCGCTCCAGCGCGGAGAGCATACGGGGGTGGTTGGTGCCGGGGTTCTGGCCGGCGACGATGATCAGGTCGGCCTTGTACAGGTCCTCCAGCAGGACGCTGCCCTTGCCGATGCCGATGGTCTCGTTCAGTGCCGAGCCCGACGACTCGTGGCACATGTTCGAGCAGTCGGGCAGGTTGTTGGTGCCCAGCTCGCGTGCGAAGAGCTGGTACAGGAACGCCGCCTCGTTGCTGGTGCGGCCCGAGGTGTAGAAGACGGCCTCGTCGGGGGAGGCGAGAGCGGTGATCTCCTCGGCGATGATGTCGAAGGCGCGCTCCCAGCTGACCGGCTCGTAGTGCTCCCCGCCCTCGGGGAGGTACATCGGATGCGTGAGCCGGCCCTGCTGGCCGAGCCAGTAGCCGCTGCGCCGGGCGAGATCGGCGACCGGGTGCCCGGCGAAGAACTCCGGGGTGACCCGGCGCAGGGTCGCCTCCTCCGCCACCGCCTTCGCGCCGTTCTCGCAGAACTCCGCCTTGTGCCGGTGGTCGGGCTCGGGCCAGGCACAGCCCGGGCAGTCGAAGCCGTTCTTCTGGTTGACCCGCAGAAGCGTCAGCGCGGTGCGCCTGACACCCATCTGCTGCTGGGCGATGCGCAGGGTGTGCCCGATGGCGGGCAGCCCCGCCGCCGCGTGCTTCGGCTCCTCGACCTGAGGTGCGTCCTGGACCGGATCCCCCGTGGGCGGCTTCGTCGCCATCGCACCCTCCCCTTCGACTGTGTATGTGCCATGCCCGACCGATCCTCGCACGCGGTGCCGACAACGCCTGCGGGCGGGCGGGGCCGAACAGGACCGACGCCCCGGGAACCGGGCACCCGCCCGGGCCGGCCCACGACGGGCTTCGGGCCCCGGCAGCCGGTTCCGTGGACCGCGCGACTCCGGGGCCTGGTGGCCGTCGCTCCTGCTCGTGGCCCGCCCCGCTCCGTCCCCGGCCGCGTTCCCTCGCGCCTGCTCCCCGCCGGCCCCCTCCCTGCCCCGGCCAGAGCGGGCGCGGATCCCCCGCTGTCAGTGGGGCGTGGCAGGATCGGGGCGTGGCAGAAACAGCATCGAAGACGACCGACAAGACCTCCGGCGGTTCCCGGCCCCGGCTGATGCTCATGGACGGGCACTCGCTGGCCTACCGCGCGTTCTTCGCGCTGCCCGCGGAGAACTTCACGACCGCGACCGGCCAGCCGACGAACGCGATCTACGGCTTCGCGTCGATGCTGGCCAACACCCTGCGTGACGAGGCGCCCACGCACTTCGCGGTGGCGTTCGACGTCTCCCGCAAGACCTGGCGCTCCGAGGAGTTCACGGAGTACAAGGCGAACCGCTCCAAGACCCCGGACGAGTTCAAGGGCCAGGTCGAGCTGATCGGCGAGCTGCTCGACGCGATGCACGCACCGCGTTTCGCCATGGAGGGGTTCGAGGCGGACGACGTCATCGCGACCCTCGCCACCCAGGCCGAGGCCGAGGGCTTCGAGGTGCTGATCGTCACCGGTGACCGCGACTCCTTCCAGCTGGTCTCCGAGCACACGACGGTGCTGTATCCCACGAAGGGCGTCTCCGAGCTCACCCGGTTCACCCCGGAGAAGGTTTTCGAGAAGTACGGATTGACGCCCGCCCAGTACCCCGACTTCGCGGCGCTGCGCGGCGATCCGTCGGACAACCTGCCCGGCATCCCCGGCGTGGGCGAGAAGACCGCCGCGAAGTGGATCAACCAGTTCGGTTCGTTCGCGGAGCTGGTCGAGCGCGTCGACGAGGTCAAGGGCAAGGCCGGGCAGAACCTCCGCGACCACCTGGAGGCGGTCAAGCTCAACCGCCGGCTGACCGAGCTGGAGCGGCAGGTCGAGCTGCCCAAGGGGGTCGGCGACCTGGAGCGGGCACCGTACGACCGCAAGGCCGTCACATTGGTCCTGGACACCCTGGAGATCCGCAACCCGTCCCTGCGTGAACGGCTCTTCGCCGTCGACCCCGGCGCCCAGGAGGCCGAGGCCACTCCCATCGCGACGGACGGCGTGCAGCTGGACGGCACGGTCCTCGGCACGGGTGAGCTCGCTCAGTGGCTCGCCGAGCACGGCACGCAGCGGCTCGGCGTCGCCACCGTCGGCACCTGGGCGCTGGGCACGGGCTCGGTCGCCGAGGTCGCGCTCGCCGCCGCCGCCGACGGCGCCGCCGCCTGGTTCGACCCCGCCGAGCTGGACGAGGCCGACGAGAACGCCTTCGCGGCCTGGCTCGCCGCCGCGGACCGCCCCAAGGTCCTGCACAACGCCAAGGGCGCCATGCGCGTCTTCGCCGAGCACGGCTGGTCCGTCGAGGGCGTGACCATGGACACCGCGCTCGCCGCCTACCTGGTCAAGCCCGGCCGCCGCTCGTTCGACCTGGACGCGCTGTCCCTGGAGTACCTGCACAGGGAACTGGCCCCCGCCGCGGCGGCCGACGGACAGCTGGCCTTCGGCGCGGACGACGGCGCGGAGGCCGAAGCCCTGATGATCCAGGCCCGGGCGGTCCTCGACCTCGGCGAGGCCTTCGAGGCCCGGCTCGAGGAGGTGGGCGCGGCGGACCTCCTGCGGGACGTGGAGCTGCCCACCTCCGCGCTCCTGGCACGCATGGAGCGGCACGGCATCGCGGCCGACCGCACCCACCTCGAAGCCATGGAGCAGATGTTCGCCGGTGCGGTGCAGCAGGCGGTGAAGGAGGCGCACGCGGCCGCGGGCCACGAGTTCAACCTGGGGTCGCCCAAGCAGCTCCAGGAAGTTCTCTTCGGCGAGCTGGCCCTGCCGAAGACGAAGAAGACGAAGACCGGCTACACCACGGACGCCGACGCCCTGGCGTGGCTGGCGACCCAGACCGACAACGAACTGCCGGTGATCATGCTCCGGCACCGCGAGCAGGCGAAGCTGCGGGTCACGGTCGAGGGCCTGATCAAGACGATCGCGGGTGACGGCCGCATCCACACCAGCTTCAACCAGACGGTGGCCGCGACCGGCCGGCTGTCCTCCACGGACCCGAATCTGCAGAACATCCCGGTCCGTACGGACGAGGGCCGGGCGATCCGACGCGGTTTCGTCGTCGGTGAGGGCTTCGAGTCCCTGATGACGGCGGACTACAGCCAGATCGAACTGCGCGTGATGGCCCACCTCTCGGAGGACACGGGCCTGATCGAGGCGTTCACCTCGGGCGAGGACCTGCACACCACGGCCGCCTCCCAGGTGTTCGCGGTGGACCGCTCGGCGGTGGACGCGGAGATGCGCCGCAAGATCAAGGCGATGTCGTACGGTCTGGCGTACGGGCTGTCGGCCTTCGGACTGTCCCAGCAGCTGAACATCGAGGCCGCCGAGGCCCGCGCCCTGATGGACGCCTACTTCGAGCGCTTCGGCGGCGTACGGGACTACCTGCGCCGGGCGGTCGACGAGGCCCGGGCGACGGGCTACACGGCGACCCTCTTCGGGCGCCGCCGTTACCTGCCCGACCTCAACAGCGACAACCGGCAGCGGCGCGAGGCGGCCGAGCGCATGGCCCTGAACGCGCCGATCCAGGGCACG
Organism: Streptomyces sp. NPDC001348; assembly: GCF_053597535.1. Classification (NCBI taxonomy): domain Bacteria; kingdom Bacillati; phylum Actinomycetota; class Actinomycetes; order Kitasatosporales; family Streptomycetaceae; genus Streptomyces; species Streptomyces sp. NPDC001348. The sequence goes on along the minus strand of NZ_JBSFIK010000003.1, from coordinate 115,401 downwards.
GCGGCGGACATCGTCAAGATCGCCATGCTGAACGTGGACCGGGCGCTGCGCGAGGCGGAGCTGAAGTCCCGCATGCTCCTGCAGGTCCACGACGAAATCGTCCTGGAGGTGGCTCCGGGGGAGCGGGAGGTCACGGAGGAGATCGTCCGCCGCGAAATGGCGGGGGCGGTTCAGCTGCGGGCCCCTCTGGACGTCTCGGTCGGCGTCGGACCGGACTGGGAGTCGGCGGCTCACTAGCCACTTCCGCGGTGGTTGTTCGTCGTCGCGGCGGGAGGCATCCGGCGGCGACGGCGAGCAACCGCGACGGCGCGGTCCCGGCGGTCCCGGACCGGCAAGAGCCCGGCCCGGGGCCCCGGCGCACAACCCCCGCCCAAGCCCCGCAGGACCCTTCATGGCCCCGCGGGCAGGGACTCGTCACCCATGTGGTCCTGCCAGAACGCCGCCACCGCCCCCGCCCGTCAGGATGCGGTCATGGGTATACGCACGCCCCACCGCCGGACGGCCCGCGCACGGCCCCCGAACCGGCCTGGTGCCGCCGCGGCTCCGGGCACGCCGTCCCCGCTGGTTCCGGTGTTCTCGGTTGGGGCGAGCACCGCCCGCATCCCCGCCGATCCGGCCAGGGCCGTTCGCACGACGGCGGCGGCGTTCGGACGCCGGATCACCGGCCGGCTCTCCCGGGCGAGCAGGGCGGCGGCCTACCTCGGCCGCGGCCACCTGGCACTGCTCCTGGCGCGGCTCCCGAGGCTCCGCCCCGCGCGCACCATGAGCGTCTTCGTGGTGCCGCTCACCGAGTGGCCGCCCCGGCCCGCCGCGCGCCGGTCCCGCCGCTCCCGCCGGGAGTCCGGGCCGGGCGCCACACCCTGACCGCCACGGCGTACAGCAGCAGCCCCGCCACCAGCCCCGCGCCCAGCCCGAAGCACAGCGTCGGCACCCACTGCCGGAGGCCGGCGGTGGCACCCCGGTACTCCCACCACCGCAGTGCCCGCTGCACGGCCCCGGCGGCCGCGCCGCCGCCGATCGCCGCGGCCGCCCACCAGCGGTCCCGCACCGACAACAGCGCGACCCCGGCAGGTTCGCTGCCGGCCGCCCGGCCTGCAGCACGTCCCACCCATGCCGCGATCACGAGTGCGCCCACGAGGGAACAGCCGTACTGGAGGTACTGGTACAGCGGCACCCCCGCCAGTGACCGGGCGAGAACGGGGAAGAGCCGCACGCCCCACCGGTCGTGGTGGGTGAACGCGTCCCACACGACGTGTGTCGACGCGCCGAGCACCGCGGAGACGTACCACCAGGCGGCAGAAGCGGGCCGTACACGCGCGCGTGGCGCCCCGCACCGCAGCAGCGCCGCCCACCGTCCCCGGCGGCCGGGCGGAAGCAGCGCCACCAGCGGTTCGCGCAGAAGCAGCCACAGCCCCACCAGGGCCCAGGACACCGGCACGTCGACGGTGACCACACCGGCGAAGGAGTGCGTGACGGCCCCGAAGCGCATCGCCCCGGGCAGGACCCCCGCCGCGTAGTAGGTCATGTCGGGGGAGAACGAACCCGCCACCAGCGCCGCAGGCACCAGCCGGCCCCGGCCGGACCCGTCACCGCGGACAGCGGGCAGTACGGCCGCCGCATGGCTGAGAGTGAACGGCAACTCGGCCCCCCAGGTCGGACATTACCGGGCGGTTCCCCCGGTGATCGTGCCGCCGAGTATGCGGGAGCGCACCCCGGGCCAACGGCACATGGCCAACCGGTGAAAACCGGGCACGACCGGGTGCCCCCTGAAAGGAAGTTGTCGTAGTGTCACCTGGGTCACCGTGCCGGGACGCACGGTGCGGGACATCACGGCACGAGTGGAAAAGCGCAACGGGGGCAACCACAGTCACGGGTCAACCGTCACAACGGGCGAGTGGAAAGAGCGGAAAGACTGAGACGGGCGCTCGGGCGTCCACGGGAGGGTTCACTCTATGGCGGCGCATTTCGGCAGTCGGCTGCGCAAAGGGGCGGCGACCACCGCCGTGGCCGCGGTGGCGGTCGCGGCTCTGTCCGCGTCCCAGGCTCCAGGAGCGACGGCCGAGAACCCGGACAGACAGTCAGCCGCCGGAGCCGCCACCGCGCCGGACGCCACGTCCGGGGGCGACGCCACCGGCGACTCGCCGTACTACACGGACCTGCCGCCGCTGAACAGCCCCAACCCCAGCCCGTCGCCGACCACCGGCACGCCCACGCCCACCTCGCCGGGCGGGACCGAGGCGGGCATACCCGCCACCGTCCTCGACGCCTACAAGAAGGCCGCGGACGAGCTGCGCGGCTCCAAACCCGGATGCAACATGCCCTGGCAGCTCCTCGCCGCCATCGGCAAGGTCGAGTCGGGTCAGGCGCGGGGCGGCCGTGTCGACGCGAACGGCACCACCATCGGCCGGATCCTGGGCCCGCAGCTCGACGGCAACGGCTTCGCGCTCATCAAGGACACCGACAACGGCGAGTACGACGGCAACAGTTCCTACGACCAGGCCGTCGGCCCCATGCAGTTCATCCCGTCGACGTGGGCCTGGGCGGGCCGCGACGGCAACGGCGACGGCGTGAAGGACCCCAACAACGTCTATGACGCCGCGCTCGCCGCCGGACACTACCTGTGCCGCAACGACTGGGACATGTCCACCCAGGCCGGCCTGCACAGCGCGATCCTCAGCTACAACAACTCGCAGGACTACCTCAACACGGTCCTGTCGTGGCTCGAGTACTACCGCAAGGGCACCCACTCCGTCCCCGACGGCACCGGTTCGGTGCCCTCGCACCGCAGCGACGACGGCACGCCGAGGACCGGCCCGACGCCGACGCCGCCGCACAGGCCGACGCACCCGCACAGGTCGACGCCGAGCCCGAAGCCGACCGATCCGGGCAACGGCAAGCCCACCGGGCCCGGCCCCGCCCCGACCCCACCGAACACGCCTCCGACAACGCCGCCGAGCACGCCTCCGAGCACTCCCCCCACCCCCACCGAGACGGTGGACCACCTGGAGGACGCGGGCACCGCCAAGCTCACCGCGATGGCCGGGGACGCCTTCACCCAGCGCGTCAGCACCCGCGCCGAGACGAAGGCCGGCAAGGCCGTCGCCAAGGTCAGGATCCGGTTCACCATCACCGGTGACACGGACACCACCTTCACCGGCGGTGAGAAGGTCGCCACCGTCATCACCGACAGCAAGGGCACCGCCGTGGCCCCCGCCCTCAACGCGGGTGAGAAGACCGGCGACTTCACGGTCCGTGCCACCGTCCTGGGCCGTGCGGTCAGCGGCCTCGACTACAAGGCGACCGTCACGGCGCGGGCGGCCGACACCCTCGTCCGCACCAGCGACACGGCGTTGACCTGCACGCCGGGCGGTGAGTTCGCCGACCAGGTGGAGGTGAAGGCCACCTACAAGGGCGCCGTCGCCGACAAGGTCGCCGCCACCGCGACCCTGATCAAGTCCGCCGACGACGCGACCGCGAACGACAAGGGCCCCTACTTCAAGGACGCCGACGGCAACGCCGTACGCACGCTGACGGGCCTGGAGACGGACGGCGACGGCCTGCTGAAGCTGCCCAAGCTGTACGCGGACGACACCACCGGCACCTTCCTGCTCCGCATCACGACCACCGGCGGTGCGACGCTCACCGTCGAACTGAAGGTCGCCGCGGCGGACCCGTCGACGAGCCCGTCCCCGAGCGGCACCGGGACGGCCTCCACGTCCCCGAGCCCCACGGCCTAGGAACCACAGGCGTCACAAGGTCCCGCCGCACCCGACGAGGGCGCCCCCTCCGCACCGGCGGAGGGGGCGCCCTCGTTCGCTGCGCGCGACGTGTTCTCATCTCGGCCCCGCGTTGCTACGGTGCCCGGACCTGACGAAGTATCAGTTCCGGACGGTCCGGGAGGGTTTCCCATGCGTGCCCTGATCGCCGCTGCGACCGGCTTCGCCCTCGCGCTCCTCCTGGTCCTCGCGATCGGTGCGCTGGGCTCGCCGGCCGGCGGCACGTCACCCGAACCGCTGCTCACCACGGTGCCCCCGCACCCGTGACCCCCCGCCCGTGAGGGAGGCCGAGATGCGCCGCACGGCCAGTCTGATCCTGCTCGCCCTCGCCGTGTTCTTCGCGGCGCTGTCCCCGCTGCTGCGCTGGTACGCCTTCCCGCGTCTGGCCAAGATCCCCGCGAACCAGTACGAGACCATGGTCCTGGAGGCGAAGGGCGCGACACTCCTCGACTACGGCACGATGAAGGCCAGGAAGGTCTCCAAGGTCACGATCGTGCAGACCCTCAAGGGCAACGTGGAGGCCGCCCGGACGACAGAGAAGACGGCAGGGCGCGACGTCGTCGTCTGGGACGGCCTGTCCTACGTGCAGGGACCCGACGGCAAGATGGTCTCCAAGGTGCCCGAACGCTACATCTTCGACGCGCACTCCCAGGAACCCGTGCACGCCACCGGCGAGATGGTCGACGGCGACCCCGTCAGACGGGACGGCATCGAGTTCAAGTGGCCCTTCCTCACACAGAAGCGGGACTACGAGTACTTCGACGCGCAGACCCGCACCACCAGCCCCATCCACTACAAGGGCACCCAGGACTTCCGCGGCCTGAGGGTCTACTACTTCGAGCAGACCGTCCCCTGGACCAAGGTGAACATGCCCAGGACCATGCCGGTCAAGGGCATCACCCCCGAGTCGGTCGCCAAGACCGGCACCACCCGCTGGTACACCACCGTCCGCAGATTCTGGGTCGAGCCCGTCACCGGGGCCCCCGTCTACGGCGAGGAGATCCACAAGGAGGAACTGCGCGGCGGCACCCTGCTCGGCGGGCGCGCCAAGGTGACGGCGTTCGCGGGGGACGTGAAGATGCGCGAGGACTACACCGAGCACACCGTGGCCCTGGTCAAGCACAACCGCACGATCGTCCTGCTGCTGACGTCCTACCTGCCCCGGGGCTTCCTGATCCTCGGGACCCTGCTGCTGGCGCTTTCGCTGTACCTGGAGGCCCGTGGCCGCAGGCCGTCGGACCCGGCGCCCCACCGGACGGCCGCACCGGAGCCGGTCAGCGCCTGAGCCGGGCGTTGGTGTGCCGCGTCGGTTCGGCGCCGGCCGGGTCCTCGGGCCACGGATGCTTCGGGTACCGCCCGCGCAGCTCGGCCCGTACGCCCTTGTAGCCGTCCCTCCAGAAGGAGGCCAGGTCGGCGGTGACGGCGGCGGGACGCCCGGCGGGGGAGAGGAGATGGACGAGCAGCGGCACCCCCGCCACGGCGGGCGACTCCTGCAGCCCGAACATCTCCTGCAGTTTCACGGCGAGGACGGGCTGCTCCGGGTCGCCGTAGTCGATCCTGATCCTCGACCCGCTCGGTACGGTGATCCGCTCGGGGGCGAGTTCGTCGAGCCGCCCGGCCTGTCCGGACGACCAGGGCAACAGCCGTCCGAGCGCCGCCCCGGCGTCGATCCGCGCGAGGTCGGCGCGGCGCCGGGCCCGGCCGAGCTCGGGCTCCAGCCACTCGTCCACGCGCGCGTGCAGCGCCTCGTCGGACACGTCCGGCCAGGGCTCCCCGACCCGCAGCCGCAGGAAGGCCAGCCGTTGCCGCAGGCCGACGGCCTCGGCGGACCACCGCAGCAGCCCGAACCCCTCCTGGCGCAGCCCCTCCAGCAGCGCCTCCCGTACGAGGCCGGAATCGACCTCCTTGAGCGGCCGCACCGCCAACTCGACGGCTCCCAGCCGCTCCACCCGGCGCGCGACGACGTCGCCGTCCGCCCAGCGCACCTCGTCACGCTCCTCGTACAGTGCCCCGGCCGCGGCCCGGGCGAGCCCCTCGTCCACCGCGGTGCCGAGCCGCACGCGCGCGTGCCCCTTGCCGAGCGGCCGGTCGGCCACGGCGACGGCGATCCAGGGCGCCCCGCGCAGCGCGGACCCGTCGGCGAGCTCGGCCCGTGTCCCGGAGACCATGAGGTACGACCCGCCGTCGAGCTTGGCGACCCGCTCGGGAAAGGCGAGCGCGGCGACGAGCCCGGCGACGTGGTCGTCGCCGGTGCGAGCCGCGACCTCGACGTCCACTTCTGCTCGGGAGCCACGGGCGGGTGGCTGGGAAACACCTTCGGACACGACGGCCCGCAGCCGCCGAACCTCGACAGCCCACCGCTTGGCGTAGGCGTCACCCCCACGCCGCGCCACACGCAAGGCCGACGCCAGGTCATCCCCGTAATCCCGGGGCGCTTCCTCGCTCAGCAGCGCGACGACCTCGGCACCCCCGCCGGAGGTGTCCAGCAACGCCCTTCCCAGCCGGGGGTGCAGCCCCAGCCGCGCCAACCGCACCCCCCGCTCCGTGGCCCGCCCGGCGGAGTCGACCGCCCCGACAGCGGCCAGCGCCGAGCGCGCCGCGGCCATCGCCCCGCCCGGCGGCGGATCCAGCAACGCCAGCCCGGAGGCGTCCGGATCACCCCAGCAAGCCGTCTGCAGGGCGAACGCGGTCAGGTCGGCCACCTTGATCTCCGGGGACGGGAACCGCGGCAGACGCCCGTCCTCGGCCTCGGCCCAGCACCGGTACACGGTCCCCGGAGCCTCACGCCCGGCCCGCCCCGCCCGCTGCCGCCCGGCCGCCTGCGACGCCCGTACCGTGGTCAGCGCGCTCAGCCCGCGCGCGTGGTCCACGCGCGGCTCCCGCGCCAGCCCGGAGTCGACGACCACCCGCACCCCTGGGACCGTCAGCGACGACTCCGCCACGGCGGTGGCCAGCACCACCCGGCGCCGCTGCCCCGGCGCCAGCACCGCGTCCTGCACCGCCGCCGGTGCCCGCCCGTGCACCTGGAGGACGTCCACTCCGGCCACGTCACCCAGGTCACCCAGCAGTCCGGCGACCCGGGCGATCTCGCCCACGCCGGGCAGGAAGCACAGCACGTCCCCGGAGCACTCGGCCAGCGCCCGGCGCACCACAGCCGCCACGTGCGCGAGCAGCGCCGGATCCACCCACGTGCCGTGCGAGGGCCGTACCGGACGCGCCGGGGGCGCGTACACGATGCCGACCGCGTGCGCCGAACCCCGCGCCTCGACCACGGGCGCCCCGCCCAGCAGCCGCGCCCACTGAGCCCAGTCCGTGGTCGCCGACGCGGCCACCAGGCCGAGCTCCGGCCGCAGGGTCTCCCGTACGTCCCACAGGAAAGCCGCCGCCGTGTCCGCGTCCAGGTGCCGCTCGTGGCACTCGTCGAGCAGGACCAGGTCGGCACCGGTCAACTCCTGGTCCCGCTGCAGCCGCTGCAGCAGCACACCGGTCGTGACGACCTCCACGCGCGTGTGCCGGCCCACGACCCGTTCACCGCGCACGGTGTAACCGACGCTGTCGCCGGCCTTCTCGCCCAGCAGCCAGGCCATCCTCCGCGCCGCGGCCCGCGCCGCGATCCGCCGCGGCTCGGCCACGACCACCCGCCGCGCGGGTCCGTCCCCGAGCAGCCCGGCCAGCGCGAGCGGCACCAGCGTCGTCTTGCCGGTGCCGGGCGGCGCCCCGAGGACGGCGGTGCCGTGCGCGTCCAGGGCGTCGGCCAGCGCGGGCAGGGCGTTGCGTACGGGGAGGGCGTCCAGGGCGTCGTAACGGATCACACGCTCAGTCTCGTACGCACACGAAGATCGCGGTTCCGGGGAGCAGGTTGCCCCGCAGCGGCGACCACCCGCCCCACTCGGAGGTGTTCCAGGCCGGCCACTCCGGCTCGACCAGGTCCACCAGCCGGAAGCCCGACGACGCGATGTCCCTGACCCGGTCGCCGAGCGTCCGGTGGTGCTCGACGTACACCGCACGGCCCTCGTCGTCCTGCTCGACGTACGGCGTGCGGTCGAAGTAGGAGGCGGACACCGACAGCCCCTCGGGCCCGGGCTCGTCCGGGAACGCCCAGCGGACCGGGTGCGTCACGGAGAACACGAACCGCCCGCCCGGCCGCAGCACCCGGTGGACCTCGCGCAGCACCAGCCGCGGGTCGGCGACGAAGGGCAGTGCCCCGTACGCCGAGCACGCCAGGTCGAAGGAACCGTCGGCGAAGGGCAGCGCGCCGGCGTCCGCGCACACCAAGGGGAACGATCCGCCGATGCGCAGCGCGTGCTGCAGCTGGCGGTGGGAGAGGTCCAGGGCCACCGGGCGGGCCCCCTGGGCGGCCAGCCAGCGGGAGCACTGGGCGGCCCCCGCGCCGATCTCCAGGACGTCCCTGCCCTTGAGGTCCTCGGGCGGGCCGAGCAGCTCCGCCTCCACCTCGTCCAGGCCCTCGGGGCACCACACGAAGCGGTCGTCGCCGAGGAACGTGCCGTGTTCGATCTGGTAGTCGTCCGCGTTCCGGTCCCACCAGCCCCGGTTGGCCCGGGAGCTCTCCGTCACATCGGCGTCACGCCGGGTGGCTTCCGGTTCGAACGGTTCGGGCTCTTGGATGATCGGCTCCCTCGTCGTACTCTTCCGTCCAACCGGTCGGAACGGTGCCGCGGAAGAGGTCCCTGAAGGCTCGCTTGGCCTCGTGGGACGATTCTTGTGCCGGTTATGAGGCGATCCGCCCCGGGTGTGCGGCTTCGCGCATTGACCCTGTCCGGCTGCCCCCGTATGCTACAAGTTGCGCTGCGGGCCTGCGCGCCTCAGACGGAGCAGGCTGCGCTCGCATCTGTTGTATGTCCCCTCGGTTGTCGAGGCGCCATCACCGATCCCGGTGGGGCGCTTCCTTGGCTGTCCGGCTTCTGCAGAGCGAAACGGGCTCCCGGCGTAAGCAGTACCTACGACTTCAATGTCCGTACCGGAGCCCTTTCCCACATGACGAGCAGCACCGAGACCACCGCCACCACCCCGCAGGTAGCGGTCAACGACATCGGTAACGAGGAAGCCTTCCTCGCCGCGATCGACGAGACGATCAAGTACTTCAACGACGGCGACATCGTCGACGGCGTCATCGTGAAGGTCGACCGGGACGAGGTCCTGCTCGACATCGGTTACAAGACCGAAGGTGTCATCCCGAGCCGCGAGCTCTCGATCAAGCACGACGTCGACCCCAACGAGGTCGTCGCCGTCGGTGACGAGATCGAGGCCCTGGTCCTCCAGAAGGAGGACAAGGAAGGCCGCCTGATCCTCTCGAAGAAGCGCGCCCAGTACGAGCGTGCCTGGGGCACCATCGAGAAGATCAAGGAAGAGGACGGCATCGTCACCGGTACCGTCATCGAGGTCGTCAAGGGTGGTCTCATCCTCGACATCGGCCTCCGCGGCTTCCTCCCGGCCTCCCTGGTCGAGATGCGCCGTGTTCGCGACCTCCAGCCCTACGTGGGCAAGGAGCTCGAGGCCAAGATCATCGAGCTGGACAAGAACCGCAACAACGTGGTCCTGTCCCGCCGTGCCTGGCTGGAGCAGACCCAGTCCGAGGTCCGCCAGACGTTCCTCACGACCCTGCAGAAGGGTCAGGTCCGCTCCGGTGTGGTCTCCTCGATCGTCAACTTCGGTGCCTTCGTGGACCTGGGTGGCGTCGACGGTCTGGTCCACGTCTCCGAGCTGTCCTGGAAGCACATCGACCACCCCTCCGAGGTCGTCGAGGTCGGCCAGGAGGTCACGGTCGAGGTCCTCGACGTCGACATGGACCGCGAGCGCGTCTCCCTGTCGCTGAAGGCGACCCAGGAAGACCCGTGGCAGCAGTTCGCCCGCACCCACCAGATCGGCCAGGTCGTGCCCGGCAAGGTCACGAAGCTGGTTCCGTTCGGTGCGTTCGTCCGCGTGGACGAGGGCATCGAGGGTCTGGTCCACATCTCCGAGCTGGCCGAGCGCCACGTGGAGATCCCGGAGCAGGTCGTCCAGGTCAACGACGAGATCTTCGTCAAGGTCATCGACATCGACCTCGAGCGCCGTCGCATCAGCCTCTCGCTGAAGCAGGCCAACGAGTCCTTCGGTGCCGACCCGTCCGCGGTCGAGTTCGACCCGACCCTGTACGGCATGGCCGCGTCCTACGACGACCAGGGCAACTACATCTACCCCGAGGGCTTCGACCCCGAGACCAACGACTGGCTCGAGGGCTACGAGACCCAGCGCGAGGCCTGGGAGCACCAGTACGCCGAGGCGCAGCAGCGCTTCGAGCAGCACCAGGCGCAGGTCATCAAGTCCCGCGAGGCGGACGCCCAGGCGGCCGCCGAGGGTGGCGAGGCCGCTGCTCCGGCCGCGTCCGGTGGCGGTTCGTACTCCTCCGAGGGCCCGGACAACTCCGGCGCGCTGGCCTCGGACGAGGCGCTCGCCGCGCTGCGCGAGAAGCTGGCGGGCGGCCAGAGCTGAACGCTGAGGCTTAGCCGATAGCTGGTGCTGAGGGGCCGTACCTTTCGAGGTGCGGCCCCTCAGTCGTACCCGGGCCTGCCGGTCTCCGTTCGACTGCGGGCCGTCCGTGGCTTGTCGCGCAGTTCCCCGCGCCCCTGGGGGGTGCAGCCGGCCCTCGTCTGCGCAGCACCGATTCCTGATCATGGTCTGAATGCGGGAATGCCCACGCTTCAGGGCACGTTGTTCATGATGGACAACGAGGAGGGGCGGTCACTGTGCTTGATCCGCAGGGTTTGTACGCGTGGGAGCCGAAGGGGCTGGCCGTCGTCGACATGGCGCTGGCCCAGGAGTCGGCCGGGCTTGTCATGCTCTACCACTTCGACGGCTACATCGACGCGGGGGACACCGGCGACCAGATCGTCGACCGGCTCCTCGACACACTGCCCCACCAGCTGGTCGCCCGCTTCGACCACGACCGGCTCGTGGACTACCGCGCGCGCCGCCCGCTGCTGACGTTCAAGCGCGACCGCTGGACCGAGTACGAGGAGCCCGGCATCGAGGTCCGGCTCGTCCAGGACACCACCGGTGCGCCCTTCCTGCTGCTGTCCGGCCCGGAGCCGGACGTGGAGTGGGAGCGGTTCGCCGCGGCCGTGCGGCAGATCGTGGAGCGGCTCGGCGTCCGCCTGTCCGTGAACTTCCACGGCATCCCCATGGGCGTCCCGCACACGCGGCCCGTCGGTCTCACCCCGCACGGCAACCGCACGGACCTCGTCCCGGGGCACCGCAGCCCCTTCGACGAGGCCCAGGTACCCGGCAGCGCCGAGGCGCTCGTCGAGTACCGCCTCATGCAGGAGGGTCACGACGTACTGGGCGTGGCCGCGCACGTCCCGCACTACATCGCGCGCTCCCCGTACCCGGACGCGGCCCTGACCGTCCTGGAGGCCATCACGGCCGCGACCGGCCTGGTCCTGCCCGGTATCGCCCACGCCCTGCGTACGGACGCCCACCGGACCCAGACCGAGATCGACCGGCAGATCCGCGAGGGCGACGAGGAACTCACCGCCCTCGTCCAGGGGCTCGAGCACCAGTACGATGCCGCGGCGGGCGCCGAGACCCGCGGCAACATGCTCGCCGAACCGGCCGACATCCCCTCCGCCGACGAGATCGGCCGCGAGTTCGAACGCTTCCTGGCGGAACGCGAGGGCGACAACTGACGCCCCTGCCCCTGACAGACCGCCCACCGGGCGGTGCGTCAGGGGCAGGCCCTAAGCTTCCGCTCATGCTGACAGTGGGCCTGACCGGTGGGATCGGCGCCGGCAAGAGCGAGGTGTCGCGGTTGCTCGTCGAGCAGGGCGCCGTGCTGATCGACGCGGACCGCATCGCGCGCGAGGTCGTCGCGCCGGGTACGGAGGGTCTCGCGGCCGTGGTCGAGGCCTTCGGTGACGAGGTCCTCGCCGAGGACGGCAGCCTGGACCGGCCCAGACTGGGTTCGATCGTCTTCGCCGACCCGGAGAAGCTGGCCCTGCTGAACTCGATCGTGCACCCCTTGGTGGGCGCCCGCTCCCGCGAACTGGAGGACGCGGCGGCCGAGGACGCCGTCGTCGTCCACGACGTCCCCCTCCTCGCGGAGAACGGTCTCGCGCCGCTGTACGACGTCGTGGTAGTCGTCGACGCCGACCCTCAGACCCAGCTCGACCGGCTGGTACGGCTGCGGGGCATGAGCGAGCAGGACGCACGCGCGCGCATGGCCGCACAGGCCACCCGGGAGAAGCGCCTGGAGATCGCGGACATCGTCATCGACAACGACGTACCGCTTCCGGTGCTGCGGCAACGGGTGCGAGAGGTGTGGGACGACCTGGTGGGCAGGGCGCACGCGCCGGTCGGGAACGCCGGGGCGCCGCCCCAGGAATAGCGCCCCCCGGTGTGGGCGTTGAACCCCTCCAGCGAGGGAAGGACTCTGCTGTGCCCGAGACCAGCGGTTCCACCGGACGTACCCCGGAGACGCATGTCATCGACTTCCGTGCCGCCGAGCAGTTGCTCAACGCACGGGACCCGCGGGGCGCGGTGAAACTGCTCGACGGAGTCGTCGCCGCGCACCCGGAGAACACGGCCGCGCGGCTGCTGCGTGCGCGTGCCTTCTTCGCCGCCGCGCAACTGCGGCCGGCCGAGCTGGAGTTCACCGTCGTCCTCGAGCGCGAGCCGGACAACGCCTTCGCGCACTTCGCGCTCGCCCGCACCTACGAGCGCCAGGGACGGCCCGACCAGGCCAAGCGTCACTTCCGGCTGGCGGCCGCGCTGGACCCCAACCCGGAGTATCTGAAGGCGGCACGCTTCGACTCCTGACCCGCGGACTCCTTCCCGCCGGTCACGGATGCCGGTGCCTGCGCGGCCGGAACGGCGGGCGGTGCTCCGGCGGGCGGGAGGGCGGGTGGTCCTCAGGCGGGCTGTACGGCGGGACGTCCCGGCCCGGCTGGTAGTGCGGACCCTGCCGGATGTGCCGGATGATCATGATCAGGTCCACGGTGACCACCAGCCACAGCACTCCGCACGCCGCCGCCCACCCGGGGCGTCCGGCGAGCGCGAACGCCGCCGTGCCGAAGACCGTCCAGACCAGACCCCACACGCTCAGCCAGAACCGCATCCGCAGCGCACTGCGCGCGGTCGCCGGCTCACTGCCCGTACGCATCACGGTTCACGCTCCTCCCCGGCCGCGTACCCTTCCACGAGGACCTTCACCCAAGGGGGGACCGCACCGTGCTGCCGGACGCCGACGACCTGCCCGAGCTGCTCCTCGATCTCGCCGTACCGCACGAGGACATCAACGACCTCGTCGGACTGCGGCGCGCGGTGACGGCGGACCCGGGTGTGCTGCGGCTCCTCGCGGAGTGCGTGGAGGACGTGGTCCGGGACATCGGGCGGGTCGGTGGCGCACCGTCCGGCCTCGACGAGCGGATCGCCGTCGCCCCGGCCGCCCTGGCGCGGTGCTTCCCCGTGTACGTGTTCCTCGCCGCGCTGCCGCACACGCGCGCGTACCACCGCGAGCGCGGCATCCCAGCCGACGTCTCCCGGCACACCCTCGCCGACCTCGGCCGTCACCTCGCCGTGCACCGCAGGCGGCACGGCACGGCAGGGCTGGAGGTCCCGCGCTGGCTCGTCCGCCACTTCCGCGGCGAGCTGTACCAGCTGGGGCGTCTGCAGTTCGAGCGGGCGGTACTCGGGGAGCGCACCGCGCAAGGGCTGGCCGCGGCCGGCGAGGCCGTGGCACCGGGCGCCCCCTGCCTCACCGTCCACATACCCGACTTCCTCGGCCCGTTGACCCCGGCGGCCTGCGACCGGTCGGTGGCGCTGGCGCGGGAGTTCTTCGCCGGGCACTTTCCCGAGGAGCGGTACACGACCGCGGTCTGCCACTCCTGGCTGCTCGATCCGCAGTTGCGGCGGTACCTGCCCGGGCACTCCAACATCGTCCGCTTCCAGGAGCGGTTCCGCACCGCTCGCGAGGACACCGAGCCGGCCGACCGGGAGCCGGTCCATTTCGTCTTCGGTGACCCGGACCTGCCGATCGACCGGTTGCCGCGCCGGACGGCCGTCGAGCGGGCCGTCGGCGACCATCTGCGGGCCGGACGGCACTGGTACATCGGGCACGGGTGGTTCCCGCTGCGGGCCGAATAACTCGAACGGGTGAACAAGTGCGGGACGGGAACGGGCTTTCGCAGCCCGGCCGTTGTTCGGGCATGACGGTTGAGATGCGTGAGGGATACGACGGAACCGGACCCGGTGCGATCACCCCGGACGGCTGCGCGGTCGAGCTGTACGCACGGCTCCCGGTCGGTGACGAGCCGGACATCATCGCCGCGGCGGTTCCCGCCGGGGCGCACATCCTCGAACTGGGCAGCGGGGTGGGCCGGATGACCCATCCCCTGCTGGAGCGCGGCTTCACGGTGACGGCGGTGGACGAGTCCGCCGAGATGCTGGAGCGCGTCCATGGGGCGCGGACGATATGCAGTCCGATCGAGGATCTCGACCTGGGCGAGAAGTTCGACGTGGTGATGCTCGCCTCCTTCCTGGTGCACGCCGGGGACGAGGAGGTCCGCCGGGGGCTGCTGCGCACCTGTGCCCGGCACGTGGCGGAGGGCGGCTGCGTCCTGATCCAGCGGGAGGGCGAGGACTACCACACCAATCTGCCGAGGGAGCGGATCGATCCCAGTGGCTTCACGGTGCGGATGCTGTCGGCGGAACCGGTCGGGGACGGCGTGAACTCGGTCCGCGCGGAGTACGTGTTCCCGGACGCGGTGTGGACCCAGACCTTCTTGTCCCGGCCGCTGACGAAGGAGCGGTTCGAGGAGGCGCTGGCGGAAGCGGGACTGGAGGTGGACGAGTACCTGACGCCGGACAGGGTGTGGGTGCGCGCGGTGCGGCGATGAGTTTCCGGTCTCGGGCGGGTCTACCTCGGTGACAGCAACCGTGACCGCACCCAGGAGAATCCCATGTCCGAGACCACCGCTCCCACCGCGCCCATCGCCTCCGCCGCGTCCGGGCCACTCCGTGGTCGCCGTGCGCGGGTCGCCAGGGTCGCCCTGCGCACCGTGCAGGTGCTGCTCGCCCTCTTCTACGGGATCGCGAGCGCGTTGCCCAAGCTCATCGCCCACCCGTCGGCCGTGGAGTCGTTCGACAGGATCGGCTGGGGCGGCGCCGGGATGTACACGATCGGTGCGCTGGAACTCGCCGGGGCCGTGGCCCTGCTGGTTCCGGCCCTGCAGTCCCTGGCGGCGACGGCGCTGAGCGCGCTGATGGTGGGTGCCTTCGTCGTCCAACTCGCCGTCTTCGACGGGCAGTACGCCGCGACACCGCTGATCCTGATGGTGCCGCTGGCCCTGATCGCCTGGGCCCGGCGCGGGCAGAACGCGGAGCTGCTGCGGCTGCTGCGTTCGGTCCGGCCGGGAGCGTGACCCTTGTGTGCGTCGGTCACTTCCCCCCGGGACGCCCCCTGAGCCCGTTCAGCGCCCGCAGGCGTTCCAGCTCGCGGCGGTCGCGCTTGGTGGGGCGGCCCGTGCCGGGGTCGCGCAGGACGAGGGGGGCCACGGCCTCGCGGGGCGGGGGCGGCGGGGAGTTGTCGATGTAGCACTGCTGGGCCACAGGGGCACCGACCCGCTTGCGGATCAGACGCTTGACGATCACGACCCGCTCGCGGCCCTCGTGCCGCAGACGCACCTCGTCGCCGACGCGCACGGCGTACGCGGGCTTGACGCGCTCACCGTTCACACGGACGTGTCCGCCGCGGCAGGCGGTGGCCCCGAGGGAACGGGTCTTGATCAGCCGGACCGCCCAGATCCAGCTGTCGATGCGCACGGTCTCGCCGGCCGCCGGGCCCGCCGCCTCCGCCGCTGCCACGGCAGCGGTGATCTTCGGGTCGACGGTCTGCGCGTCCGTGCCCGCGGCGCCGCCGGTGTCGCGGGTGGTGTCCTCGTCCGCATCCTGGGAAGCCATGTCCTCGACCTTAGCTCGCCGGGCTGGGGAAGCCGGACCCGTTTTCCTACCGTGGAGGCATGGACATCAGCGGCCTGAACCAGCTCGACCGGCGCGTCGCCGGCTGCCGGGCCTGCCCACGGCTGGTCGCCTGGCGGGAGGAGGTGGCCCGCACCAAGCGCGCCGCCTTCGCCGACTGGACGTACTGGGGGCGGCCGGTGCCCGGTTTCGGACCGCCCGACGCCCGGCTGCTGATCATCGGACTCGCACCCGCCGCGCACGGCGGCAACCGCACCGGCCGCATGTTCACCGGCGACCGCTCCGGGGATGTGCTGTACCAGGCCCTGTACGACGTGGGCCTGGCCTCCCAGCCCACCTCCGTGCATGCCGGGGACGGGCTCGAGCTGTACGGCACCCGTGTCACCTCACCCGTGCACTGCGCGCCGCCCGCCAACAAGCCGACCCCCGAGGAGCGGGACACCTGCCGGCCCTGGCTGGTGCAGGAGCTGCGGCTGCTGCGGCCGACGCTGCGGGCCGCCGTCGTCCTCGGCGCCTTCGGCTGGCAGGCCGCGCTGCCGGCGTTCGCCGAGGCGGGCTGGAGCGTCCCCCGTCCCCGCCCGGCCTTCGCCCACGGCACCCGGGTCGCGCTCGACGGTCCGGACGGCCTGGCACTTTTCGGCTGCTTCCACGTGAGCCAGCGCAACACCTTCACCGGCCGGCTCACCCCCGAGATGCTGCGGGAGGTGCTGCGGACGGCGGCGGATGCCGCCGGGCTGGAAGGCTGACCCGGCGTAACCCCGCGCCGCACCAGCCGGCGTCCCGGCACGGTGGATCAAGGCCGCCACACGTACCGCACGTCCGGCTCCCGCTCCTCGTTCCCGCTGCCGTCCGTGAACTCCACGGCGACGAAGCCGTGCCGCTCGTAGAACCGGTGGGCCGGCTTGTTGACCTGGAAGGTCCACAACGTGAGCCCCTGCGGGCTGCGCTCCTTGGCCAGCGCGACGAACCGGTCCCCGATGCCCCGTCCGCGCCGGTCCGGGTCGAGGTAGAGCTGGGACAGCAGTTCGTCCTGCAGCACCATCATCCCGACGACCGTGCCCGTCTCCTCGGCCACCCAGGTCTCCCGCAACGGCACGACCACGTCCCGGAAGTAGGCGCGCACTTCGTCATCGGAATGCGGCCGGACCACCGTGGGCAGCGCGGCGGCGAAGGACCGCAGCCAGACGTCGGCCGCCGCGGCGGCGTCGGAAGCGGTCGCCCGGCGCAGCACGACCGCCGCCCCGCCGCTCAGTCGGGCACCACGGCGGTCGCCGTGATCTCCACGAGCTGCCCGGTGTACCCCAGGCAGGCCACCCCGATCAGCGTCGACGAGTGCGGCCCCGCGCTGAGCCCGGAGGCCTCGACCACCTCCCACACGGCGGACAGCACGGACGGGTCACCGCTCACGACGTACACGTCGGTGGCCACCACCTGCGTCAGGTCGCTGCCCACCGCCGCCAGTTGCTCGCGCAGATTGCCGAGCACCTGCTCGGCCTGCCGTACGGGATCCCCCTCACCGACGATGTCCCCCTTCTCGTCGAGCGGCACGGCCCCGGCGAGGAACGCCAGCCTGGTGCCGGCCTCCACGACCGAGGCGTGGGAGTAGGTGGGTGGCGGGAAGAGGCGGGACGCGGTGACGCGCTGGATCACGGAGACTCCCGGGACGGTGGACGGACAACCTCCCGATCATGCGAACCCCGGCGCTCCGCCGCATCCGATTTTCCGTCGGTGGGCTCAACCCGCAGGCCAAGGTGCATCACAGAATGATTTCCGAATCTTCACTTCTCTTTTTCGTGGCACCTACATGCAGTTAACGTCGTCCCCCTGAAAGAACCTCAGGGGGGACGACATGAACAACCCGTACTCGACGCCGCCCGCTCCGCGCCCCGTCGACACCCGGCGGTGGTACAAGCGCAAGCGCGTGTGGGCGGCCGGCATGGTCGTGTTCGGCCTGGGCGCCATGGGCGGCACCCAGAGCGCGCAGGACGAGGTGAACGCCGCGAAGGCCGCCGCCAAGCCGCGGCCGGCGATCACGGTCACGGTGACGGCCACGGCGACCGTGACCGACATACCGAAGGTCGCGCCCGCGCCCACGGTCACCAAGACCAGGACGGTGAAGAAGCCCGGCCCGACCGTCACGGTCACCAGGACCGCGCGGAGCGTCTCGGGAGCCGGCCACAGCAGCAGCGGGAGCGGCGGTTACAGCGGGAGCAGCAACACCGGCACCTGCTCGATCACCTCGAACGCGGGCAACTGCTACTCGGCGGGCCAGTACTGCCGCAACAGCGACCACGGCGCCACGACGACGACCGCCGGTGGTACGAGCATCCGGTGCAGCTACAGCTCGGGTGCGTGGCGCTGGACGTACGCCTGACAGCAGAACCGTCCCGGCTGTCCCGCCTGTCCTGACCGTCCCGGCGGAACGGTCAGGACAGGCGGTCACTGCCGGGCTTCGGGCCGACGTAGGCGAGACGGAAGACCTTCCGTTCGGGCACCAGCCGGAAGTGCAGCCGTCCCTTGCCCGGTGTCTTCCTTCCGTGCCAGGAGAAGCACGCGTCCCGGCCGTTCAGGTCCGGGTCCGGGAAGGTGCACAGATGGCGCCGGGACTGCGCATCGGGAGTGATGTGCGGGTTCTGCCATTCGGGCTCGGGGAGCGGGTGAGGTCCCAGTGGCCGGCGGCCGTCGACTGCAGGTCGTCGAGCAGGTCCCGGACCGGCCTGAACCTCGTCGCCCTCACCTAGGCGGTTGACGTCGACGTCGAGCCAGGAGGCCGCCCATTTCTGCGTGACGGGAAGACTGATGGCCATGCCGTTCATGAGCTGGGCGGCACCGATGCCGACGGCGGGTCGGCCGTCGTGGAAGTGTTCGACCGTGGCCTAGCCGTGTCCGCCCGCCTCCAGTACATGGCGCAGGGGGCTGCGGTCGCGCAGCCGGAGGATGTAGCGGTGCCGGTCCCGGTTGAGCGGGGCGGCGTTCACCCACTGCTGGTACACGTATCCGCGGGCCAGTTCGGCCGGCTGGAGCGGGCTCTCGGTGACCAGCGCGGCCTTCTGCCAGGTGCCGAGGTGCTTCAGCGTGTCCACGAAGGTCGCCATGGCCGCGTCCTGACTCCGTGGTACGTCGGGTCCGATTCTGCCCGATCAGCCCTGTGGCCGACTTCGTGCGGTTCGGACACCTGGGTCGCCGCCGTCCACACGTCCCGTGACGACCAGCATCCCATCGGTTCGGGGTTCCTCATCGACGGCCGTCGATGCTGACCTGTGCCCATGTCGTGTTCGACGGCCGGCAGGAGAGGCCCGAACTATGGGTGTTTGCCCCAAGATGCACGGCGCGGGCCACCCACGGGTGCGGTGCGGCAGGTGGAGGCGCGACCGTGGACGTCGAGTCGGTCTGATCGCGGTCAGTGCTGGGCGAACTGCACGCGGGTCGCCTGTACGGCGTCCGGGCGGACGGCGATCCCGTTGACGGTCACCTGCTCACCGTAGATGTCGGTGAGCAGGAGCGGGCCGCCGCAGCCGGTGCCGTTCTCGGAGAGGAAGTAGTTGTAGGTCTCGCGGGTCAGCGGGCGCCAGCCGCTGCCGGTGCTGACCTCCAGCCGGGCCAGCGGGTTGCGGTGGCCGATCGCCTGGATACCGCACCAGTTCGCGCTGGATCCGGTCTTGTACCGGATCGAGATCGTGTCGGAGGTGCTGGGGCTCAGCAGGCTCCAGGTGACCGGGATGCGGCCAGCGTTGAGGGCGGCGAGCTTGGCGAAGGCCTGCTTGCTCAGGTCCAGTTGCCCGGGGGCGCACTCGGGGCATTCGTTGGTGACCCGGACCGTGACGGAGGCGCCGCCCGCGCCTACCTGTATGTACGCCCCGCACGCCTTGGCCGTCTCGTAGTCGGTGTGGTTCATCGCCGTGATCATCAGGTCGGAGGCCGGGCCGTACGTGCAGGCGCCGTTGCCGTCCCCCGCGTCGTAGTGGGTGGCGACCCCGGTGTAGGTGACCCCGGGCTTGATCCGCCCCGCCAGCGGGGCCGCGCCGGAGGCCGGCCGTGCGTTGGTCACCGGGGTGTGGGCGGGCGACGGCCGCGCCGACGAGGTGTGCCTGCTGGTCGCCTTCGCGGTGGGCCTGGCGGGGCTCGGGGTCGGGGACGCCTTGGACGGCTTCAGCTTCGGCGTCGGCGTCGGTGTCATGGGCGGGGAAGTCGTCGCCCGGGTGTCCGAGGCGGGCGTCGCCGCGGCCCGCACCGTCCGGGGCTCGCCGTGCGGGCGGAACGCCATCACCAGGGATACGACAAGTGCCACGGCTGCCACGGCGACGACGGAGACCAGGGCCGTCCGCCGTCCGGGGGCGGGTCGGCGGTGGGGTGAGGCTGCCACGTTGACTCCTTCGAGACCTTCGAGTCCGCACGTGGTACGTATGGACATGGGCTTCCGACTCACCAGTGGTCGCAGGGGTCACAGAGGTTGCCGAGGTTTCGGCGTCGATTCGGTACGACGAGCCCGGCCCACAAGGCCGAGGACGTGCTGCGGGGACGGCGGCGCCCCTGACGCGGCTGTTCGACGTGACCGCCACGAAGGACTGGGCCGGCTGCGGGTGCTCGACGCCTCCGAGTCCTGGGCGCAGAACCCCTCCACCGACGCTGGAGAAGCGCAAGCCGAAGCTTGTCGTGATGAGCGGTCGTACCCGCCGAAGAATGCAGGGACGGATCACCTTCACTGCGCCGCGGAATTGCGTGCATAAAGAACGCGGCCCTCGGGGCGTTCGTCACATGGAGGAAACACATATGCTCGGTCCCGCGCGGGAACACGTTTACGCTTGAAGCACCGAGCAGCCCGGCCACCGTCGCCCGAAGGCGCACCCCGCCCTCGTCAGCACAGGAGCCCAGTGACCCGCGTCCTCCCCGTCCTGCCCCCGTGGCTCGCCCACGCCTTCCGAGCGCAGGGCGGTCCCGTTCCCTGGAGCGCGGTCACACGGGGCGCGCTGGCCGCCGGTCCTCTGCTCCTCCTCTCCGTGCTCACCGACCGGATCCCCCTCGGAATCCTCGCCGCCATCGGCGCCATGCTCGCCGGGACCAACGACCGGCCGGGCAGCCGGCGGGCCTCGGTGAAGCGGCTCGGGGCGCCCGCCCTGGCCGGGGCGGCGGGGCTGCTGGTGGGGACGTACAGCGGGCAGCACCTGGCAGCCGTACCGCTGACCCTGCTGCTCACCGGACTCGGCCTGATCGCCGGCGGTGCCGTCGCCGTCGGGCCCTCGGCCAGCGCGGCCGGTTCGCAACTGCTCGTCGGCGCCGCCGTCGGCGCCGGGATGCCGCTGCCCGAACCCGGGTGGCTGCGGGCGCTCGCCTTCCTCGCCGGCGCCGGCTGGCTGCTCGCGCTACGGCTGGCGCTGCCCACACCGGGCTCCCTCACCGGCGACTTCCGCTTCGACGGGGAACGGGACGCCGTCGCCGGGGTGTACGACGCGATCGCCGAGCTGCTGGGCGCCGTCGGTACCGACGCCGCCCTGGCCCGCCGGGCCGCGCTGACCGCCGCCCTCGACCATGCGCAGGACGCCCTCGCGGGACCCCGCCTGCGCCGCCACGCCAGCTCCGCGGCCGAGCGCCGGCTGCACGCCCAGTACACCGCCGCGCTGCCCCTCGCCGAGGCCGCGACCGCCCTCGCCTGGGCCGGGGAGGCCGTCGACGAGCGGGCCTCGGAAGGACCCCGGAGGCTCGCCGCCGCCGTACGCGGCAACAGCGCCACCGGCCCGCTGCCCGCGCCCCACCGGTCCGCCCCCGCCCTGCGTGCCCTCGACGACGCCCTGCTGCGGGCCGCCGAGACCTTCGACCGGTCCGCGGACACGCGGCAGCGGCTCCACACCCGCCGCCGCACCGCCAAGGACCTCCTGCGCACCGCCCTAGGGAGCGGGGGCCGGGAGTACGGCCTCCGGGTCGCCCTCTGCTTCGGAGCCAGCGCGGCCATCGCCCAGGCCCTGCACACCGCGCACTGGCACGGGCACCAGTACTGGTACTGGCTGCCCGTCACTGCCGTGTGGCTGGTCAAGCCCGACCTCGGACCGCTCGCGTCCAGGGTGCTGTCCCGGGCCGCGGGGACCGTCCTGGGCGCCCTGGTCTTCGCCGGCTTCGCCGCCGTACTCCCCAGGCCCGAGGGGCTCGTCGCACTGGTGATGGTCTGCGGGGCGCTCATCCCCGTCGCCGCCCGGCACTTCGCCGCCCAGACCGCCGTCTTCACCCTGCTCGTCCTCGCCCTCGTCATGGTCGGCGGGGAACCGCAGGCCTCCGTCAGCCGGATCGGGGAGACGTTGCTGGCCTGCGCGATCGTGCTGATCGTCGGGCATCTGCCGATGCCGGGGGCGCGCGGTGCGGGCGTCCGGCAGCGGCTCGCGGCAGCCGCGAACGCCGCGCAGGCCTACCTCGCCCACGTGCTGAGCGAGTCCGACGACCACGCCGAACGGTGGGCCCTGCGCCGCGACGCCTACCGCACCCTCGCCGAGGCCCGCACCGCCATCGCCCTGTCCGCCGCCGAACTTCCCGCCCTCGCCCGGCACACGGAGGGTACGGACTCCGTCGCCGCCATGCTCGAACGGCTCGTCGACACGACCACCGCGTCCGCGGTGCACCTCGACGACGCCGGGCATCTGACTCCGCACCAGAGCAGCCTCCTCACCGAGCTCGTCGGCGAGCTCGAGCGGGAGCGCGAGCGTTTGGGGCTGCGGGACACACACTCCCGTCCGGTGTATTTCGTGACCCACACGGGTGATTAATCGTATTGATTACGAAACCGGGTGCGGTGCCGGTGGAATTGCTGATTCCGATCCGAGTGACACTCACCGAAAAGGGAGCAAGCGTGAAATCAGCACACAGGGTCCCACGACGTCCCGACGGCCGCTCCAAGGGCTTCACCTGGACGGCAAGAGGTCTTTCGGCGGTTGCCGGACCCGTGATCGCGGGAGTTCTCGCCGCCTCTCCCGCGGCCGCCCTCGCTTCGGCCGGCTCGGCTGCGCCCGTCCCGCCGAACACGACCAACTCGACGGCCGCGGAAACCGCCGTCAAGGGGCAGAACGATCCCCACGAGAACGGGGAGCAGCGGATCGTGCGGGCCGTCGTGAGAAGCGACGGCTCCCTCGTCCCGGGGCAGAGCTCCGGCGCCATGTCGTCGTCCAGGCTCGCCACCGGCACGTACCAGGTCTGTTTCAACACGACGATCACCAACGGCACCTATGTCGCCACCATCGGCCTGCCCGGCAGCGTCGACTCCTCGCTGCCCGGTGAGATCACCGTCGTGGGCCGGTACGCCACCAGCAACTGCCTGTACATCCAGACGTTCAACTCGGCAGGGTCGCTGGCGGACCGTAGTTTCCACGTGGTCGTGGCGTACCGCCACTGACCACGACGTGCCGCCCGTCCACGGCCAGTCGTGGACGGGCGTCGTCCGTGCCGAATCCGTCACTTTGAGTGCTGTCGGTGTCGCTTGGTGCACGGAATATCACCTACCGCAGTGAACGGGTGTCAACAATGTCTCAGTCCCGTCACTGGGCGGGCCCGTTTCCCATTCCAGGGCGTTTACTCCTACAGATATGACGCTTTCTGGAGGTGCGAGATGGTGAACGGGCGAACGGTGCTCGAACGCTTTCCCGCCGGTGGGCCGCGGGGATCGTGGCCGGCCGAGGAGTTCGCGCACGCGCGGCGCCTCGAAGGGCTGCCCGCCGAGGTCGTCATGGACCTCGCGACCGACACGTTCCTGGTGATCGTGCGGGGTGCCGCCGCCGTCGAGTGAGCGGGCTCAGCCCGCCTTCGGTGCGGGCAGCTTCGCCGTGAACTGCTCCGCCTGGAGCGCGTACAGCTCCGCGTAGAGGCCGCCGGTGGCCAGCAGTTCCTCGGGGCTTCCGGACTCCACGAGCCGGCCCTGGTCGAGGACGTGCACCAGGTCCGCGTGCCGCACCGACGCCAGCCGGTGAGTGATCAGCACCACGGTCTGACCGCTGCCCGCCAGCGCCCGGATCCGGTCGAAGACCTCCAGCTCGGCCCGGGCGTCCAGGGCCGCGGTCGGCTCGTCCACGATCAGGATCCGCCCGCGCCGGTACGCGGCCCGGGCGATACCCAGGCGCTGCCACTGGCCGCCCGAGAGCTGGTGCCCCCCGCTGAAGTGCCGGGCCAGCAGGGTGTCCAGTCCGTGCGGCAGGTCCGCCACCACCTCCCGCGCGCCCGCCTCGTCGATCGCGTCGCCCAGGCGTTCCTCGGTGAGGGGCACCGCGGAACGGCCGACGGCGACGTTGACCCGCGCGGTGAACGGCCAGCGCTTGAAGTCCTGCGCGACCATCGCGATGCGTTCGGCCAGCTGGTGCCGGTCGGCCCGTGCCGCGTCGACGCCGTCCCACAGGATCCGGCCCCGGTCCGGCTTGTACAGGCCCGCCAGCAACTTGACCAGGGTCGTCTTGCCCGAGCCGTTCTCACCCACCAGCGCCACGATCCGGCCCATCGGGAGGGTGAGCGTGACGTCGTCGAGGGCGGGGCGGACGGAGTCACCGGGGTAGCGGAAGGTGACGTTCTCGAAGCGGACCTCACGCGGGTCCTCGGGCAGTGTCTCCCCGCCGACCGGGATCGCGCGCTCGGCCGCCTCGGTGTACAGCCGCTGCAGGTCGCCCACGAACAGCGCCTCCTCGTGCAGGGTGTTGACCTCCAGCACCAGCGTGTCGAGGCTCGCCGAGCCGGTGCGGATCGCGATCACCGCGGTGCCCGCCACGGACAGCGCCATCGCCCCCGACAGCAGCAGGGCGCCCAGCGTCGCGTACGTCGCCACGGTCGCCAGGCCCGTCCAGGCCGCCGCGACCAGACCGGTACGGGCCGCCAGCCGGGCCAGCCGCGCCTGCTCCGCCTCCGCGGTCTCCGACATCGCCCGGAAATGCCGGAGCAGGAACGGGCCGACGCCGTGCACACGGATCTCCGGCGCGGCCTCCGGCTCGGTGAGCAGGCCGCTGATCAGATGACCGGCGCGGGCGTGCTGCACCCACGTGTGGAAGGACTCGTAGCGGCGCCGGGCGTTGGTCAGCGCGCCCCAGGCACTCGGCAGGGTCATCGTGATCAGCAGGGGGAGCAGGGCGGGGTGCAGCACGGTCAGTACGCTCGCCGCCGCGACCAGCGAGATCAGCGCGTTGATCACACGAGTGCCGTACATGATCATGCGCCGTGCGGACGAGGCCCCGTACTGTGCGGTGTCCAGCAGCTTGTGGAACGCGTGATCCTCGATGGCGGCCAGTTCCACACCCGCCGCCCGCTCCAGATACCGCTCGGTCGCCACCCGCTCCACCTTCGGCTCCAGCCGGCCGGTGGCGTACGTCGAAGCGGCTCCGAGCAGCGTGGCGACCAGCGCCACCGAGGCCATGGCGACCAGGGCGGGGGCGGCACCGCGAAGCCGGTCCTCCAGGGGGCCGCCGCCGATCAGCCGGCCGAGCACGCTGTTCACCGCCAGCAGGCTCACCGCCTGGGCCGCACCCCGGCCCGCCTCGGCGGCCAGCACCGTCCGGGCAGCGCTCCGGTCCGCCTCCCGGGCCAGCCGGAAGCTGGACGCGAGCATGCCGGGCAGCCGGGTCACCATGGCCCGGAAGTCCAGCTCGAGGAAGGCGTCCGTGTGCTGGTTCCACCCCATGTCGTAGCGCAACGGCCCGCCGAACAGCAGCCGCTCCGACTCGGACACCTCGGGCCCCACCGAGCCGCGCCTCTTCCCCACCGTGTACCTCCCCCGAGTCGGCCATGACCGACGGCCACTATCCCGGCGCGACCGCCCACCAGGCAGGGCGCGAAACCGGTTCACCGGGGGCGCGTGGGCGTACACCACCCCACGTCCGTAACACACCGGGGTGGGTTCCCGGCCCGTCCGGCGTCCGATCACCTGGCCGATCGTTGCTGAGGAGGGGAGCGGCCCGCGAGGTATGGGGGAGCGGGGTGCCCGGTGGGTGCACGCGCGGAGCCCACGCGGGAGTCCGGGGTTCAGGGGCGAAGCCCCGCAGGGAGTTCAGGGGGCGCAGCCCCGGCGGGGTCGAAGGGGCGCAGCCCCTGGGTACGGGTACGGGTAGGGGCGGCGTGGGCGAAAGCATCCCGGGTCGGCCCCCGGCGGCGACCCGCCCCACCAGCCGCGGCCCGCAGGCCTCACGGTGCCCGCACGACCCCCGGCACCCGCCGGACCCCACCCCCGGCACCCGCCGGACCCCCGGCCGGAACATCCCGCCAAACCGCGGAGCACTACGCGCTGATGGCCCCCGACCAGTCCGGAGCGGTCCCGACAACCCGGCACAGTGCCAGGTACAGCGGTATCGGCGGGGTGTACGGAACGGTGCCCTCCGGCCGGTGGATCAGCCGGGCGCCACGGGGTACCGGCGCGCCGGGGACGTACTGGGCGGGAGCCGGCCACGCCAGGTCGTGGTCGGAGCCGGACGGCACGATCCACCACCACCGGTCCCCGTCGGTGTACACGCACCCCACACGCGGCAGCCGGGGCACGACCACCGGTCCGAAGCGGGCGGGCACGGTCACGGCGTCACAGCCCAGCGGCGCGGTCATGCCCTCGGGCACGGGCAACCGCAGGGCGCTTCCCGTGTCCCCCGAGGGGGCCTGCTCGCGCCTGATGCGCACCAGTGTGTCCAGGCCCATCGCCTGGCCCGGGCCGAGGGCGCCGGTCACGGCTTTCCCCACGACCGGTCCCGTGCGAGCGGGATCCTCCCGGGGGCACCGAAGCCGTGAACCGCCTTGGCCTCGTCCTCGCCCTCGTCCGAGCGGTGCTCGGAGCCGTGTCCCGAGTCATGCGGGGCGGCCGGCTTGGAACGGGTGCCCCACCCCAGGTCGCCCCGCGCCTCTTCCGGGTCGCTCGCGTCGTCCTGCGACGCGTCCGCCTGCCGCGGCAGCTCGGCCCAGACCGTCAGACCCGGACCGCGCTGTTGGGCACCCCAGGCCCGGCACAGCGCGTCGACGAGAAGCAGCCCCCTCCCGTGCTCCTCGTCGGGCCGCTGCGGGGACGGGTGCGGCTCACCGGGCGCACAGCCCTCGTCGTGCACGGCTATGCGCACCGTGTCGTCGTGGCAGTGCAGCTCGCACACGACGCGACTGCTCGCGGTGTGGACGATGGCGTTGGTCACCAGCTCGGATATCACCAGAGCCGCGGTGTCGCAGGTGTCCGCGCAGACCGCCCAGCCGTCCAGCCGGGCACGCGCCAGACGTCTCGCCTGGGCGGGCGAACCCGGATGAGCGGCCAGCTCGAAGCGGAACCGGCGCCCGGCAGCGGCCCCGAACGGGGCGACTTCCGTGGCGGCACCGAGACCGAAACGGCCTGCGGCGGCGTCTGTTCCTAAAGGCGCGGACGGAATCACGCTTGCCACTATCGCCCCGCCGTGAACACTTGGCAAGTGTCACTCTGAAAATTGCAGAGTGCTGTGTGACTCGGTCGGGCGCCGTGGCACACTGCACGCAACAGCACGTTGAGCGGCGCCAGTTGGGATCGGCGAGGATCCGAAAGATTCTCGAACGTGATTTCGAATGGCGCCGTAGGTCTGTCAGCATTCTTCGCGCTCAGTCGCGTTGAGCCGTTTTTCGTCCATGGAGGTGGGAGCGTGAGCGAGCCGCGGTCCGCGCCGACGGTGGGCCAGGTCGTCCTCGGCCGGCGCCTGCTGGACCTGCGGGAACGTGCCGGACTCAAGCGGGAGGAGGCCGCACGTATCCTCCGCGTCGCCCCCGCCACCGTCCGGCGTATGGAGATGGCGGAGGTCGCCCTCAAGATCCCGTACCTGCAACTCCTGCTGAAGGCCTACGGTGTCGGCGACGACGAGGCCGAGGCCTTCGTCCAGTTGGCCGAGGACGCCAACAGGCCCGGCTGGTGGCAGCGGTTCCACGACATCCTGCCCGGCTGGTTCTCGATGTACGTCAGTCTCGAGGGAGCGGCGAGCCTCATCCGGTCGTACGAACCGCACTTCGTGCCCGGCCTGTTCCAGACCGAGGAGTACGCGCGCGGGGTCCTGAGATCGGGCGCCATCGGCCAGACCCGGCCCGAGGACATCGAGCGGCATGTCGCGCTGCGCATGGAACGCCAGCAACTGCTCACCCGTTCCGACGCGCCCCGGTTCTGGGCCGTGATGGACGAGACCGTCCTGCGCCGCCCGGTGGGTGGACCGGAGGTGATGCGCGCGCAGATCGACAGGCTGATCGAGGCCACGAAGCTGCCCAACGTGACGCTCCAGGTGGCCCCGTTCGCGAACGGGCCGCACCCCGGCACCTACGGGCCCTTCGTGCTGTTCCGATTCGCCGTGCCCGAACTCCCGGACATGGTCTACAGCGAGTACCTGACCGGCGCGGTCTACCTGGACGCGCGCACCGAGGTGGCGACCCACCTCGAGGTCATGGACCGCATGGCGGCGCAGGCCGCTACTGCACAACGCACGAAGGAGATCCTCCGGGATCTCCGCAAGGAGCTCTGAATGGATCGCATCAAGCCGCGCAGCCACGTCTACAACGGCATGCCCGCGCGGGAGCTGGGCAGCGAAGGGTGGCACAAGCCCTGGAGCGGCGGCAACGGCGGGAACTGCCTGGAGGCGATGAAGCTCGCCGACGGCCGGATCGCCGTACGCCAGTCGACCGACCCCGACGGTCCGGCACTGATCTACACCACGGACGAGATGACCGCCTTCATCGAGGGCGCCAAGGCGGGGGAGGCCGATTTCCTGCTGTCCTGATCTGTGTTGATTATTTTTCTTGCTCAACTTCCCTATGTTGATACGACCTTGGTACGAACTTGATCATTCACCGTGTCAGAAGCTTACGGAGTGCCTCATGACCGGGCAGGACCCCACAACCGCCGTCCAGATCGACACCAGCAGGCCGCATCCCGCGCGCATGTACGACTGGTATCTCGGCGGCAAGGACAACTACCCCGTCGACGAGGAGATGGGCCGGCAGATGCTGGCCCTGGACCCCAGGGTGCCGGTGATGGCCCGGGTCAACCGCGCGTTCATGCACCGAGCCACGCGCTGGCTGGCCCAGCAGGGCGTACGGCAGTTCCTGGACGTCGGCACCGGCATCCCGACCGAACCGAACCTGCACCAGATCGCCCAGCGGATCGCACCGGACTCCCGCGTCGTCTACTGCGACAACGACCCGATCGTGCTGGCCCACGCGGCCGCCCTGCTGCGCGGCACGGACGAGGGCGTCACGGAGTACCTGCAGGCCGACGTGCGCGACCCGGCCGCCATCATGGCGGGCGCCAAGCAGGTCCTGGACATGGGCCGACCCGTCGCGCTCTCGCTCGTCGCCCTGCTGCACTTCGTCTCCGACGAGGACGGCGCGCACGAGCTGGTCCGCCGGCTGCTGTCCGAACTGCCGTCCGGCAGCTACCTGGTGATGACCCACGCCACCGCCGACTTCACCCCGGAGGAGTCCGCGGCGGCCACCGAGAAACTCAAGGCGGCGGGCGTCACACTCGCGCTGCGCTCCCGTGAGGAGTTCGCCCGCTTCTTCACCGGCCTGGAACTGGTCGATCCCGGCGTCGAGATCGTCCACAAGTGGCGTCCGGAGCTGGGCGACCCGGTCCCCGGGCAGGACGACGGCGTGATCCCGGGGTACGGCGCGGTGGCACGCAAGGCGTAGGTCCCGCCTCCGTCACGGCGGCGGCAGTACGGCGCACAACGCGTCCACTGCCGCCGCGTACGCGTGTTCCGGCGGTGTCGCGTAGCCCACGACGAGGCCGTCCGGGGCAGTCATGTCCGTCTCCGGGTGCCTGAACGCGCCGAGCCCGTCCAGGGCGACTCCGTGCCAGGCCGCCGCCTTGACGGTGGAGGCCTCGGTGCCGGGCGGCAGCCGCAGCACCGCGTGCAGCCCGGCCGCGACGCCGGTGACCCGGATGTGCGGGGCGTGCGCGGCGAGCGCCTCGACGAGGCGGTCCCGGCGGCGCCGGTAGCCCTGCCGCATGCGCCGCACATGACGGTCGTACGCCCCCGAGGCGAGGAAGCCGGCCAGCGCCAGCTGCTCCGGGACGCTCGCCCACGCCTCGCGCTCGCCCTTCGCCGCGAGCACGGCGTCGACGTACCGTTCCGGCAGGACCATCCACCCCAACCGCAGCGCCGGCGACAGGCTCTTGCTGACCGAGCCGACGAGGATCACCCGTTCGGGGTCGAGGCCCTGGAGCGCGCCGACGGGCTTGCGGTCGTACCGGAACTCGCCGTCGTAGTCGTCCTCCAGGACCACCCCGTCACTCGCGCGTGCCCAGTCGATGACGCCGGCCCGGCGCTCGGCGTGCAGCGGCCCGCCGGTGGGGAACTGGTGCGCGGGCGTGAGCAGCACGGCCCGCTCACGCCCCAACCGGTCCACCAGGGCACCGTGTTCGTCGAGGGGGAGCGGCACGGTCCGCACCCCGGCCGCCGCGAGCAGCTGCCGGTGGAACCACAGCCCGTAGGCCTCCACCGCGAGCGGACCGCGCAGCCCACCGCCGCCGGTCCGCCCCTGCCCGAAGAGCAGCCGGAGCGCGTGCGCGAAACCGGAACAGATCACGATCCGGCCCGGCTCGGTACGCACGCCACGCGAGCGCGCCAGATACTCCGCGAGCGCCTCCCGGAGTTCCGGCCGCCCGGCGGGGTCCCCCGGCCCGAACGCCTCACTGGGCGCGGCCTGGAGCGCTCTGCGGTACGACGCCGCCCAGGCCGCCCGCGGGAAGGCCGACGTGTCCGGAGTGCCCTGCCGGAGGTCGTGCCGTGCTCCACGCGCGCGTGGAGGCGATTTCTTCGGCGTCCGTGCGGCCCGCAGCGGCTGGACGCGCTCGGCCACGCGGGTGCCCGAACCCTGGCGCGCGGTCAGCCAGCCCTCCGCCACCAGCTCCGCGTACGCGTCCGCGACCGTGTTGCGGGCCACGCCCAGGTCGGCGGCGAGGGAGCGGTACGGCGGCAGCCGCGTCCCCGGAGGCAGCCGCCCGTCCGCCACGGCGTCCCGCAGCGCCGCGATCAGCGCCGCCCGGCGTCCGCCCGTTCCCGGCAGCTCCAGATGCAGGTCGACACCGATCCGCTCCGCGGAATTGACCCATGATTCCGTCATGGAAATGCACCCTACAAGTGGTCTTTCCGGCCCGTAGGTTGAAGGGCATGACGACGGACACGAACACCCCGGCCCGTACCCGCCTCGACTTCGCGAAGGCCGCCCCGAAGGCCTTCCGCGCCCTCATCGGCTTCGACGCCGCCGCCCGCGAGGGCCTCGACCCCGCCCTGGTCGAGCTGATCCAGATCCGCAGCTCCCACCTCAACCACTGCGCCTACTGCCTGCACATGCACACGAATGACGCCCGCAAGGCGGGCGAGAGCGAGGACCGGCTGCACATGGTCGCCGTGTGGCGCGAGGCCCGCCACTTCTTCACCGAGAAGGAGCAGGCGGCGCTCGCCCTCACGGAGGCGGTCACCCTGGTCGCCGACGGCGGTGTCCCCGACGACGTCTACGCCGAGGCGGCGGCCCGCTTCGACGAGACCGAACTGGCCCACGTACTCGCCCTGATCTTCGCGATCAACACATGGAACCGGGTGGCCCTGTCCACGGCCAAGGTGGCCGGGACGGACGAGCGGCGCCGCTGACGCCGCGCGACGGCTCGCACCGGCCCGCCGCCCACACCGCCGTACGGCTCACACCGTCATGGGGCGGTCGTACGGCGATATCGGCGCCGGCAGCCGCGAAGCTCCCGTCAGATGGCGGTCGACGGCCGCCGCGACCGCCCGCCCCTCCGCGATCGCCCAGACGATCAGCGACTGCCCGCGCGCGGCGTCCCCGGCGGCGAACACACCGGGGACGCCGGTCGCGAAGCCGGCGTCCCGGGCGATCGTGCCGCGCGGCTCGAGTGTCAGCCCCAACTGGTCCACCAGGCCGTCCTCACGGTCGGGCCCGGAGAAACCGAGCGCGAGCAGCACGAGGTCGGCGGGGATGCTCCGTCCGGTGCCGGGCAGCGGCCGCCGCAGCGCGTCCACATCGACCAGGTGCAGCGACCGCACGTGCCCGTCGGCGTCGCCGCCGAAGCGCAGCGTCGACGCTGCGAACAGCCGGGCGTCGGCGTCCGCGACCGGGGCGGTCTCCAGGTCGCGCGCCTCCTCGTGCGCGGCCGACATCCGGTAGATCTTCGGGTACGTCGGCCAGGGCTGGGTGAACTCGTCGCGCTCGGCGCCCGGCTGGGCGTAGATGTCCAGCTGGGTGACCGATGCCGCCCCGTCCCGCACCGCCGTGCCCAGACAGTCGGCGCCCGTGTCACCGCCGCCCACGATCACCACGTGCTTCCCGGCGGCGGACAGCGGCGACACCTCCAGGTCGCCCTCGCACACCCGGTTGGACAGCGGAAGATACTCCATCGCCTGGTGTATCCCGGCCAACTCGCGGCCCGGTACGTCCAGTTCCCGCCATGCCGTGGCCCCCGTGGCGATGACGACGGCGTCGTACCGCGCGCGCAGCTCGGCCGCGTCGACGTCCCGCCCGACCGCAGTGGACGCACGGAACTTGGTGCCCTCGGCACGCATCTGCTCCAGCCGCCGCTCCAGATGCCGCTTCTCCATCTTGAACTCGGGGATGCCGTAGCGCATCAGCCCGCCGAGCCGGTCGTCCCTCTCGTACACGGCGACGGTGTGCCCGGCCCGCGTCAGCTGCTGGGCCGCCGCCAGACCCGTCGGACCCGAACCGATCACCGCGACGGTCCGCCCGGACAGCCGCTCCGGAGGCCGCGGCGGCGCGAAACCCTCCTCCCAGGCCCGGTCGGCGATCGCGCACTCGACGTTCTTGATCGTGACGGCCGGCTGGTTGATCGCCAGCACACACCCCGACTCGCAGGGCGCCGGACACAACCGACCGGTGAACTCGGGGAAGTTGTTCGTGGCGTGCAGCCGGTCGCTCGCCGCCCGCCAGTCCTCGCGGGAGACCAGGTCGTTCCACTCGGGGATGAGGTTCCCCAGCGGGCACGCCTCGTGACAGAAGGGGACGCCGCAGTCCATGCAGCGGTCGGCCTGCTTGCTGATGATGGGCAGCAGGGCGCCCGGGACGTACACCTCGTCCCAGTCCTGGACACGCTCCGCGACCGGCCTGCGTGGCCACTCCTGGCGGGGCGTCTTCATGAAACCCTTGGGATCGGCCATGGCCGTCTTCCTTGCTCGGGCGTTAGGACAGGCCGTGCGTCATCGGGCGGCACACTCTTTCGGCCACTTTACGTCCCCTCCCCGCTGCCCGCAGAGGGGTGGGACAGCGCTTTCTCCCCGGCTTCCGGAGGCCTTCCTCAGGTGAGAGCCAGCGCGTACACGAGTGCGGCGGCGGCCGAGGCGGCCGTGCGCAGGTGGTTCCAGAAGGTCCATTCGCGTATGTACGTCGGCCAGTACGCGGCGGCCTCCGCAGTGCCCGGTTCCAGCCGCAGCAGCGTCTCGTTGCGCGGCACGTTCGCGACCACGGTCAGTCCGAAGGAGCCGAACAGGTGCAGCGCGCTGCCCAGCAGCAGTTCCACCTTCCCGTCGTCGGGCCACAGCACGAAGGTCACCACGGCGATCACGGCACACAGTACGGCCGACCCCAGGAAGAGGATCATGAAGGCGGGCGCCACCGCCGCCACGTTGATCGCGTTCATCGCCGCGACCCCCTGCGCGGGCGGCAGCGCGGACAGCCCGCGCATCACGAACGTCGAGAACCCGCAGAAGACCCCGGCCACCAGCCCGGTCGCCAGCACACCCAGCACGACCAGCACCAGGTAAGGCCCGTCGATCATGCTCAACCCACCTCCCGTCCCGAACCGGTCACCGTCGCCGCCCGCCCGCCACGACCGCCGCCCGCCACCGGCCGGCCCGGCGGCTCGTCCCATCTCATCCGACATCGATCCCGGCCGCGCGCCATCCGCGCAGCACCGTCTCCACGGCCGCCGAGATCCGCCGCCGCGCCTCATGGCGCGGAACCCCGCTCATCAGCAGCCGGTCGTACGGCGTGTCCAGGTGCCGCACGGACGCCGCGACCGCCGAGACCACCGCCCCCTCGGTCAGCGCCCGCCCGGCCGCGCTCCGCCCGACACGCCCGCTTCCCCGCAGGGAGGCGTGCACGGCGATCGCCCGGGCCCGCTCGGCCGGGCAACCCGGAAACAGCCGCAGTATCCGAGCCGCGAACGCCTCGGCGAACCGCGTGTCCTCCAGCGCCCTGCGCCGCGCGTCCCGTGCCCGGCGCCGCCGCCGTGCCTCCGCGTCCGCCAGGCACCGCTCCTCGGCCCGCGCCAACGCCTCCTCCTCCACGAGGACACCCTGCCGCTCGTACCGGCTCTTGCGCCGGTTGTAGCGCACCACCACGGCGGACAGCGCGCTCTCCGCACGGGACCTGCGCGTCAGCGCGGTGTCGCCGCGCGGCAGGAACACCAGGTGCCCGAGGTCGGCACAGTCGAGGCAGCGCGGCACACCCTCCTCCAGCACGAGCAGCGGCACCGGCCCGCGCCGGCACGCGGCGCAGTGCTTGCGCCTGAGGGGCTGGACGACGAGAAGTCCGCCGCTCGGCGGGGTGGTTGCGAGTCGGACCATATCCGCTTCCTTCCCGCTGCGGTCCGGGCTGCCACGTCGTCGAGGTGGGACCGCGCGGCATCATGGGCCCTGTGCGACTCGAAGCGATCACCTGGGAACGGCTCGGTGAGCTGCTCGCCGACCGACTGGCCGAGCTGAAGCCCACCGACGGCGGCTCCTGGACACGCGTGGCCTTCGACGGGGCTCCGGCGGCCCGCCCGGGAGATCTCGCCGAACGCGTCGGGGACGCCCTGCGGGTGCGCGGTCGCCCCTCGCTGCTGGTGGGGAGCGAGGGCTTCCTGCGCCCGGCCTCGCTCCGGCTGGAGCACGGCAGGCGGGACGTGGAGTCCTACTACAGCGGCTGGTGCGACACCGGCGCCCTGTGGCGGGAGGTCTTCGGCCCGCTGGAACCGGGCGGCACCGGGCGTGTCCTGCCCGACCTGTGGGATCCAGCAACCGACCGCGCCACCCGCAGTGCCCACGTCCAGCTCCCGCCCGGCGGTCTCCTGCTGCTGCACGGCCCCCTCCTCCTGCGGCACTGGTTCCCCTTCGACCTGACCGTCCACGTCCTCCTCTCCCCGGGCGCCCTGCGCCGCCGTACTCCCGAGGCCGACCAATGGACGCTGCCCGCCTTCGAGCGCTACACGGCCGAGACCGACCCCGCAGGGACGGCCGACGTGCTGGTACGCGCCGACGACCCCAGGCACCCGGCGTGGAACGGCTGACCCGCCCGGCGGCCGGCGTCAGAGCCAGCCGTTGCGCCGGAAACCGCGGTACAGCGCCAGACACGCCACCGATATGACGCCTATGACGATCGGGTAGCCGAACCGCCAGTGGAGCTCCGGCATGTGATCGAAGTTCATGCCGTACACGCCGCACACCATCGTCGGTACGGCGATCACCGCCGCCCAGGCCGTGATCTTCCGCATGTCCTCGTTCTGGGCGACCGTCACCTGCGCGAGGTGCGCCTGCAGGATGGAGTTGAGCAGTTCGTCGAAGGACGCGATCTGTTCCTTGGCCCGCATCAGGTGGTCGAGGACATCCCGGAAGTAGGCCTGTATCTCCGGGGCGACCACTCTGATCGGCCGGGTCGCGAGATCCTCGATGGGGCGGCCCAGAGGAGCAACGGCTCGCTTCAGTTCCAGCAGTTCCCGCTTCATCTGGTAGATGCGCCCCGGATCCACCCGTGCGCCGTTCTCCGCGAACACGTCCGTCTCGACCTGGTCGATGTCCTCCTGCACCGAGTCCGTGACGGTCAGATAGTCGTCGACCACATGGTCCGCGATGGCGTGCAGAACGGCCGCCGGGCCCTTGGCGAGCTGCTGCGGATCCGACTCCAGCTCCTCGCGCAGAGGGCCGAGCGAGCCGTGCCTCCCGTGCCGCACGGTGATGACGAAGTCGTGGCCCACGAACACCATGATCTCGCCGGTGTTCACCACCTCGCTCGTCGCGGTCAGCCTCTCGTGCTCGACGTAGCAGACCGTCTTGAACACCGCGAAGAGCGTTTCGTCGTACCGCTCGAGCTTCGGCCGCTGATGGGCCTCGACCGCGTCCTCGACCGCCAGCGGATGCAGGTCGAACAGTTCGGCGATGCCGGCGAACTCTCGGTCCGTGGGCTCGTGCAGGCCCAGCCAGACGAAGCCGTCGCCCTTCTTGCGCACCCGCTCCACGACATCCACCAGATCGCCGTCCCCGGGAACCCGGACGCCGTCCCGGTACGTCACGCAGTTCACCACCGAGGAGCCCAGCGGGGAGCGCGCGGGATGGCTCAGGTCCACCTTCGGCCGCCGCCGGGCCAGCTGCGCCATCCTGCGCAGACCGCCGACACTGCCGAGGCCCCTGACCTTCCGCAGATTCCCTGCCATGGACATCCGGATCTCCTTGCGTGGCTCTCCCCGCGCAACGCCGCCGCGCCTTGCCGGGCCAGTCTGCCAGCCGGGCGTCATCCGCGGGCAAGCCTGTGGAAACGACTGCTTCCGCTTTGTTCCCGGCTGTGGACAAGACGTTGGATGATCGCGGCATGACGCGATCCGACGAGTACCTCCTCGACAACCGGCAGCGAGAAGCGGGGGAGCGTTTCGACGCTTTCACCGCCCTCTTCGACCCCACCACCTTCCGCCATCTCGAGGCACTGGGCATCGGCCCCGGCATGCGCTGCTGGGAAGTGGGGGCCGGCGGCACCTCCGTGGTGTCCTGGCTGGCCGAGAAGGTCGGCCCGACGGGCAAGGTGGTCGCCACCGACATCGACGTCTCGCTGGTCGCGGCGGCCGCGCGCCCGCCGGTGGAGGTACGCGTCCACGACGTCGGCGCGGAGGAGCCGCCGGGGGAGGGGTTCGACCTGGTGCACGCCCGGCTCGTCCTCGTCCACGTGCGGGACCGGGAGAGGGCGCTGCGGTCCATGGCCGGCGCGCTGCGGCCCGGCGGCCGGCTCCTGGTCGAGGACGCGGATGCGGCCCTGCAGCCCCTGCCCTGCCCCGACGAGTACGGCCCCGAGCAGGAGCTCGCCAACCGGCTGCGGCACGGCTTCCGCAAGCTGCTGGCCGACCGTGGCGCCGACCTGTCGTACGGCCGCAAGCTGCCCCGCCTGCTCCGCGAGGCCGGGTTGCGCGACGTGCAGGCCGACGCCCGCTTCCCCCTCGCCTCACCCGCCGGCACCGCACTGGAGTCCGCCACCGTCCGCCAGATCCGCGGACAGCTGGTGGCCGCGGGTCTGGCCACCGACGAGGACATCGACCGGCACCTGTCCAACGTGGCCTCCGGCACCATGGACCTGGCCACGGCACCGATGATCTCGGCGTGGGGGCGCAAGGAGTAGACCGTCGCGCCGGGCAGGTCGGGGCGGTACGCCGGTCCGGTGCCGTCAGCCGGGTGCGGGTGGTCTGCCGCCGACCCGTTCCACGGCCCGCGCCCCCGCCCGGCAGCCCACGACCGCCGCCTCCTCGGGGGCCGCGCCCGCGACGAGCGAGGCGAGGAACGCGCCGGTGAAGGCGTCCCCGGCGCCCGTGGAGTCCCTCGGCGTCGCCGGCGCGGCCGGGACGCGGGCGAGCACGGTGCCGGACCGGGCCACCAGCGCACCGTCCGCGCCGGCCTTGACCACCACCAGCGGGACATGGCGGCTCAGCTTCGCCGCCGCTTCCACCGGATCCGGCAACCCCGTCAGCAGGGCCGCCTCGTCCCGGCTCGGCAGCAGCACGTCCACCTGCTCGGTGAGTGCCAGGAACCGTTCCACCCCCAGCCGCCTGAGGAAGCCCGCCGAGGCGGGGTCGAGACTCACCGGCACTCCATGCGCACGCGCCGCCTCCATGGCCACCGCCGTCAGCGCCCGGCTGGTCTCGGAGAACAGCAGGTAGCCCGACAGATGCAGCCGGGCGACCCCCCGCAGCAACGCGTCGGACCAGTCGGCCGGCTCCAGCCGCAACGACGCGCCGCTGTCCGTGAGGAACGTACGCTCGGCCGACGCCCCCGTGTCCACCAGGCAGACCACCGTCCCGGTGGCCGCCTCCCGGTCGACGACGAGCCGCGGCCGCACCCCCGCCGAGACCAGCTCCCGCTCGTGCCACGCCGCCGCGTCCTCACCCACCCGCCCCAGCAGCCGTACGTCCGCACAGCCCGTGTGGGCGGCCCAGCAGGCCACATTGGCGCCCGCCCCACCCGGCAGCGTCCGGATCACGGCCGCCGTGTCCGTGCCCGCGGCGAGCGGCCCCCGGTGCCGGGCGACGACGTCCGTGACGACGTCCCCCACCACCAGCAGGGCCCCGTCGCCGTCCGCCGTCACCCCCGCGTCCACGCCGCAGCGATCCGCGCCGCCAGCCGGACGTTTCCGCGCACCGCCGCGAGGTTGGCGGCCAGCGAGGCCCCGTCCGTGTGCCGGACCAGGTAGTCGAGCAGGAAGGGGGTGACCGCCTGACCGGTGACGCCCTCCTCCTCGCACGCCCGCAGCGCGTCGCCGAGCACCCGCGAGTGCAGCCCGGGATCTAACTGCTCCCCCTCCGGGACGGGGTTGGCGACGATGAGCGCGGAGCCCTGCACCCCGAGACCGTCCTGCGCCCGCATGGCCTCCGCGACCTGCTGCGGGGTGTCCAGCGTCCAGTCGACGCGATGCCCGGAGTCCGACAGGTAGAAGCCGGGGAAGCGGTCGGTGCCGTATCCGGCGACGGCCACGCCCAGAGTCTCCAGGCGCTGCAGGGTGGCGGGCACGTCCAGGATCGACTTCACCCCCGCGCACACCACGGTGATCCGCGTCCGCGCCAGCAGCCCCAGGTCCGCGGACTCGTCCTGCGTCACGGTCCACTCCCGGTGGACGCCGCCCAGCCCGCCCGTCGCGAACACCCGGACGCCCGCCAGCGCCGCGAGCAGCGCGGTCGCCGACACCGTGGTGGCCCCGCTCGCCCCGGCCGCCACCGCGAGGGGCAGGTCACGGTGGCCCAGCTTGCGGATCCCGTCCTCGTTCGCGACCCGTTCCAGCTGCTCCTTGTCGAGTCCCACGCGGGGCCGGCCGTCCAGCACGGCGATCGTCGCGGGTACGGCGCCCTCCTGTCGTACGGCTGCCTCCAGCTCCCGGGCCACCTGCAGATTGCGCGGGCGGGGCAGCCCGTGCGCGATGATCGTGGACTCCAGCGCCACCACGGGTCGACGCGCGTCGATCGCCTCACGTACTTCCTCGGACACCACCAGCACCACGCGCCTGCCTCCTGTCGGTCCGTCCCCCCTCCTCATCTCTGGCGGGCGCGTCACCCGGATAAACGCTTGCGGGCTGTGGAGGCGGCTTCCGGTCAGAACAGCGGCTGGGGCAGGACACCCTCGAGGGCGAGCAGCTTCCGCTTGGTCTCCAGCCCGCCCCCGAAGCCGCCGATCCCGCCGTCGCTCGCGACGACGCGGTGGCACGGAACGACGACCGGCAGCGGATTGGCACCCATCGCCGCCCCCACAGCCTGCGCCGCGCCCGGCTGTCCCACCCGCCCGGCCAGGTCGCCGTACCCTACGACGGTGCCGTAGGGCACCGCGGCCAGCTCGCGCAGCACCTGCCGGTTGAAGCCGGATGTCAGCGCCCAGTCCAACGGCAGCTCGAAGTCGTGCCGCTCACCCGCGAAGTACGCCCGCACCTGGCGTATCGCCTCGGCCAGCAGGGGCGAGCCGGGCGCCTCGACGGGCTCGGTGCCCAGCCTGCCCGCCAGCCGTTCCAGCGCCCGGTCGCGCACCGCGTCGCTGGCGTGGAACACCACGTTGACCAGGCCCTCGCCGGTCGCCACCAGCAGCAACGGGCCGATGTCGGTACCGACGACGGCCCAAACGACCCGCTGCTCGTACTGCCCATGGCTGTCCATGCGCCCCACCGTACGACCCCCCACCGACAACGCCCCCGACCCGCTCGCGGTTCAGGAGCCGTTCAGCGCCGCCCGCACCACGTCCGGCTTGTTCGTGATCAGGCCGTCGACGCCGTAGCGGGCCACGGTCCGGGCCGTGGCCGCGTCGTCGACGGTCCAGGCGAACACACCGAGGGGCCTGCAGTGCGGCCCTCGGAACGTGTGCACGGCGGCGACGTAGCCGCTGTCGATCGACCCGTGCGAGGGGTTGATCAGGTCGGTGAAATCGGCGTACTCACGCAGGCTGCCCACCGACGGCCTGCCGAGGAAGCCGGTCGTCAGACCGGGTTGGAGGTCGTGGACGATCCGCAGACTGTCCGCGCTGAAGCTCTGCACGATCAGCCGTCCCAGATGCCGCTGGTCCAGCCAGCCCTCGTTGCTCAGGAGCTTCAGGGTCTGCCGCTCGATACCCGGGTACAGCTCGGGGTTCTTGATCTCCAGGAGCAGCTTCTGGTGGTTGTGCTCCACCCGGCGCATGTACTCCTCCAGCGTCGGCACGCGCGTGCCCGCGTACGCGGGGCCGAACCATCTGCCCGCGTCCAGCCGGGCGATCTCGGCGGCCGTGAAGTCCTTCACCTTCCACGGCGCCCGGCCGGGGAAGACGTCCTCCACGTTCGTGGTGCGCGCGAGGCTGTCGTCGTGGATGACCACGAGCCGGCCGTCCCTGGTGCGCTGGACGTCGTTCTCGACCCAGGAGAAGCCGAGGGCGGCCGCCTTGTCGATGGCGGGCAGAGTGTTCTCCGGCGCGTAGGCGGAGGCACCCCGGTGGGAGATGATCCCCGGGTGCCCGCCGACGTCGTCGGACCGCGCATGGGAGACGGGGGTCAGCAGGGCCACCGCCACCAGGAGTGCGGTGGTCGTGGCGGCGACTTCGCGCGCGTGCATGCGTACTCCTCGCGTCGAGCGGATGCCCGCGAATACGGACAGCACCAGCCTGACAGCACAGAGTAAACAGCGCCGGGGCGCACGATGCCCACAGATTGAACGGAGTTGCCCAAGTCCGCTCACTGGTGCGGCACAAGTGGGGCAAGGCTGTGTTTCTTTGCCGGAAAATCGTTCGACCATTCCGGTGCGGGTCATACTCTCTGCGACACACCTGACCGCCGGAGCGGTCCAGGGGGCGGGGGCGCTTGTCACGGATTCCGGAACGCAAGAGGCGGAAGGGCAGCCGCGCATGCAAGGCACGGTCGACGGTTTCAGCTACGGGGTCGTCACCCCGTTGGTGGCCTATCTGATGGCCTGCCTCGGCGGGGCCCTCGGGCTGCGCTGCACCACGCGGTCCATGCTGGTGGCGCACTCCTGGCGCCCCGCCTGGCTGGCCCTCGGCTCGGCCGCGATCGGTTCCGGTATATGGACCATGCACTTCGTCGCGATGATGGGCTTCACCGTCAAGGAGACGCCGGTCCACTACGACAAGTCGCTGACGTTCGCGAGCCTCGGCCTGGCCATCGTCATGGTCGGCGTCGGGATCTTCATCGTCGGCTACCGCGGCGCCACCGGCACGGCCCTGTTCACCGGCGGCACGATCACCGGTCTGGGCGTCGCCTCCATGCACTACCTCGGTATGGCCGGCATGCGCCTCAACGGCACGCTCGAGTACAACACGTTCACCGTCGCCGCCTCGGTGGTGATAGCGGTCGTGGCCGCCACCGCGGCCCTGTGGGCTGCCGGACAGGTACGGGGCTTCCTGTGGAGCGTGGGGGCGAGCCTCGTCATGGGGCTCGCCGTGAGCGGCATGCACTACACCGGCATGGCCGCCCTCAGCGTCCACCTGCACAGCACGTCCGGGACGCCCGCGGGTGACTCGCCCGCCTCCCTGCTCGCGCCCATGCTGATCGGCCCTCTCGCCTTCCTCCTCCTCGCCGGTGTCGTGGTGATGTTCGACCCGATGGTGGTCATGGGCAAGCCCGATGTGACGCGCGTCGACCGCAAACCGGGCGTCCCGGCCGGCGTCGTGCCCCACCCTCGCCGCCGCCTGACTCCGGAGCCGGCCCGGCCGCAGGGGGACCGAGCCTTCCGCACCCCGCAGAACCGCTGATCAGGCCCCGTTGTCAGTGCGGGGTCGTACGGTTGGTTGCATGCGGCCCGTTTCCCACATCGAACGCACGGTGGCGCCCTTCGAGGTCGTCAGTCCCTACCAGCCCAGCGGTGACCAGCCGACGGCCATCGCCGAGCTGGCCAGACGCATCGAGGCCGGTGAGAAGGACGTCGTCCTGCTCGGCGCGACCGGCACCGGCAAGTCCGCCACCACCGCGTGGATGATCGAGAAGCTCCAGCGCCCCACGCTCGTGATGGCGCCGAACAAGACGCTGGCCGCGCAGCTGGCCAACGAGTTCCGTGAGCTGCTCCCGAACAACGCCGTCGAGTACTTCGTCTCGTACTACGACTACTACCAGCCCGAGGCGTACGTACCGCAGTCCGACACGTACATCGAGAAGGACTCCTCGATCAACGAGGAGGTCGAGCGGCTGCGCCACTCGGCGACCAACTCGCTGCTCACCCGCCGTGACGTCGTCGTGGTCGCCTCGGTCTCCTGCATCTACGGCCTGGGAACTCCGCAGGAGTACGTGGACCGGATGGTTCCGCTCCGGGTCGGCGAAGAGATCGACCGGGACGAGCTGCTGCGCCGCTTCGTGGACATCCAGTACACCCGCAACGACATGGCGTTCACCCGCGGAACCTTCCGGGTCCGCGGCGACACCATCGAGATCTTCCCGGTGTACGAGGAGCTGGCCGTCCGCATCGAGATGTTCGGCGACGAGATCGAGGCGCTGTCGACGCTGCACCCGATCACCGGCGAGATCATCAGCGACGACCGGCAGCTGTACGTCTTCCCGGCCTCCCACTACGTCGCCGGCCCCGAGCGCCTGGAGCGGGCCGTCAACGACATCGAGAAGGAGCTGGGGGAGCGACTGGCCGAGCTGGAGAAGCAGGGCAAGCTCCTGGAGGCGCAGCGCCTGAGGATGCGTACGACGTACGACATCGAGATGCTCCGCCAGATCGGCAGCTGCTCCGGCGTGGAGAACTACTCGATGCACTTCGACGGCCGCTCGCCCGGCTCCCCGCCCAACACCCTGCTGGACTACTTCCCGGAGGACTTCCTGCTCGTCATCGACGAGTCGCACGTCACCGTCCCGCAGATCGGTGCCATGTACGAGGGCGACGCCTCTCGCAAGCGCACCCTCGTGGAGCACGGCTTCCGGCTGCCCTCCGCCCTGGACAACCGTCCCCTCAAGTGGGAGGAGTTCCAGGAGCGCATCGACCAGACCGTCTACCTGTCGGCCACCCCCGGCGCATACGAGATGTCGCGCTCCGACGGTGTCGTCGAGCAGATCATCCGCCCGACCGGCCTGGTCGACCCGGAAGTCGTGGTCAAGCCCACCGAGGGGCAGATCGACGACCTGGTGCACGAGATCCGGGAGCGCACCGGGAAGGACGAGCGAGTCCTGGTCACCACGCTCACCAAGAAGATGGCCGAGGACCTTACGGACTACTTCGTGGAACTCGGCATCCAGGTGCGCTATCTGCACAGCGACGTCGACACCCTGCGCCGCGTCGAGCTGCTGCGTGAGCTGCGCTCCGGTGAGTTCGACGTCCTGGTCGGCATCAACCTCCTCCGGGAGGGACTCGACCTGCCCGAGGTGTCCCTGGTGGCGATCCTCGACGCCGACAAGGAAGGATTCCTGCGTTCCGGCACCTCGCTGATCCAGACCATCGGCCGCGCCGCGCGCAACGTCTCCGGCCAGGTCCACATGTACGCCGACAAGATCACTCCGGCGATGGAGCGGGCCATCGACGAGACCAACCGCCGCCGGGAGAAGCAGATCGCCTACAACAAGGCCAATGGCATCGACCCGCAGCCGCTGCGCAAGAAGATCAACGACATCGTCGCCCAGATCGCCCGCGAGGAGATCGACACCGAACAGTTGCTCGGATCCGGTTATCGCAAGCAGAAGGACGGCAAGGGTGCCAAGGCCCCGGTGCCGTCACTCGGCGACCCGGCCGCCAAGGGCGCGAAGTCCACGAAGGCGGCCAAGTCCGCCAAGGGCAAGGCGACGGTGCCCACGGACCGTCCCGCGACCGAGCTCGCCGAGCAGATCGAGGAGATGACCGAGCGCATGCGCGCGGCCGCCGCCGACCTGCAGTTCGAGATCGCGGCCCGGCTGCGCGACGAGGTCACCGAGATGAAGAAGGAACTGCGTCAGATGAAGGAAGCGGGCCTGGCCTGAGCCGCCCGCGACGGGCCCCGGCAGCCGCGCGGAGTGCGGAGTGTTGCAACACCGACACAAAGCGCGGGCCGGGGGTCGGCACCCTCGGCGCCCCTGCGTAGGGTCATGGTCAACCGCGCGCTCCGCGGCAACAGGGGAAATCCGAAAGGGGAAACCGCCGTGACCGTCAACATGACCAAGGGTCAGGCCATCAGCCTGGAGAAGAAGGACGGGGGCAGCCTGACCGCGGTTCGCATGGGTCTCGGCTGGCAGGCGGCTCCCCGTCGGGGTCTGTTCGGCTCGCGCACCCGGGAGATCGACCTGGACGCCTCCGCGGTGCTGTTCGCCGACAAGCAGCCGGTCGACGTGGTCTTCTTTCGGCACCTGGTCAGCGACGACGGTTCCGTACGGCACACGGGCGACAACCTCGTCGGCGGCGCGGGCCAGGGCGGCGACGACGAGGCCATCCTC
This sequence comes from Streptomyces sp. NPDC001348, assembly GCF_053597535.1. Taxonomy (NCBI): domain Bacteria; kingdom Bacillati; phylum Actinomycetota; class Actinomycetes; order Kitasatosporales; family Streptomycetaceae; genus Streptomyces; species Streptomyces sp. NPDC001348. Next base: position 71,116 of record NZ_JBSFIK010000003.1, on the reverse strand, counting down.
GTGGACCTGCAGCGTGTCCCGGTCCACATCGACCAGATCGTCTTCACCGTCAACTCCTTCACCGGGCAGACCTTCCAGGAGGTGCAGAACGCGTTCTGCCGCCTGGTCGACGAGACCAACGGCCAGGAACTGGCCCGCTACACGCTGGCGGGCGGCGGCGCGTACACCGCCCAGATCATGGCCAAGGTCCACCGGTCGGGCGCGGGCTGGACGATGACCGCCCTGGGCACCCCGTCCAACGGCCGTACCTTCCAGGACCTGATGCCGGCCATCCTGCCGCACCTGTAGGCGGGTCCGTACCGGCGCACGACACAGACCAGGGGGGACGGGCGATGACGGCCGAGCTGGTGAGGGGGCAGAACCACCCGCTCTCGCAGGTCCGGCTGGAGATCCGGATCACGGCCGGGGCACCGGTCCTGGCCGGGGCCACACTCGGCGACGACAGCGGCAAGGTGCGCGGCGTCGAGTGGGTGGCGCACCCGGGTGCCCCCACTCTCCCGGGCCTGGAGGTCTCCCGTCAGGCGGCCGCCGAGCACCGCCTCGCGGTCGACCTGGACGCCATGCCCGAACAGGTGCACCGCGTCGACGTGCTGCTCGCCCTCCCGTGGGCGACCGGGGGACCGCTTCGCTTCGGCGCCGTCGCCGCCCCCTCCGTCACGCTCACCGGCCTCGACGGCACCCAGGTCGCGCGCTACACGATCACCGGCCTCGACGCGGAATCCGCCGTCGTCGCCCTTGAGCTGTACCGCAGGCAGGGCGGCTGGAAGGTGCGCGCCGTCGGCCAGGGTTACGCGGGCGGCCTCGTCGCGCTCCTCACCGACCAGGGCCTGCCCCAGGCCGACGAACTCGCCGACGGCATCCAGGAGGCGGTCGCGCGGGGCCTGGCCCGTTCCGTACAGGCGCCCGCTTCCGGTCTCGACCAGCCCGGCACAGCCCTCCACGGTTCCCCCGAAGCGGGACCACCGTGGATCCCGGGCCCGCCCGAGGGGCAGCCGCCGTCCGCCTCTTCACCGTCCGCCGGTACCTCCGGCGGCGCCGTCGACTACACCCATCCCCGCCGTCACACCGGCCCGCCGCCCCCGGCGCCCGAGGCGCCGCCCGCCCCGTCGGGGCGGCCCGCGGCGCCGGTCGCCGGTGACGCGGTCGGCTGGTCCATGGAGGAGCGGCTGTACAACCAGGTCTGGGGCATGTTCGAGGACCTCGCCCGCACCACGGCCGCCTACCGCAGCGCCGTCGACTTCGCCGACTCGCGCCTGGAGAAGGAGCTCGACGAGGCCCTGGCCGACCCGCGCGGTCGGCTCGGCTCGGTGGGGGAGGCGACGCGCGAGGCGGCCCGCGCCAAACGCGACCTGCTCGTCGACCAGGCACGGGAGGTTCTCGACCGCGACCTCGCCCAGCTCACCGCCGAGGCGGAGGTCGTGGATCCCGCCCTCCCGCCGGCCTTCGCCGGCTGGGACAACCCGGTGTGGCACGGCTACCAGGTGCCGACGGAGCCCCCGCTGGCCGTGCGCCTGGGTGAGCTCCATCTTCCGGAGAGCGCCCCGCTGCGCGTTCCGATGCTGGTCCGGCTGCCGCTGGAGCGCGGCCTGTGGATCGACAGCGGTCGTGGGACGGAGGCCGACGGCTGGGACACCGAGCCGGACGAGCTGCGGCACCTCGCCATGGAGGCCGCGGTGGCGCTCACGACCCGGATGCTCGCCGTGCACCCGGCGGGGGAGTTCCGCGTCCGGGTGATCGACCCGGCGGGTTCGGCGGCCCGGGCGCTCATGCCGCTGGTGCGCAGCGGAGTGCTGGCCGCTCCGCCCGCCGCTGGTGCCGCGGGTGTGGGTGAGGTCCTGGGCGGGCTCACCCGGCGCGTGGACCTGGTCCAGATGGCAGTGCGCGGTGGTGCGGCCGAATCGTTGCCGCCCGACCTGGACACCTCCCGGCAGCTGTTGGTCGTGAACGACTTCCCGCACGGTTTCGACGACCGGGCGGTGACGGCGTTGCGCTACCTCGCCGACGAGGGACCGGCCGTCGGTGTGCATCTTCTGATGGTGGCCGACCGGGAGGACGCCGCAGCCTACGGCCCTTTGCTCGACCCGCTGTGGCATTCCCTCATGCGACTCACCCCGGTGCCCGACGACCATCTCGCGGATCCCTGGGTCGGCCATGCCTGGACGTACGAGCCGTCACTGGTGCCGCCCGGCAGCGAGGTGCTCGACCACGTGCTCGCCAAGGTGGCCCAGGCGTTCCCCGGGCAGCGATAAAGGCCTTTTGACCAGGCATTTTGATCTTTCCTTTGCCAATTTCTTTACCTTTCCTTGGTGATTGGGGTACTGTTTTCCGTACGGAGGGGAGTACTCCCTGACTGCGGCGCACCCGTCAATACGGATCGGACGAGATCCCGGGGCGTCGGCCCATCCCGGGTGGAAGAGACCTCCGGCAGCGATGACGCTGACTGTTCGCCGTTACGAACTGCCGGAGGCGCAGTGGAAGTTTCCGCAACCCTGTGGGTCCTGACCATCGTCGGCCTCGCCGCTCTTGTCGCGGTCGACTTCTTCATCGGCCGCAAACCCCATGACGTGTCCGTCAAGGAAGCCGGTATCTGGACCGTCGTCTGGATCGCCCTCGCCGGGCTCTTCGGCCTCGGCCTGCTCGCCTTCGGCGGCGGACAGCCCGCCGGGGAGTTCTTCGCCGGGTTCATCACCGAGAAATCGCTGAGCGTCGACAACCTCTTCGTCTTCGTCCTGATCATGGCGAAGTTCGCGGTGCCCTCGCAGTACCAGCAGCGCGTGCTGCTCGTCGGGGTGCTCATAGCCCTGGTCCTGCGGGCCGTCTTCATCGCCGCCGGAGCCGCGATCATCGCGAGTTTCTCCTGGGTCTTCTACCTTTTCGGCGCCTTCCTGATCTGGACCGCCTGGAAGCTCGTCCAGGAAGCCCGGGCCGACGACGAGGACGAGGAGTACGAGGAGAACAAACTGCTCAAGGCTGCCGAGCGCAGGTTCGGCGTGGCCGACCGGTACCACGGCACCAAGCTGTGGGTCCGGCAGAACGGCAAGCGCGTCATGACGCCGATGCTCGTCGTGATGCTCGCGATAGGCACCACGGACGTCCTCTTCGCGCTGGACTCGATACCCGCGATCTTCGGCCTGACCCAGGACCCGTACATCGTCTTCACCGCCAACGCCTTCGCCCTGATGGGTCTGCGTCAGCTGTACTTCCTCATCGGAGGCCTGCTGAAGAAGCTGGTCCACCTCTCCTACGGCCTGTCGATCATCCTCGGCTTCATCGGGGTGAAGCTGGTACTCCACGCGCTGCACGAGTCCGGGGTGCGGGTACCGGAGATCAGCATCCCGATCTCGCTCGGTGTGATCTGCGCGGTCCTCGCCGTCACGACCGTCACCAGTCTCATGGCGTCCAGGAAGCAGGCGGCGCTCGAGACGGCACGGGCAGGCGGCGAGGGCGTCCCGAAGGACAGCGTCGACGCCTGACCGCACCGGAAGTGGAACAACAGAGCACGGGGAGCGATGCGTGGCGCATCGCGGGCCATCACTCCCCGTGCTCCGCCGGGTGCCGAGCGCGCGTCGGGTCCGACTCGCGCGAGCGCGACTGAGGGGCCGCCCCCGCCGCCACCGGTACCCGGCAACGAAAGGACTGCGATATGCGAACCATGTACACCTCTGCCGCCATCACCGCATGACCACTGGGCTCAGGTCGCTCACCACCCAGTGGACGATCCTCGTGCCGGTTCTGGCGATCGTCCTGCTCGTCCTCACCTGGGGCAGGACTCTGCCGGGCGTCGTCGTCGCCCTGGTCACCATCGTCCTCGCCGGCTCCGTGCTGGCCGCGGTGCACCACGCCGAGGTGGTCGCCCATCGCGAACCCATGGCGGCTCAACCCGTAGGGGATCAGCCAGTGGCCGGTTCCACTGCCCTGGTCACCGGCACCGGACGGGTCTCCGGCAACAGTGCGAAGCAGGCGAGGCTGAACAGCGCGATCCCGGTCAGATAGGCGCCCACTCCCCAGGGGACCCGGCCCGAGTGCTCGGCCAGCGCGGTGGCGACGATCGGCGTCAGCGCGCCGCCGAGCACCCCGCCGAGGTTGTAGCCCACCGCGGCGCCCGTACAGCGCACCCTCGGCTCGTACAGCTCCGGCAGGTACGCGGCGATCACCGCGAACATGGTGACGAACGCGATGAACGCTCCGAGGAAGCCGAGGAACATCAGCAGGGGCGCCCCGGTCGCCAGGAGCGCGACCATCGGGAACATCCACAGCGCGGTCGCCGTGCACCCCGCCAGGCACAGGGGCCGCCGCCCGAACCGGTCGCCGAGGAGCGCCATCAGGGGCGTCAGCGCCCCCTTCACCACCACGGCGGCCATGACGCAGGTCAGCATGACGGCGCGGCTCACTCCCAGCCGTTCCGTCGCATAGGCCAGGGACCAGGTCGTCACCGTGTAGAACACCGCGTAGCCGACCGCGAGTGCGCCCGCCGTCAGCAGCACCAGCCGCCAGTGGTGACGGACGACCTCGGTGAGCGGCACGCGTGCATGGTCGTCGATCTCCAGGAACCGGGGGCTCTCCACCAGTGAGGAGCGCAGCCACAGGCCGGCCACGGCCAGCACCCCGGCGGCCCAGAACGGCACACGCCACCCCCACCGGGCGAACTCCGCGTCGGACAACGTGGCCGACAGGGCCAGCATCACGCCGTTGGCCAGCAGGAAACCCACGGCGGGTCCCATCTGCGGGAAGCTCGACCACAGTGCGCGCCGGCCGGCGGGCGCGTGTTCGGCGGTCAGCAGTACCGCCCCGCCCCATTCCCCGCCCAGCCCCAGCCCCTGCAGGAAGCGCAGGAGAAGCAGCAGCACCGGCGCGGCCAGGCCGATCGAGCCGTAGGCCGGTACGCAGCCGACCGCGACCGTGGAGGCGCCGGTCAGCAGCAGGGACACGACGAGGACCGGCCGGCGACCGTGCCGGTCCCCGATGTGCCCGAACAGCACCGAGCCCAGCGGCCGGGCCACGAACCCCACCCCGAACGTCCCGAAGGCCGCCAGCGTCCCGGCCAGCGGCGAGAACGTCGGGAAGAACAGCGGTCCCAGGACCAGGGCGGCCGCGGTTCCGTAGGCGAAGAAGTCGTAGAACTCGACCGCGGTCCCGGCGAGCGAGGCGGCCGCGAGCCGCGGCATGGAGGGCGCCCTTACGGTGCGTACGTCGTGCATGCCGCGTCAACTACCCACAGTGAGCGCGGGTTACGGGGGCGCGCGGGGGCGTGTCCCGGGTCAGTAGGTGACCGTGATGCGCCGCGCGGGGCCGTCGACGCGGACGGTGCCACCGTAGGGGATGACCAGTTGGGGGTCCGTGTGGCCGAAGTCCACGTCGAAGACGGCCAGGGTGTCGGGGGCGTACGCCCGCAGAGCGCGCTGTACGGCCTCGCGCTGTTCCGCGGCGTACCGGGCTGCCTCCTCCGGGTTGTTGGGGTTCTGGAACGACCACGTCTTGGCGCGGCCCATCAGCAGTGCCGGGAAGCGCTGCAGCAGGCCGCGTTCGCCCATGCTGCGCAGGATGTAGAAGACCTCCGTGGCACTCGGCATGTCCTCCGAGGTCTCCAGGAGCAGCACGCCGCCGTCGTACACCGACGGGTCGTGCGCGATCTCGCGGTCGGTCATCAGCAGCCAGGACAGGATCTCGATGTTGCCGCCCCAACTGCGGCCCTGCACCACGCGGTCGGCGCCTTGCCAGGTCCATCCGGTGCCGGGCCGGGTCTCCGGTTCCGACTCGAAGGTCGCCGGATCGGCCCAGTCCCGGTTGACGTCGTTCCAGCGCTCGGCCGGCCGCAGCTCGAACGGGCCCGAGGTGAACAGCGCCGCGCGCAGGGAGTCGGCGGTCTGCGGGTGCATCGCGCCGGGGCGGCCGAGCTCGCACATCACCGTCGCTCCGTGGTAGCCGACGATGCCGGTGCTGTACAGGAACGCGAGCAGGTTGGTGTTGTCGCTCATGCCGAAGAAGGGCTTGGGGTTGGCCCGCAGCAGTTCCCGGTCGAGGAACGGCAGCACGGCGATCTGGTCGTCGCCGCCGATCGACGCGATGACCGCCCTGACGTCCGGATCGGCGAAGGCCGCGTGGATGTCGTCGGCCCGCTCCTGGGGTGTCGCGCCCATCTTCCGGGTCGTCGGGTACTCGACCGGCTCGAGACCGTAGTCCTCGCGCAGCCGCTTCAGGCCGAGTTCATAGGGGCGCGGAAGGAGCCCGGGCAGCCCGCTGGAGGGCGAGACGACGGCTATGCGGTCGCCGGGCGAGGGCTTGGGAGGGTACGAGGGCGTGGTCATGCCGGGAGGGTAACGGCCTCGGCCCGCTCGCTTCACCGTGATAAACCGGGTCCGAGCCGCGGTCCCCACGGACCGCCCACCCGACCGGACCGGAGGAACCGTGCCCCGCACCCTGGCCACTGCCCCGATCATGATCCTCAACGGGCCCAACCTGAACCTGCTCGGCCAGCGTCAGCCCGAGATCTACGGCTCCGACACCCTGGCCGACGTCGAGGCCCTGTGCGTCAAGGCCGCGGCCGCGCACGGTGGCACGGTCGACTTCCGGCAGTCCAACCACGAGGGCGAGCTGGTCGACTGGATCCACGAGGCGCGGCTCAGCCACTGCGGGATCGTGATCAACCCCGGTGCCTACTCCCACACGTCGGTCGCGATTCTGGACGCACTGAACACCTGTGACGGCATGCCGGTGCTGGAGGTGCACATCTCCAACATCCACAAGCGCGAGTCCTTCCGGCACCACTCGTACGTGTCCCTGCGCGCCGACGGTGTCATCGCCGGATGCGGCGTGCAGGGCTATGCCTTCGGCGTGGAGCGGGTCGCGGCGCTGGCCGGAGCGGCGCAGACCGGCGCGTAAGCCCCAGCGCCCCTTACGCCCGGCCCTTACCGAGCCCGCCCGTCAGAGTCTCGGCCCGTCAGAGCCGGCCCGCCTCCACGATCCGCCGCAGGAAGCGCCGGGTGCGTTCCTGCTGCGGGTCACCGAAGACCTGCTCGGCGGTGCCGCGCTCCAGCACGACCCCTCCGTCCAGGAAGCAGACCTGGTCGGCGACGTCACGGGCGAAGCCCATCTCATGCGTGGCCAGCACCATGGTCATGCCGTCCTCCTTGAGGTCGCGGACGACGGTGAGCACCTCGCCCACGAGCTCCGGGTCGAGGGCGGCGGTGATCTCGTCGAGCAGCAGCAGCCGGGGACGCACCGCCAGCGCCCGCACGATCGCCACCCGCTGCTGCTGGCCGCCGCTCAGCCGGTCCGGGTAGGCGTCCGCCCTGCCGCCCAGTCCGAGCCGTTCCAGCAGTTCCCCGGCCCGCTCCTCGGCCTCCGCGCGGGACATGCCGTGCACCCGGCGCGGGGCGAGGACGATGTTCTCCAGCACGGTCATGTGCGGGAAGAGGTTGTACGCCTGGAAGACCACGCCGATACGGCGCCGTACCGCGTCCTGGTCGGCCCGCGGGTCGGTGATCTCCTCGCCGTCCAGCCAGATCGCGCCGTCGTCGATCTCCTCCAGCAGGTTGGCGCACCGCAGCAGCGTGGACTTGCCGGAACCGGAGGCGCCGATCAGCGCGGTCACCGTGTGCGGGGCGACCTCGAGATCGACGTCGCGCAGCACGACCGCGCCGCCGAAGGTCTTGCGGACGGACTCCATCCGCAGCACCGGAACGTCGCTCATACGGCTCCCCCCTGGGCCCGCTGCCGGTCCATCCTGGCCGTCACCCAGTCCGTGAAGCGGGTCATCGGGACGGTCAGCGCCACGAAGACCAGCCCGGCGACGATGTAGGGCGTGTAGTTGAGGCTGCGTTGGGCGATGATGTCGGCCGCCCGCACGGCGTCGATCGCGCCGCCGATCGAGACGAGCCCGGTGTCCTTCTGCAGGGACACCAGGTCGTTCAGCAGAGGCGGCACCTGACGGCGTACGGCCTGGGGGAGCACCACGTACCGCAGCGCCTGCCGGTTGGTCAGGCCCAGCGAGCGGGCCGCTGCGCGCTGCGAGGGGTGCACGGACTCGATGCCCGCGCGGAACACCTCGGCGACGTACGCCGAGTACGTCAGCGTCAGCGCCGTACCGCCCAGCAGCACGGGGTCGACGGTCACGCCCTGGAGGCGCAGCGCGGGCACTCCGAAGACCACGATCATCAGGTTGATGATCAGCGGCAGGCCGCGGAAGAAGTCCGTGTACGCCGCCGCCAGCACCCGCAAGGGGAAGAACACGGGCCCCGGCAGGGTGCGTGCGACGGCGATCAGCATGCCCAGGACGATCACCAGCACGCCGCAGATCAGCAGCAGCCGGACGTTGAGCCACAGACCGTCGAGGACCTTGGGGAAGGCCTCGCGCGCGTAATGCCCGTCGAAGAAGGTTTCCCTGGTGCGCTGCCAGCCCGGCGCGCTGACCACGACCGCGTACAGGACGACGGCCGTGACCAGGGTCGACAGCGCTGCGATCGCGGTCGCCCGGCGGGCACGGGTGCGCTTGTGGTGCTCCCGTTCCAGCCGTCGCCGCGACGGGACGTACGGATCCGGCATGTCGTCGTTGCCGGAGTCCTCCCCGGCCTCGTCCTTCGTGACGGTCACTTGAGCACCGGAGCGTCGACGGCGTCGGACAGCCACTGCTTCTCCAGCTTCGCCAGGGTGTCGTCGCCGCGCAGGGCGTCCACGGCCGACGTCACGCAGGGGGTGAGGTCGCTGCCCTTGTCCAGGACGAGCCCGAACTGCTCGGGCGTGCCGCCCCGGTTCTCGAACTGGCCGACGATCCTGGCGTTCGTCACCTGGGCCGAGGTGACGTAGAAGGCGGTCGGCAGGTCGGTGACGATCGCGTCCACCTGGCCGTTCCTGAGTGCCGAGACGGCCTGGTCGTTCTTGGAGTACGCGGCTGCCTCCTGGGACGGCTTCACCACGTCGCCGATGTAGTCGAGGCTGGTCGTGCCCACCTGGGCGCCCAGTTTGAGGCCCCTGAGGCCGGCGATGCCCGTCGCTTTCGCGGCCTTGCTGTCCTTCAGTGCGACGACGGCCTGGCGGACGTCGTAGTAGCCGGACGAGAAGTCCACGGCCTTCTTGCGCTCGGCGCTGATCGACACCTGGTTGATGTCGAAGTCGAAGGTCTTCACACCGGGCGCGAACGCCTTGTTGAAGGGGACGCTCTGCCAGACGACGGCGTTCTTGCCGTACCCGAGACGCTGAGCCACGGCGTAGGCCACCGCCGATTCGAAGCCCTTGCCACTGGCTGGTTTGCCGTCCTTGAACCAGGGCTCGTACGCCGGCTCGTCGGTGGCGATCGTCAGCTTGCCGGACGTCTTCGTGGCCAACCTGCCCTTGGCGCAGCTCTTCGCGGCCGAAGCGGACGGGCCGCCGGCCGCTTTCTCCTCGGGCTGCGGGGCACAGCCGACGGCGGTGGCGAGCAGGGCCGTGGTGGTGGCGACGACGGCGCGGCGCAGTGCGCCAGGAGCGAGATGCATGGCGGGAGACTGGCAGCAGGGCATCCCGTTTGTCGAGGTCACGGCAGGAATTGTTCGCATGGTGGGAACGGGTGTTGCGGTCTTGTGAACAGTTCCTGTGAGGCTTGCCCGGGCCGCCGGTCGAGGGCGGGGATAAGGGTGGACCGGCGGCCCGATCCGCGCGGGCGCCGTATTCCCGCGCGTGGCTGCTTACAGTTGAGCGCGCAACCACGTGACCGGGGAGCGCGCACACGCCGTCAGCACGTGTGCGCGATTCACACGGGGCGCGCACGGGGCTTGCGCGGGCTGTTCGGCCGCACGCGCGCGGGCGCGCGCATGCGGCATGCGCGCCCGGGCGGACGGGGCTATCACCACCCGCGCGCGTGCCACTGCGGCAGTTGCGGCCGCTCGGCGCCGAGCGTGGTGTCGTTGCCGTGGCCCGGGTAGACCCAGGTCTCGTCCGGCAGCACGTCGAAGATCTTGGTCTCCACGTCGTGGAGCAGGCTGGCGAACGCCTTCGGGTCCTTCCAGGTGTTCCCCACACCGCCCGGGAAGAGGCAGTCGCCGGTGAAGACGTGCGGGTGGCCGTGCGGGTCGTCGTACACCAGGGCGATGGAGCCGGGCGTGTGCCCGACCAGATGGCGCGCGGTGAGTGCCACACGCCCCACCCGGACGGTGTCGCCGTCGTCCACGAGGACATCGGTCGGTACCGGGATACCGGGAGCGTCCTCGCGGCCCGCGTACGTACGGGCTCCCGTGGCCGCTACGACCTCGGCCAGTGCCTGCCAGTGGTCACCGTGCTGATGGGTGGTGACGACTGACGCGATGCCGTCGTCACCGATCATGCCGAGCAGCGTGTGCGCCTCGTTGGCGGCGTCGATCAGCAACTGCTCGTCCGTGGCCCGGCAGCGCAGCAGGTAGGCGTTGTTGTTCATCGGCCCGACCGCGATCTTGGTGATCATCAGGTCCTTGAGCTCGTGCACGTCGGCCGGTCCGCCGACCGTCACCTCACCGCTGTACGTCATGGTGATCAGCCTATAGCGGGGGAGCGGCCCTGAGGCCGCTCGGCGCTACAGCGACGGCAGCCGAGGCAGTGTGCCGCCCGTCACCACGAGGTCCGAGCCGTCGCGGCGCCCGGCGAGCCAGCCGAGCAGGCCGGCGGCCGAACCCTCGACGCCGACCGGACCGCCCCCGGCGCCGCCCCCGGTGGTCCACGTCCGGCCGTCATGGGTGCGCAGACCGGTCGAGGGGACGTCCTTGTGCCCGCCGAAGCGCTCGGCGAGAAAATCGATCTCCCGCTCGACGAAGTCCTCCGGGAGGTCCTCCAGTTCGTAGCCGATCCCGAGATCGACATGGTGGAGCTCCACCTCGGTCCAGCGCCGGAAGGGCACCCGGGACGCGGAGTCGGTGACCCCGCCCCGCAGCTCCACCGTGCGCGACCAGTCCGCAGGGGCGTCCCCCGTCTGCCGGAAGCGGGCGGCGCTCGCGCGCAGGTCGGCGAGCTGGGCGTCCAGGGAGCGCGGGGCGCCCCGCTCGATGTCGGCGTCCCGGGCGCCGGCCGACGCGTACATGGGCCGGCCCTGGAGGACGTTGACGAGCGCGTCCGCGTTGCGGGCGAGGTGGGCGAGGACGTGGCCGCGCGTCCAGCCCGGCAGCCGTGACGGCTCCGTCACAGCGGCGTTGTCCAATGCGGCCGCCGCGCTGAGGAGCCGTTCGGTCGCTTTCTGTACAGACGCCAGGTCACGCACGTGATCAGTCATGGGGCCGACCCTAGCCCCGCCACTCCTTCGGGTGAAGGTGGCGGACCGAGCACCTAAATCGAATGCACGTGCTATATGGTCGGACGCGGCATCGGGCATGCTGGATGGCCGGGGATTGTTGTTCCGGCCGGGAACCCGACCGGCGTTGTCAGTGGCTCCCCCTAGGCTGAAGAAGCACGGGGGCCCCGCCCCTGTCACTTCTCTCAAGAAAGGTGCGGACCGGCGTGGCCGACCGTCTCATCGTCCGTGGCGCGCGCGAGCACAACCTCAAGAACGTGTCGCTCGACCTGCCTCGGGACTCGCTCATCGTCTTCACGGGCCTGTCCGGGTCAGGCAAGTCATCCCTGGCCTTCGACACCATCTTCGCCGAGGGCCAGCGGCGCTACGTGGAGTCGCTCTCCTCGTACGCCCGCCAGTTCCTCGGCCAGATGGACAAGCCGGACGTCGACTTCATCGAGGGCCTCTCCCCGGCCGTCTCCATCGACCAGAAGTCGACCTCGCGCAACCCGCGCTCGACGGTCGGCACCATCACCGAGGTCTACGACTACCTGCGGCTGCTGTTCGCGCGCATCGGCAAGCCGCACTGTCCCGAGTGCGGCCGGCCGATCTCGCGCCAGTCGCCGCAGGCCATCGTCGACAGGGTCCTGGAGCTGCCGGAGGGGAGCCGCTTCCAGGTGCTCTCGCCGCTGGTGCGCGAGCGCAAGGGCGAGTTCGTCGACCTCTTCGCCGACCTGCAGACCAAGGGCTACAGCCGGGCGCGTGTGGACGGGCAGACCATCCAGCTCTCCGACCCGCCCGCGCTGAAGAAGCAGGAGAAGCACACCATCGAGGTGGTCATCGACCGCCTCACGGTGAAGGACACCGCCAAGCGCCGCCTCACCGACTCCGTGGAGACCGCGCTCGGCCTCTCGGGCGGCATGGTCGTGCTCGACTTCGTCGACCTCCCCGAGGACGACCCCGAGCGCGAGCGCATGTACTCGGAGCACCTGTACTGCCCGTACGACGACCTGTCCTTCGAGGAGCTCGAGCCCCGCTCCTTCTCCTTCAACTCGCCCTTCGGCGCCTGCCCCGAGTGCACCGGCATCGGCACGCGCATGGAGGTCGACCCGGAGCTGATCGTCCCCGACGAGGACAAGTCCCTCGACGAGGGCGCCATCCACCCCTGGTCGCACGGGCACACCAAGGACTATTTCGGCCGTCTGGTCGGCGCCCTCGCGGACGCGCTGGGATTCAGGACGGACATCCCCTTCGCGGGTCTGCCGCAGCGCGCCAAGAAGGCCCTGCTGTACGGCCACAAGACGCAGATCGAGGTCCGCTACCGCAACCGGTACGGGCGCGAGCGCGTGTACACCACTCCCTTCGAGGGCGCCGTTCCCTTCGTCAAGCGCCGCCACGGCGAGGCCGAGAGCGACGCCGGCCGCGAGCGCTTCGAGGGCTACATGCGCGAGGTGCCCTGCCCCACCTGTGAGGGCACGCGCCTGAAGCCGATAGTCCTGGCGGTCACGATCATGGACAAGTCGATCGCCGAGGTCTCCGCGATGTCCATCAGCGACTGCGCGGACTTCCTGGGCGAGCTGAAGCTGACCGCCCGCGACAAGAAGATCGCCGAGCGCGTGCTGAAGGAGGTCAACGAGCGGCTGCGGTTCCTGGTCGACGTCGGTCTGGACTACCTCTCCCTGAACCGCGCGGCCGGCACCCTCTCCGGCGGCGAGGCCCAGCGCATCCGCCTGGCCACCCAGATCGGCTCCGGCCTGGTCGGCGTGCTCTACGTCCTCGACGAGCCGTCCATCGGCCTGCACCAGCGCGACAACCACCGGCTGATCGAGACCCTGGTCCGGCTCCGGGACATGGGCAACACGCTCATCGTCGTCGAGCACGACGAGGACACCATCAAGGTCGCCGACTGGGTGGTCGACATCGGCCCCGGCGCGGGCGAGCACGGCGGCAAGGTCGTGCACAGCGGCTCCCTGAAGGAACTGCTCGACAACGCCGAGTCGCAGACCGGCCAGTACCTGTCCGGCAAGAAGTCCATCCCCGTGCCGGGCATCCGCCGCCCCCGCGACCCCTCGCGGCAGCTCACGGTGCACGGCGCCCGGGAGAACAACCTCCAGGACATCGACGTCTCCTTCCCGCTCGGCGTGTTCACGGCCGTCACGGGCGTGTCCGGCTCCGGCAAGTCGACGCTGGTCAACGACATCCTCTACACGCACCTGGCCCGCGAGCTGAACGGCGCGCGCAACGTGCCCGGGCGGCACACGCGCGTGGACGGCGACGACCTCGTGGACAAGGTGGTGCACGTCGACCAGTCACCCATCGGCCGCACCCCGCGGTCGAACCCGGCGACGTACACCGGTGTCTTCGACCACGTCCGCAAGCTGTTCGCGGAGACGACCGAGGCGAAGGTCCGCGGTTACCTGCCCGGTCGCTTCTCCTTCAACGTCAAGGGCGGCCGCTGCGAGAACTGCGCCGGCGACGGCACGATCAAGATCGAGATGAACTTCCTCCCGGACGTCTACGTCCCGTGCGAGGTCTGCCACGGCGCCCGGTACAACCGGGAGACCCTGGAGGTCCACTACAAGGGCAAGTCCATCGCCGAGGTCCTGAACATGCCCATCGAAGAGGCCATGCACTTCTTCGAGGCCGTCCCGGCGATCAACCGCCACTTGAAGACGCTGAACGACGTCGGTCTCGGTTACGTCCGTCTCGGCCAGTCCGCGACCACCCTGTCCGGGGGTGAGGCACAGCGCGTGAAGCTCGCCAGCGAGCTGCAGAAGCGCTCCACCGGCCGCACGGTCTACGTGCTCGACGAGCCGACCACCGGTCTGCACTTCGAGGACATCAGCAAGCTGCTCAAGGTCCTCTCCGGCCTGGTCGACAAGGGCAACACGGTCATCGTCATCGAGCACAACCTCGACGTGATCAAGACCGCCGACTGGATCGTCGACATGGGCCCCGAGGGCGGCGCGGGCGGCGGCCTGGTCGTCGCGGAGGGCACCCCCGAGCAGGTGGCCGGGGTCCCGGCCAGCCACACCGGCAAGTTCCTGCGCGAGATCCTGCAGCCGGAGACGATCAGCGACGCCACCCCGTCGACGAAGGCGCCGGCGCGGAAGACGGCCTCGTCACGCTCCGCCCGGGCCGCCGACAACGCGGTGACCGGCAAGGCCACGGGGACCGCGAAGAAGGCGGCACCCGCGAAGAGGACGACGCGGGCCCGCAAGGCCTGACACGGATCAACGGCGTCCTGCGGCACTGTCCGCGGGGCGCCGTTCCCGTGCCGCCCCGATCCCTCAGACGCCGCCCACCTCGTCGGCGAACGGTGGCTCGGCCCCGGCCCGGGAGCAGGTGATCGCCGCTGCGCGCGCCGCGAACCGCAGCAGTCGCGTCCAGCTCTCCGCGCCCATGGCGGCGAGGGCAGAGGGGGAGAGGGCGTCCTGCCGGGACAGCCCGTGCAGCAGGGCCGCGTTCACCGTGTCACCGGCACCGATGGTGTCCACGACGTCGACCTTCACACCGGGCACGGAATGCTCCGCGCCGTCCCGGGTGAAGACGGTGAGGCCGTTCCCGCCGCGGGTGATCACGACGGCGGAGGGGCCCGCGGCGAGCCATTCGTCCGGGGTGCCGCCCAGCCACCGGGCGTCCTCCTCGGAGAGCTTCAGCAGGGTCACCGACGGCAGCCAGCTCTTGAAACGCGTCCGGTAGGCGTCGGCGTCGGAGATCAGGCCCGGCCGGATGTTCGGATCGAGGGCGGTGAACAGCCCCTGTGCGGCCGAGGTCCGCATGAGCTCCTCGTAGGCGCTCGCCCCCGGCTCCAGGACGAGTGAGCAGGTGCCGAAGGACACCGCGCGGGTTCCGGCCGGGAGAACGGAGGGGACCGTGAACAGGCGGTCGGCGGTGCCCTGGACGTAGAAGGAGTAGGCGGCGGAACCGTCGCCGTCGAGGGTGGCGACCGCGAGGGTGGTGGGCTCCGTGCCGCGCTGCACGGCCGAGACGTCCACGCCCGCCCGTCGCAGCCCGTCCAGCAGGGCCTCGCCGAAGGCGTCGTACGAGGTGCGGGAGCAGAAGGCGGTGGCGGAGCCGAGGCGGCCCAGCGCCAGGGCCGTGTTGTAGGGGCCGCCACCGAGCGCCGGCTGCAGCGCCGCCAGGGCACCCTGGCCCTGTGGTACGAGGTCGATCAGTGCCTCACCGGCGACGACGATCACGAATCGGTTCCTTTCTCGGGACACCCGCACGACGTGCGATGAACGAAGGAGCAGGGCAGCCGGACGGTCCGGGCAGGCCCGTCCGGCGCGGCCAGGCGGTCGAGGAGGACCCGGACCGCCCGGGCACCGATGTCCCTGCTGGGCTGGGCGATCGCGGTGAGCCGCGGGGAGAGCAGATCGGCCCAGGCGAAGTCGTCGAAGCAGCACAGGGCGATGTCGCCGGGTACGGACAGACCCCGGTCGCGCAGGGCACGCAGGGCGCCGATGGTCATCGCGTTGTTGGCGGTGACCAAGGCCGTCGGGGCGGGGGTGAGCGCCAGCAGCGCCGCCGTGGCCCGCTCCGCTCCGGCCGACTCGGAGTTCCCGGAGACCACGAGCCGGGGGTCGTGGGCGAGCCCGGCCGCGTCAAGACCGTGCCGGTAGCCGGTGATCCGCTCGCCGGTGGTGCTGAGCCCGGGCAGGCCGGCCACCAGCGCGATCCGGCGGTGGCCGAGGCCCGCCAGGTGGGTCACGAGCCGGGTCATCGGCTCGGTGTTCTCCGCGCAGACCTGGTCGAAGCGCGGCGCGGTGCCCGTGCGGTCGTCGACCACCCGGTCCAGGAACACCGTCGGAACGGCGTGCCGGCCGAGGTAGGCGACGAGATCGCGGGGATCCGCGGACGGCGCGACGATCATGCCGTCCACCCGGCGCTCGTGCAGCAGCTGGACGACCTTGCGTTCGTGCACGGGATCGTCGTGCGGATCGGCGATGAGGAGGCTGTAGCCCTCCTGCAGGGCCGCGGCCTCGACGCCCTGCAGGATCTCCGTGAAGTACGGGTTGGTGATCGCCGACACCGCGAGCCCGATGGAGCGGGTGCGGGAGGTCACCAGGGAGCGGGCCAGGGTGTTGGGCGTGTATCCGAGCTCGTCGATGGCGTCCAGGACCGCTTGGCGGGTGTGCGGCAGCACCGGGCGCGTGCCGTTGAGGACGTGGGAGACGGTCGCCACCGACACGCCGGCGCTGCGCGCGACGTCGGCCATGGTGGGCATCGGATCGGGCTCCCTCCTGGGCCCCGGCGGGTCCTGCCAAGCCGGAAGGTACCCCATGAGAGGGCTTGACGTAAACGCTTGCGCAAGCGTTTACGCGGGCGGGTCGGTCCCGGACCCACGTTCCCGTGTGCGCGTCAGTCCCAGTCCCAGCAGATGCCCACGATGCCCGGCCGGGTCCGCGACTCGACGATGTGCACCGAGCGGTGCAGTCCGCTGAGCGGCAGCTCCTGCCGGCCGCTGCGCGGGGCCGCCGCGGAGGGCTGCGTGAACCGGTGGCAGCGCACCGGCAGCGCCCCCGTGTCGAAACGCACCTGGAGGGCGTACTGCCCGCCGGGGAAACCGAAGCCACGCGCGTACTCGCGGGAGACCCCGGCCGTGCCGTCCTCGACGCCGTACCGGAAGAGGAAGGTGTCGCCGGACCGCAGCCGGGTGTCGAAGAGCAGCTCCGCCACGAGCACCCCGGTGTCCTGGTCCCAGCGGATCCGGCCGGTGCGGCAGTTCTCCACGGCGTGGACGTGCATGCGCTGCGGCACACAGCCAGGGTCACCGTGATGGACGGCCACGAACCGGTCCACGCCGTCCCGGTGGGCACGCACGATGTGGTGGGACTCCCGGCCGGCCAGTTCACGGCGCGCCCCGATCCGTATCCGCTCATGGTGTCCGAGGGTGTTCAGGCCGCCGTCGAGCGACCAGCCCAGGTCCGCCTGGAGCCGGTCCAGGACGCCGGAGGCCTCGACCAGTGAGCGGTACGACCGGGCGGCGGCCGGACGTGAGGTGGCCGGGCGTTCGCCGGACTCGGCGAGCAGCCGGATCAGCGACTCGTCCGGCAGCTGAAGGATCTCCTCCAGCGCCCGCACGGCCCGCAGCGACTCCGGACGCTGCGGGCGCCGGGCTCCCTGCTGCCAGTAACTCAGGCTGGTCACCCCCACCTTGACCCCGTGCCGGGAGAGATGGTGCTGCACGCGCTGGAGCGGCAGTCCGCGGGCGGCGATCGCGGCCCGCAGGGCGACATGGAAGGGACCGCCCCGAAGGGCCGTGTCCAGTTCCGCGGCGGCGACATCCGCGTGCTGTGTGGCGTGCGGCATGCACAGGGGCCTTTCTGTGAAGGTTCACTACGGCTGGTCAGACCGTGCGCGTGAGTCTCGCCCCCAAGGGGTTCGGCCCGGGGGCCACCCCGTCGGCGCCGGGGCGTCGCACATCCGTACGCTTCAGCCACGTGCCGTCGTTCACGGCCCCCGAGTTCCTCCGCATTGAAGCGTGTTGACCTTGCTCCGACAACACCTTCCGTTCGGCCGCCGTACGCACTTGGCCGAGCAGCGCCCCCGGGCGGGCCGGCAGGCGCGCGGCGTCGCCCACGGGCCCGCCGCGGTGTCGGTCCCCGCCAGTAGGGTGTGAGACATGGCCGACCCCTCCAGCTACCGCCCCAGGCCGGGAGACATCCCGGACTCTCCCGGGGTCTACAGGTTCCGGGACGAGCACCGCCGGGTGATCTACGTCGGAAAGGCGAAGAGCCTGCGCCAGCGTCTGGCGAACTACTTCCAGGACCTGGCGAACCTCCACCCCCGCACCCGGACGATGGTCACCACGGCCGCGTCCGTGGAATGGACCGTGGTGTCCACGGAGGTCGAGGCGCTGCAGCTGGAGTACTCGTGGATCAAGGAGTACGACCCCCGGTTCAACGTCAAGTACCGCGACGACAAGAGCTACCCGTACCTCGCGGTGACGATGAACGAGGAGTTCCCCCGGGTCCAGGTGATGCGGGGTCACAAGAAGAAGGGTGTCAGGTACTTCGGCCCGTACGCGCACGCGTGGGCCATCCGCGACACCGTCGACCTGCTGCTCCGCGTCTTCCCGGTACGCACCTGCTCGGCCGGCGTCTTCAAGAACGCCGCCCGCACCGGCCGCCCCTGTCTGCTCGGCTACATCGGCAAGTGCTCGGCCCCCTGCGTCGGCCGGATCCCGGCCGAGGACCACTGGGAACTGGCGGACGAGTTCTGCGACTTCATGGCCGGGCGCACGGGCACGTACCTGCGCCGTCTGGAGAAGCAGATGACGGCGGCGGCCGACGAGATGGAGTACGAGCGGGCCGCCCGCCTGCGCGACGACATCGAGGCCCTGAAGAAGGCCATGGAGAAGAACGCGGTCGTGCTCGCCGACGCGACCGACGCCGACCTCATCGCGGTCGCCGAGGACGAGCTGGAGGCGGCCGTCCAGATCTTCCACGTGCGCGGCGGCCGGGTCCGGGGCCAGCGCGGCTGGGTGACCGACAAGGTCGAGGAGGTCACCACCGGCGCCCTCGTCGAGCACGCCCTGCAGCAGCTGTACGGCGAGGAGAGCGGTGACGCAGTCCCCAAGGAGGTGCTCGTCCCCGCCCTGCCCGAGCCGGTCGAACCGGTCCAGGAGTGGCTGACCGGCCGCCGCGGCGCGGGTGTCTCCCTGCGGATACCGCAGCGCGGCGACAAGAAGGCGCTCATGGAGACCGTGCAGCGCAACGCCCAGCAGGCACTCGTCCTGCACAAGACCAGGCGGGCCTCCGACCTCACCACCCGCTCGCGCGCCCTGGAGGAGATCGCCGAGGCCCTCGACCTGGACAGCGCCCCGCTCCGGATCGAGTGCTACGACATCTCCCACCTGCAGGGCGACGACGTGGTCGCCTCCATGGTCGTCTTCGAGGACGGCCTGCAGCGCAAGGGCGAGTACCGGCGCTTCCAGATCAAGGGATTCGCCGGTCAGGACGACGTCCGCTCCATGCACGAGGTGATCACCCGCCGGTTCCGGCGCTATCTCGCCGAGAAGGAGAAGACCGGCGAGTGGGTGGACGACGGCTCCGAGGACGGCGAGCTCGGCAACGAGCCCAGGGACGGGCTCAAGGACGACGACGGCCGGCCCAAGAAGTTCGCCTACCCGCCGCAGCTCGTCGTCGTCGACGGCGGAAAGCCGCAGGTCGCGGCCGCCCAGCGGGCCCTGGACGAGCTCGGCATCGACGACATCGCGGTCTGCGGCCTCGCCAAGCGCCTGGAGGAGGTGTGGGTGCCGGGCGAGGACGACCCGGTGGTCCTGCCCCGCACCAGCGAGGGCCTCTACCTGCTCCAGCGCGTCCGCGACGAGGCGCACCGGTTCGCGATCACCTACCAGCGGACCAAGCGCGCCAAACGCTTCCGCGCCGGCCCCCTCGACGAGGTGCCCGGCCTCGGTGACACCCGCAAACAGGCCCTGATCAAGCACTTCGGCTCGGTGAAGAAGCTGCGGTCCGCCACGCTGGACCAGATCCAGGAGGTCCCCGGGATAGGCCGCAAGACGGCCGAGACGATCGCCGCGGCCCTCGCCCTGGCGGCCCCGGCCGCCCCCGCCGTCAACACGGCGACAGGAGAGATCATTGAAGACGGGGAACCCGGTACGACGGGGGATCCCTCGGGGGAGCCCCTGACAGAGGGCACCCCGGACGAACGACGGGGGCAGGAGACATGACGGAGCACGAAACACACCCCACAGCGGACCGAGATCCGGCACACGACGAAGAGCGCGCGGATGAGCCGCAGCAGGCGATCCAGGACAACGGAGCAAAGGTGAGTACGGGCAGCGAGACAGCCGGGGCCCCCGACGGGGCCATCCCCGAGCTGGTGATCATCTCCGGCATGTCCGGAGCCGGCCGCTCGACGGCCGCCAAGTGTCTGGAGGACCTCGGCTGGTTCGTCGTCGACAACCTGCCGCCCGCGCTGATCCCCACCATGGTGGAGCTCGGCGCCCGCTCGCAGGGCAACGTGGCGCGGATCGCGGTCGTCGTCGACGTACGCGGGCGGCGCTTCTTCGACAACCTGCGGGAGTCGCTCGCCGACCTCGACGCCCGCGGCGTCACCCGGCGGATCGTCTTCCTGGAGTCCTCCGACGAGGCCCTGGTACGCCGCTTCGAGTCGGTGCGCCGCCCGCACCCGCTCCAGGGCGACGGCCGGATCGTCGACGGCATCGCCGCCGAGCGGGAGCTGCTGCGCGAGCTGCGCGGCGACGCCGACCTGGTGATCGACACCTCCAGCCTCAACGTGCACGAGCTGCGCGCCAAGATGGACGCCCAGTTCGCCGGCGAGGAGGAGCCCGAGCTGCGGGCCACCGTGATGTCCTTCGGCTTCAAGTACGGCCTCCCGGTCGACGCCGACCTGGTCGCGGACATGCGGTTCCTGCCCAACCCGCACTGGGTCCCGGAGCTGCGCCCGTTCACCGGCGTCAACGAGGAGGTGTCCGCGTACGTCTTCAACCAGCCCGGCGCCAAGGAGTTCCTCGACCGGTACGCCGAACTGCTGCGGCTCATCGCGGCCGGTTACCGCCGCGAGGGCAAGCGGTATGTGACCATCGCCATCGGCTGCACCGGCGGCAAGCACCGCTCGGTCGCGGTGTCGGAGAAGCTCGCCGCGCGGCTCGCGGCCGAGGGCGTGGAGACGGTGGTCGTACACCGGGACATGGGACGGGAATGAGGGAACGTACACCGCGGCTGCGCGGGCTGCGCCGGGTGGTACCGGAGGCCCGCGCCGGCCGGCCGGCCGAGGCCCGTGGCGCCAGGCCGCGCCGTCGCGGCGCCCAGCCCAAGGTCGTCGCCCTGGGCGGCGGCATGGGCCTGTCCGCCTCGCTGGCCGCGCTGCGCCGGATCACCGGCGACCTCACCGCCGTCGTCACCGTGGCCGACGACGGCGGTTCCAGCGGGCGCCTGCGCGACGAGCTGGGCGTGCTGCCGCCCGGCGACCTGCGCAAGGCGCTGGCCGCCCTGTGCGGTGACGACGACTGGGGCCAGACCTGGGCCCGGGTCATCCAGCACCGCTTCCAGTCCCAGGGCGACCTGCACGAGCACGCGGTCGGCAACCTGTTGATCGTGGCCCTGTGGGAGCAGCTCGGCGACCACGTCCAGGCCCTGGACCTGGTCGGCAAACTGCTCGGCGCGC
This sequence comes from Streptomyces sp. NPDC001348, assembly GCF_053597535.1. Lineage (NCBI taxonomy): Bacteria > Bacillati > Actinomycetota > Actinomycetes > Kitasatosporales > Streptomycetaceae > Streptomyces > Streptomyces sp. NPDC001348. The sequence continues at coordinate 49,752 of NZ_JBSFIK010000003.1, read as the reverse complement.
ACGGGCGCGTACTGCCCATGTCCGCCGTGCCGCTGGAGCTCCAGGCGCTGGTCAAGGGGCACGACCCGCAGCGCCCGGACGACGTCGACACGGTGCGCGGGCAGGCCACCGTCGCCCTCACCCCGGGTGAGGTGCAGTCCGTGCACCTGGTGCCGAACGACCCGCCCGCCGTCCCGGAGGCCGTGGCCGCCGTTCTGGACGCGGACTGGGTGGTGCTCGGCCCCGGCTCCTGGTTCTCCTCGGTCATCCCCCACCTGCTCGTCCCCGAGCTCCTGGACGCCCTCACGGAGACGAAGGCACGCCGGGTGCTGTCCCTGAACCTCGCTCCGCAGCCGGGAGAAACCGAGGGCTTCTCTCCGCAGCGTCATTTGGAGGTTTTGGGGCGACACGCCCCTAAACTCGCCCTGGACGTGGTGCTGGCCGACGAGGCCGCCGTGCCCGACCGCGAATCCCTCACCGAGGCCGCCAAGCGGCTGGGAGCCGCGGTCGAGCTGGCGCCCGTGGCCCGGACCGACGGGACCCCGAGGCACGACCCGGAGCTGTTGGCCGCCGCGTACGACCGTATTTTTCGGATGCATGGAAGGATCGGCCCATGGCGATGACGGCAGCGGTGAAGGACGAGATCTCCCGGCTCCCCGTCACCCGGACCTGCTGCAGGAAGGCGGAGGTCTCCGCCATCCTGCGGTTCGCCGGCGGCCTCCACCTGGTCAGCGGACGCATCGTGATCGAGGCGGAGCTGGACACCGCGATGGCGGCCCGGCGCCTCAAGCGGGACATCCTGGAGATCTTCGGCCACAGTTCCGAGCTGATCGTGATGGCCCCCGGCGGGCTGCGCCGCGGTTCCCGGTACGTGGTGCGGGTGGTCGCCGGGGGTGACCAGCTCGCCCGGCAGACCGGTCTGGTGGACGGCCGGGGCCGCCCGATCCGGGGCCTGCCCCCGCAGGTGGTCTCGGGTGCGACCTGCGACGCCGAGGCGGCCTGGCGCGGTGCCTTCCTGGCGCACGGCTCACTGACCGAGCCCGGACGCTCCTCCTCCCTGGAGGTCACCTGCCCGGGGCCCGAGGCCGCGCTGGCGCTGGTCGGCGCCGCCCGCCGGCTGTCGATCGCCGCCAAGGCCCGCGAGGTGCGGGGGGTGGACCGGGTCGTCGTCCGCGACGGCGACGCGATCGGTGCCCTGCTCACCCGGCTCGGCGCGCACGAGTCCGTGCTGGCCTGGGAGGAGCGCCGGATGCGCCGCGAGGTGCGCGCCACGGCGAACCGGCTGGCCAACTTCGACGACGCCAACCTGCGCCGCTCGGCCCGGGCCGCCGTCGCCGCCGGTGCCCGCGTCCAGCGCGCCCTGGAGATCCTCGGCGACGAGGTCCCCGAGCACCTCGCGGCCGCCGGGCGGCTGCGGATGGAGCACAAGCAGGCCTCCCTGGAGGAGCTGGGCGCTCTCGCCGACCCGCCGCTGACCAAGGACGCCGTCGCCGGCCGTATCCGCCGCCTGCTGGCGATGGCCGACAAGCGCGCCTCCGACCTGGGCATCCCGGGGACGGAGGCCAACCTCAGCGAGGAGCTGGCCGACAACCTGGCGGGATGACGTCCCGTCAGTTCGCCGGTGCCTGAGCCCAGTCGGGTGAAGGCACCGGCGTTTTGCTGTCCATGGGGCGCCCTTGACTCGATCATGAGGTGTCATGAGCCTGGCAGATGTCCGCCGTCGTGGCGGGCCATGGCTAGGGGGGTTCATGAGACACAGAGCGAGATCGATCCTCGCTGTCGGCGCGCTCCTGCTCGGCGGAGCGAGCCTCGCACCCATCGCCCAGGCACAGACCGCCGCCTCGACCGGAACCGACGCCAAGAGCGACGACGAGGTCAAGGTGTTCCACGCCGAAGTCACCCGGAAGCAGGTACCGCTGCTGCTCGCGGCCGGGCAGGACGGCAACGAGCTCGGCGAGCAGGTGACAGGAGCAGGCAAGCGCACCGTCGAGCTCTACCTCACCGACAAGCAGGCCGAGAAGCTCGGGAAACAGGGCGTCGACCTCACCGAGCACAAGCTTTCGGCCAAGGCGGCGACCCGTGTCGAGGACGCCGCCCAGGGCGTGTTCCGCCCGTACGGGGGAAGCGGCGGCCTGAAGGAGGAGATCCTCAGGACCGCCCAGCAGAACCCCGGCCTCACCAAGGTCGAGTCCATCGGCAGGACCGTGGGCGGCCAGGACATCCTCGCGCTCAAACTGACCAGGAACGCGAAGAAGTCCAAGGACGGCTCCAAGCCTTCCGTGCTGTACATGTCCAACCAGCACGCGCGCGAGTGGATCACACCCGAGATGACCCGGCGCCTGATGCACTACTACCTGGACCGCTACAAGACGGACCGGCGCATCAAGAAGATCGTCGACTCGACCGAGCTGTGGTTCGTGCTCTCGGCCAACCCCGACGGCTACGACTACACCTTCAAGAACTCCGACACCCGCCTCTGGCGCAAGAACCTGCGGGACGTCAACGGCGACGGCGTCATCTCCACCGGCGACGGTGTCGACCTCAACCGCAACTTCTCCTACAAGTGGGGCTACGACGACGAGGGTTCGTCCCCCAACCCGACCAGCGAGACCTACCGTGGCGCGAGCCCGGCGTCCGAGCCGGAGACCAAGGCCCTCGACCGCTTCGAGAAGCGCGTCGGCTTCACCTACGGCATCAACTACCACTCCGCCGCCGAACTCCTGCTGTACGGAGTCGGCTGGCAGGTCGCCACACCGACCCCGGACGACGTCCTCTACAAGGCGCTCGCCGGCACCCCGGAGCACTCCGCGATCCCCGGCTACCACCCGCAGGTCTCCTCGGAGCTGTACACCACCAACGGCGAAGCGGACGGCCACGCCTCCAACGTCAACGGCATGGCGATGTTCACCCCGGAGATGTCGACCTGCCAGACCGCGTCGGACCTCGACCCGAACGACGCCTGGAACGCCGCCGACTGCCAGTCGGTCTTCAACTTCCCCGACGACGAGAAGCTGATCCAGCAGGAGTTCACCAAGAACATCCCGTTCGCGCTCTCCGTCGCCGAGACCGCCGCCCACCCCGACAAGCCGGCCTCCTCGGTCGGGCTGAGCGCGGCCGACTTCACCCCCGCGACGTTCTCCACGTCGTACTCGCGCGGCGCGGACCAGGAGGTCTCGGTCGTCGTCCGCAAGTCCGTGCGCGACAAGGAGCTCAGGTACCGCGTCAACGGCGGCCGTACCACCGACCGCACGCTCAGGCACTGGAAGGGCGGCCAGACCTTCGGCGGTGAGGACGACCTCTACTTCGACGAGTACCGGGCCAAGGTCCGCGGCGGCGACCCCCGTGACAAGGTCGAGGTGTGGTTCACCGGCCGGACGAGGAGCGGAAAGCGCACCTCCAGCGCGCACTTCACGTACACCGTGGCCAAGCGCCCCAAGGCCGACACCCTCGTGGTGGCCGAGGAGGGCACGGCCGCCACACAGGCGCAGAAGTACGTGGACGCGCTGAAGGCGAACGGCCGCAGGGCTCTCGTCTGGGACGTCGCCACGCAAGGAGCGCCCGACGCGCTCGGCGTGCTCCGGCACTTCAGGACCGTCGTCCACTACTCCGGCGCGAGCGGCCCGGGCAACGCCACCCAGCTCCAGCTGCGTGCCTACCTCAACGAGGGCGGCAGGCTCATCGAGGCCGGCGAGCTGGCCGGCGGCAACGTCGCCCTCGCCGACGGGACCCTGTCGGACGACTTCAGCCAGTACTACCTCGGTGCCTACTCGCGCACGTCGCTCGCCGGGGCCACCGGCTTCACCGGCTCGGGTGAACTCGGCGGCGCCACGGCCGCCCTCGGCGGCGCGCCGGGCAACCCGCTCGACAAGGCCGGCAGCTACGCCGTCACCTCCGACGAGCTGCCCGCGTCGAAGTACCCGCAGTTCGCCAGTGCCGGCGCGGGCCAGTTCGCGGGCACCGTCAACCCGTACGGGCCGTACACCGGCTCGTACATGGCCGCGGCGGTGCACACCGACGACGCCTACAAGCGCCTCACCCGCACCGTCGACCTCACCGGGGTCGGCGCCGCCGACAAGCCGACGCTCCGCACCCGGCTGCTGTGGGACACCGAGCCCGGTTACGACCACGCGGTGGTCGAGGCGCACACCGCCGGCGCGAACGACTGGACGACCCTTCCGGAGGCGGGCGGCGCCACCTCCACGGCGGTGCCGGCCGACTGCGCGGCCGGGTTCCTGGTCAACGAACACCCGTGGCTCAAGCACTACCTGACCCTGGGCACCGGCGGCTGCACCGCGACCGGCAGCACCGGCTCGTGGAACAGCCTCACCGGCAGCTCCGACGGCTGGCGCTCGGTCGACTTCGACCTCAGCGCCTACGCCGGGAAGTCCGTCGAACTCTCGATCGCGTACATCACCGACCCGGGCACCGGCGGCCACGGCGTCCTCGCCGACGACGCCTCGCTCGTCGTCGGCGGCACGGCCAAGGAGACCGAGGGCTTCGAGACTTCGCTGGGCGCCTGGAAGGTGACCGGACCGCCACCGGGCAGCCCGGCGGCACTGAAGGACTGGACGCGCACCGGAGCCCTGTTCAAGACCTACGGAGCGGTCACCACCGACCGGACCGTGCTGCTCGGCTTCGGCCTGGAACAGGTCCCGGCCGCGGCCGACCGGAAGGCCCTGGTGAAGAAGGCCCTGGCGGCACTCGACAAGTGAGCCGACGCGCTCACGAACGAGTGATCCGGGCACTCGACCGGCATTGACAATTCATGGCTGAACCGGGTGATCCGGGCGCAATTCCGGGGCGGTCCGTACCCCTACTGGCGGGTACGGACCGCCCTGCTGCGTATGAGGCATCTGGATGTCACCACCAGGCCCCCAGGGAGGTAGGGTCGGGGGTGGTCGGGGACATCCCAAACACAGCTCGCCGGCACCGCATGGCCGGCGTACCAACGAGGAGATCGGTTCGTGACGATCCGCGTAGGCATCAACGGCTTCGGCCGCATCGGGCGTAACTACTTCCGCGCGCTGCTGGAGCAGGGGGCGGACATCGAGGTTGTGGCTGTCAACGACCTGGGTGACACCGCGACCACCGCCCACCTGCTCAAGTACGACACGATCCTGGGCCGCCTGAAGCAGGAGGTCTCCCACACCGCCGACACGATCACCGTCGACGGCCACACGATCAAGGTGCTCTCCGAGCGCAACCCCGCCGACATCCCGTGGGGCGAGCTGGGCGTCGACATCGTCATCGAGTCGACCGGCATCTTCACCAAGAAGGACGACGCCGCGAAGCACATCGCCGGCGGCGCGAAGAAGGTCCTCATCTCGGCTCCGGCCAAGGACGAGGACATCACCATCGTGATGGGCGTCAACCAGGACAAGTACGACGCGGCGAACCACCACGTCATCTCCAACGCCTCCTGCACCACCAACTGCGTGGCGCCGATGGCGAAGGTCCTCGACGAGAACTTCGGCATCGTCAAGGGCCTGATGACGACGGTGCACGCGTACACGAACGACCAGCGCATCCTGGACTTCCCGCACAAGGACCTGCGCCGCGCCCGTGCCGCCGCCGAGAACATCATCCCGACCACCACGGGTGCCGCCAAGGCCACCGCCCTCGTGCTCCCGCAGCTCAAGGGCAAGCTGGACGGCATCGCCATGCGCGTCCCGGTCCCGACCGGCTCGGTCACCGACCTCGTCGTCGAACTCGGCCGTGAGGTCACCAAGGAAGAGGTCAACGCCGCCTTCCAGAAGGCCGCCGAGGGCGAGCTCAAGGGCCTCCTCGACTACACCGAGGACCCGATCGTCTCCTCCGACATCGTCAACGCCCCGGCGTCCTGCACCTTCGACTCCTCCCTGACCATGGTCCAGGAGGGCAAGAACGTGAAGGTCATCGGCTGGTACGACAACGAGTGGGGCTACTCCAACCGCCTCGTCGACCTGACGGTCTTCGTCGGCAACCAGCTCTGATCGCCGAAGCAGGCATCTCGGTGTGAGGACAGGGCTCGGGCAGCGCGTGCACGTGCTGCCCGAGCCCTGACTCACGTACAGATCAGGCCCTCTTTACGATCACGAGCACCACGATCCCTCCTCAGGAGTCCCTCCCCATGAAGACGATCGACGAACTTCTCGCCGACGGCGTGGACGGCAAGCGGGTCTTCGTCCGTGCCGACCTCAACGTGCCGCTCGCCGACGGCACCATCACCGACGACGGCCGTATCCGCGCTGTCCTGCCCACCGTCAAGGCCTTGGCCGACGCGGGTGCCAAGGTGGTCGTCGCCTCCCACCTGGGCCGTCCCAAGGGCGCCCCGGACCCGGCCTTCTCCCTCGCCCCGGCCGCCTCGCGGCTCGGTGAACTCCTCGGCTCCGCCGTGGCGTTCGCGACCGACACGGTCGGCGAGTCCGCCAGGGACACCGTCGCGGGCCTGATCGGCGGCCAGGTCGCCGTCATCGAGAACCTGCGCTTCAACCCCGGTGAGACCAGCAAGGACGACGCCGAGCGCGGCGCCTTCGCCGAGCAGCTCGCCGAACTCGCCGATGTGTACGTGGGCGACGGCTTCGGTGCGGTGCACCGCAAGCACGCCTCCGTGTACGACCTCCCGGCCCGGCTGCCGCACTACGCCGGCTACCTGATCGCCACCGAGGTCGGCGTCCTGAAGAAGCTCACCGAGGACGTCAAGCGCCCCTACGTCGTCGCGCTCGGCGGCGCCAAGGTCTCCGACAAGCTCGCCGTCATCGACGAGCTGCTCGGCAAGGCCGACCGCCTGCTCATCGGCGGTGGCATGGCCTACACCTTCCTCAAGGCCAAGGGCTACGAGGTCGGTATCTCCCTGCTACAGGAGGACCAGGTCCCGGCCGTCACCGAGTACCTGGAGCGCGCCGAGAAGCTGGGCGTCGAGCTGGTGCTCCCCGTCGACGTCGTGATCGCCCGGCAGTTCCCGGACCTCAAGGCCAAGGCACCGACCCAGCACAGCGTGGTCGACGCGGACAAGATCCCCGAGGACCAGGAGGGCCTGGACATCGGCCCGAAGACCCGCGAGCTGTACGCCGCGAAGCTCGCCGACGCCGCGACCGTCTTCTGGAACGGCCCGATGGGCGTCTTCGAGCACCCCGACTACGCCGAGGGCACCAGGGCGGTCGCCCAGGCCCTCGCCGACGGACACGGCTTCAGCGTCGTCGGTGGCGGCGACTCCGCCGCGGCCGTGCGTACGCTCGGCTTCGACGAGAACGCGTTCGGCCACATCTCGACCGGTGGCGGCGCCTCCCTCGAATACCTCGAGGGCAAGACGCTCCCCGGCCTCGCCGCACTGGAGGACTGACCAAGCATGGCTGCATCTACTACTTCCGGGCGCACGCCGATCATGGCGGGCAACTGGAAGATGAACCTCAACCACCTCGAGGCCATCGCCCACGTCCAGAAGCTCGCCTTCGCCCTCGCGGACAAGGACTACGAGGCCGTCGAGGTCGCCGTCCTGCCGCCCTTCACCGACCTGCGCTCCGTGCAGACCCTGGTCGACGGCGACAAGCTCAAGATCAAGTACGGTGCCCAGGACGTCTCGGCCCACGACTCGGGTGCCTACACGGGCGAGATCTCCGGCTCGATGCTGGCCAAGCTCAAGTGCACGTACGTGGTGATCGGCCACTCCGAGCGCCGCCAGTACCACAACGAGACCGACGAGGTCGTCAACGCCAAGGCCAAGGCCGCCTTCCGGCACGGCCTGACCCCCATCCTGTGCGTCGGTGAGGAGCTGGACGTCCGCGAGGCGGGCAACCACGTGACCCACACCCTCACCCAGGTCGAGGGTGGCCTGAAGGACCTCACGGCCGAGCAGGCCGAGACCGTCGTGATCGCGTACGAGCCCGTCTGGGCCATCGGCACCGGCAAGGTCTGCGGCGCCGAGGACGCCCAGGAGGTCTGCGCCGCCGTCCGCGGCAAGATCGCCGAGCTCTACTCGCAGGACGTGGCCGACAAGGTCCGCGTCCAGTACGGCGGCTCCGTGAAGTCCGGCAACGTCGCCGAGATCATGGCGCAGGCCGACATCGACGGTGCCCTGGTCGGCGGGGCCTCACTGGACGCGGACGAGTTCGTCAAGATCGTGCGATTCCGCGATCAGTGAGCACAGATGTGAGTAGGCGGTAGCGGCGATCCGTCGTACCCTTGCGGGGGTACAGCCCGGGTGCTGTGCCCCCGTCCATCCGATTCCGAGGAAGTTGGTCCAGCCGTGGTTTTGGGGTTCTCGATCGCCCTGATCGTCTTCAGCCTGCTGCTGATGCTGCTGGTGCTGATGCACAAGGGGAAGGGCGGCGGCCTCTCCGACATGTTCGGCGGCGGCATGCAGTCGTCCGTCGGCGGTTCCTCGGTCGCCGAGCGCAACCTCGACCGGATCACCATCGTGATCGGTCTGCTGTGGTTCGCCTGCATCGTCGTCCTCGGCCTCCTGATGAAGTCGAACAGCTGATCCCGCCTGATCGACGTCACACAAGCACACATTCCGGACGTTGAGCCCCATGTTGGGTGCGCGCTTCTGTGCGCGGCCTATCATGGGGCTTGCGTCTGCAGAGCGGGGGGTTTGTAACTCCAATCACTGGACGCGCGTTGGGCCTTACGTAGACTGAGGCGCTCGCAGCGAAGCGAAACGCCGACTCGCTTCGCGGCACCATCACGCAGGGAGTTACGACCGTGGCAAGTGGCAACGCGATCCGAGGTAGCCGGGTCGGGGCGGGGCCGATGGGCGAGGCCGAGCGCGGCGAGTCCGCGCCGCGTCTGCGCATCTCCTTCTGGTGCTCCAACGGGCACGAGACCCAGCCCAGCTTCGCCAGCGACGCGCAGGTGCCCGAGACCTGGGACTGCCCGCGCTGTGGCTTCCCGGCAGGTCAGGACCGGGACAACCCGCCGGACCCGCCGCGCACCGAGCCCTACAAGACGCACCTCGCGTACGTCCGGGAGCGGCGCAGCGACGCGGACGGCGAGGCGATCCTCGCCGAGGCGCTCGCCAAACTGCGGGGCGAGATCTAGAAGTTGAGAACCGGCCGGGTGCCCGTGGGCGCCTGGCCGGAGCTGTTCCTCCCCTCGGCCGACGGCCGATTGTCAGTGCTCTCCTCTACGGTTCGTGCATGGGCCGGCCGTGACATGGGCCGACCGTGAGGGGGAGCGGTGAGGACGGTCGAGAACGCCGAGGACGCCGAGAACGCGGACAGGGCCGTGCCCGCGTGGCGCGGGGGATTCGGGCGGCTGTGGGCGGCCGCCGTGGTGTCCCGGTTCGGGGACGCGTTACGGACGTCCGCGCTGCCCCTGCTCGCCGTACGCCTCACCGACGAACCGCTCGCGGTGGCCTCGGTGACCGCCTGCGGTTATGTTCCCTGGCTGCTGTTCGGGCTGCTCGGCGGCGCCGTCGCGGACCGGGTGGACCAGCGGCGCGCGATGTGGGCGGTGGACACGGTACGGGCCCTGCTCGTCGCCGGTTTCGCCCTGGCCGTCGGTCTCGGACACGCCTCGATCCCGCTGCTGCTCGCCCTCGCCTTCGCGCTGACCACCCTGCAGACCCTCTTCGACAACGCTTCCACGGCCCTGCTGCCCTCCCTGGTGGACCGCGACACCCTCGGCGGAGCCAACGCCCGCCTCATGACCGGGCAGCAACTCGCCGGCGGTCTGCTGGCGGGCCCCTTCGTGCCGTTGCTGCTGACCGTGGGGGCCTTCATGCCCTTCGCGGCCGACGCGGGCACGTATCTGGTGGCCGCCGCCCTCGTGGCGTCGCTGCGGATACGGCCGCCCGAGCGGGAGCCGCGCCGGGCGGGCAGTACCCTGCGGGCGGAGATCGGCGCCGGCCTGCGCTTCCTGTGGCGCGACCGGGCGCTGCGCGCGGTCTGCGTGGCCACCCTGCTGTGCAACATCGGCATGGGCGCTCTGATCGCCACGCTGGTGTTGCACGTGACGCGCTGGCTGGGGGCGGGCAACGCGGGATTCGCCGCCGCCATGACCGCGTACGCGGCCGGCAGCCTCCTCGGCGGCCTCGTCGCCCAGCGGATCGCACGACGCACCGGGCGGGTCCGGGCGCTGCTGGTCGCCGGCGTCGTGCAGACGTCGTCCCTCCTGCTCATGGGCACCGTCCGGCACCTCGGCGCGCTCCTTGTGGGCATGCTGCTGCTGGGCGGGATGAACATGGTGTGGAACGTCAACCAGGTCACGCTGATGCAGCGGCGCGGCCCGGCGGCGATGGTGGGACGCCTCGCGTCCGCCTTCCGCACCGCCTCGACCTCCGGTGCGCCGCTCGGCGCGCTGCTCGGCGGTGCCGTGGCCCGGGGGTACGGGCTGAACGGGCCCGCCCTGTTCGCGGCCGTGCTCTTCGGCCTGGCGGTCACCTCGTTGATACCGGCGGGCAAGCCGGACGTACCTGTTGTTGCCTCGGGCGACGGCGCGACGACCGCTCACGTCACGCCCTGATCAACTAGGTTGGAACCGGCAGCGGGACAAGGTACGCGGCAGGGAACAGGCAGGAAAGAAGGCTGAAGTCCGAAATGAACGCAGACGGCCGTACCAGGCTCAACCAGACGCCCGAGTGGACCGCTCTCGCCAAGCACCGCGAGGAGCTCACCGACACCCATCTGCGGGACCTGTTCGCCGCGGACCCCGGGCGCGGCGCCGGGTACACCCTCCAGGTCGGTGACCTGTACGTCGACTACTCCAAGCAGCTCGTCACCGACGAGACGCTGCGGCTGCTGCGCGAGCTGGCCGCCGCGACCGACGTCTTCGGTCTGCGGGACGCCATGTTCCGCGGCGAGAAGATCAACACGACGGAGAACCGGTCGGTGCTGCACCTGGCGCTGCGTGCTCCCCGGGACGCGGTGATCGAGGTCGACGGGGAGAACGTCGTCCCGGCGGTGCACGCCGTGCTCGACAAGATGAGCGACTTCGCCGAGCGCGTCCGCTCGGGGAAGTGGACGGGGCACACCGGCAAGCGCATCAGGAACGTGATCAACGTCGGCATCGGCGGCTCCGACCTCGGTCCCGCGATGGCCTACGAGGCGCTGCGCAGCTTCACCGACCGCGGCCTGACGGTCCGCTTCGTGTCGAACGTGGACGGTGCCGACCTGCACGAGGCCACACGTGACCTGGACGCCGCGGAGACACTGTTCGTCATCGCGTCGAAGACCTTCACCACCATCGAGACGGTCACCAACGCCACCTCGGCCCGTGACTGGCTGCTGAGCGAGCTGAACGCCGGGCCGGAGGCCGTCGCCAGGCACTTCGTGGCCCTGTCGACGAATGCCGAGAAGGTCGGTGAGTTCGGTATCGACACCGCCAACATGTTCGAGTTCTGGGACTGGGTGGGTGGCCGGTACTCGTACGACTCGGCGATCGGGCTGTCGCTGATGATCACCATCGGACCGGACCGCTTCCGGGAGATGCTGGACGGTTTCCGGATCGTCGACGAGCACTTCAGGAGTGCGCCCCCGGAGGCCAACGTGCCGCTGCTTCTGGGGCTGTTGGGTATCTGGTATGACAACTTCCACGACGCTCAGTCGCATGCGGTGCTGCCCTACAGCCACTACCTGTCGAAGTTCACCGCCTATCTGCAGCAGCTGGACATGGAGTCCAACGGCAAGTCGGTGGACCGGGAGGGCCGCCCGGTCGAGTGGCAGACGGGGCCGGTGGTGTGGGGCACGCCCGGCACCAACGGGCAGCACGCCTACTACCAGCTCATCCACCAGGGTACGAAGCTCATCCCGGCGGACTTCATCGGCTTCGCCGAGCCGGTCGCGGAGCTGAGTGACGAGCTGAAGGCGCAGCACGACCTGCTGATGGCGAACTTCTTCGCCCAGACCCAGGCGCTCGCCTTCGGGAAGACGGCGGAGGAGGTGCGGGCCGAGGGGGCGCCCGAGGAGCTGGTGCCGCACAAGACCTTCAAGGGCAACCGGCCGACGACGACGATCCTCGCGCGTGAGCTGACGCCGTCCGTGCTCGGGCAGCTCGTCGCGCTGTACGAGCACAAGGTGTTCGTACAGGGCGCGGTGTGGAACATCGACTCCTTCGACCAGTGGGGTGTCGAGCTCGGCAAGGTGCTCGCCAAGCGGGTGGAGCCTGCGTTGACGGAGGGTGCGGAGGTGCCGGGGCTGGACGCGTCGACGTCCGCGCTGGTCGCCAAGTACCGGGAGCTGCGGGGGCGTTGACGGGGGTTTGCCCACTCGGGGATCACCCCGCCGTCCCGGCGCGGCGTCGATCCCCGAGGCCCCGGCTCAGGCCACCGCGCTCAACGTGTCCGCCAGCCTGCGCCTCGCCGCTCGGCCTGCGGGGAGGGTCGCCAAAGCGGCGGCGCCCAGTACGGCTGCTGCTGCGAAGAGCAGGAGCAGGAAGGGGGACGGGATCTGGGCGATGCCGGCGCCGATGCCGCTGGACCGGCCCTGGGTGTCGATCAGCCAGTGAGCCAGGGGGAGACCCAGGGCCGTGCCGGTGAGGGCCGCGGCCAGGGCCGTGCAACTGGTCGCCGTGACGGTGATCGCGGTGATCTGGCGCGGGGACATGCCGATGGCCTTGAGCGCCAGCAGGTCCCGCTCGCTCTCGCGGACCGTCCCGCCGATCGCGGTCAGCAGCTCGATGAGGCCGATCAGCGCCAGGACGGCGATCAGGCCGACCACGACTCCGCGCAGCGGGGACAGACCGTCGGCCGGGTTCGTCACGGCGTGCACGTCGAGGTGGCCGTGTCCGGCCGCCGTCAGGGCGGCCGCGACGCGGTCGGGGTCGGCACCCGGGCTCAGGCGCAGCTGGTACAGGGTCGGGGCCAGCCGGGGGTCGTTCTCGCGGAGTGTGTCCAGCGAGGTGGAGATGACCCGGCCGGCGTTCTCCGGTTCGATGCTGCGGCCCACGATGTGCAGGATCTGCGGCTGGTCGCCGACCGTCATCCGTACCCAGTCGCCGACGCGCACGTCGAGGAGGTCCAGCAGGCCCTGGCCCGCGACCGCCTCGTCGGGGCCGCTCGCCGGACGGCCGGCGGCGAGCGTGTACGGGTAGGGGTCGCGGTGGGTACCGAGGCCGCGCAGGGCGATGGTGGCGGTCTGGCCCGGGACGAGGGCGGCCACCTCGACGCCCGGGTAGACGGCGGCGACCCGCGCGTCACGGTACAGCAGGGCGCGGGTCTCCCGGTCGGTCATGCCGCTGTCCGCACGCACGGTGAGTGCCGCGGGCAGACCCATCCGGTCGGGGCTGTTGTGGAAGCGGTCGATGGTCGTCCAGGCGCTCATCGCCACCACGATCAGCAGCAGCGGCAGGGCCAGCCGCCCGATGGTGGCGAGTGTGCGCGGGCGGCCGTTGAACGCCTGGTGCCAGCCCAGGACGAGCGCGGGCGGCAGGCGCAGGCCGAGGGCCCGGCGGGCCACGCCGGTCAGCCGCCCCCCGGTCGGGGCGGCGGGGCGGGGCACCGGCACGGGGGGCACCCGTCCCGCCCGCCAGGCCGCGAGCCCGGTGACCGCGCCGATGAACAGCACCGCACCCACCGGCACCGCGAACAGAGCGACGGTGTGCCCCGGGAGCCCCTGCCACACGCCGACCGCGTCGCCGAGCCGGCCGGGGACGGAGGTGCCCAGGCCCTGGGTCAGCGTGGCGGCGGCCACGGCGCCGAGGAGTGCGTAGGCGACGTGCTGGAGCAGGAAGATCCGGACGACCTGGGCGGGTGTGAAGCCGATCGCCTTGAGGACCGAGATGTCCCGGAGGTGGCCGCGGATACGGGTGCCGATCGCGCCGTGCACCGCGAAGCCGGCGGCGAGCAGCGCGCCCAGGCCGAACAGGCCGAGGACCTGGCCCAGCAGCCGGTTGTCGCCCTGCGCCTCGGCCCGCGCCTGCTCCCAGGTGGAGACCTCGCCGACCGCGCCCGCGCCGAGCACGGTGACGGCCCGCTGGACGGCGTAGTCCGTGTCGTCGGGGTCGGTGAGGCGCAGCCCGATCACCCGGCCTCCGGGGTCGCGTACGGCGGCCGGCGGGGCCCAGACCAGTCCGGGCTGCTCGCCCGCGCGGTAACGGGGTTCGGCGCTGTCGGCGACGCCGACGACGGTCAGCCTGCGGGCCGTGCCCGGCAGGGCGAGCGTGTCCCCGGGCTCGGCCAGCAGCGCCCGCGCGAGCCGGCTCTCCAGGACGACACCGTCGGGTTCCCGGGCGTCGAGCCAGTGCCCCGAGGTGAGCAGCGGCCTACCCACGGCGGGTTTCACGGGGGTGGCGCGCAGTTCGACCGAGGCTCGGGTGCCGCGCGAGGAGACCGTGGCGGACTCGGTCGGGTAGGGGCCCGCGACGGACTCGACGCCGTCGAGCGAGGCGAGGCGGCCGGTGTCGGCGGACTTCACGGTGTGGATCCACACGTGCGCGCCACGGGACTGGGTGAAGATCCGCTGCCAGGGGTTGGTCGCATAGCCGAACAGCGCGGTGGCCAGCAGCAGTGAGGCGACGATGCCGGCGGTGGCCAGCACGATGAACAGCGCCTCACCGCGATGCGTGCGCAGATCGGAGTGGGCCCAGCGCAGGGTGGCTCGCACGGATCAGTCCTTCAGTTCCAGCACGCCCGATATCCCGGTGCCCCGGCGCGACGGCGTGCCGTCCAGTTCGGCGTCGTCGACGATCCGCCCGTCGAAGAAACTGATCACACGGTCCGCGGCGCTCGCCAGCCGGGCGTCGTGGGTGACCAGCAGGATGCTCTGCCCCTGGCCGTGGAAGCGGGACAGCAGCCGCATCACCTCACGGGTGCCCTTGCTGTCCAGGCTGCCCGCGGGCTCGTCGGCCAGCAGCAGCGGAGGATGGTTGACCAGGGCGCGGGCGAGTGCGACCCGCTGCTGCTCACCACCGGACAGCTCGCCCGGCATGCTGCGCTCCTTGCCCCGAAGGCCCAGTTCGGCGAGCAGCTCCTCGCGTTCGGCCCGTGCCTGCTTCGGTGAGCGGCCCACCAGCAGCGCGGGCAGTTCGACGTTGTCGGCGACCGAGAGGTTGGAGACCAGGTTGAAGAACTGGAAGACGATCCCGATGCCCCTTCTGCGCTCCTCGGCCCAGCGGGCCTCGCTGTAGCCGTCCGTGCACCGGCCGGCCAGCCAGATGCTGCCCCGGTCGGGGCGCTGCAGTCCGCCGAGCAGGTGCAGCAGTGTCGACTTGCCCGCCCCGGACGGGCCGGTGACCGCCACGAACTCGCCGTGCCGCACGGACAGGTCGACGCCCCGCACGGCCCGGGCGGGCGCGCCCTCACCGTGGTGGGTCTTGACCAGGCCCTCGGCACGCAGCAGAGGAGTGGGGCTCTCGCTCACTCCAGCTCCTCCAACTCCTCCTGGCACCGCTCCAGCCAGTCGAGGTCGGCCTGCAGGTGCAGCATCGCGCCCTCGATCAGCAGATGGGCGATTCGGTTGTCCCGGTTCTCGGCGGCGGCCAGCTTCGACAGTTCACGCATGGTGTTGAGGTACTGGCGCCGCTGCTTGTTGATGAGGGCGATCTGGTCGGCGAGACCGGTCTGCGGGGCGAGGGCGAGTTTCATGAAGAACTCGTCCCGCACCCGCGGCTCGTCCTCGGGCTCCTCGAACCAGACGCGCAGCGCCTCACGTCCGGCTTCGGTGAGGCGGTAGACCTTCTTGTTGGGCCGGCTGGACTGTTCGACGTCCTCGCCCTCGATCAGTCCCGACTTCTCGAGGCGGCCGAGGGTCACATAGATCTGGCCGACGTTCGGCTGAGGGTACGCGGAGCCCAGCAGTTGCTCAAGGCCCTGCTTGAGCTCGTAGCCGTGGGCGGGGCGGCGCGCGAGGAGTGCCAGGAGGGGCAGGCGCACTCGTGCTGTCCTCCTAGTCTGCGTAATGTGCTCCAGGCCCTAGTATCGCCCATACCTAACAGGTATACATGGCCTCTGACTCACGGGCGAGGGTGCCCGTGGTGCCGGTGTGCAAGGAGGAACCTATGCGGTGGACACGCGCCGCCGGTAGGTTCCTTCTCGTCCTCGTCGTGGTCATGACCGGGTACGTCACCTCGGGCGCCCACGCCGACGAGGCCGGCGCCGGGGGCCGCGGCCCGCTCACGCTGGCCACCGCCGGGGACCTCACCGGCTATCTCGGCCCGCTGCTCCAGGGCTGGAACCGCACCCACCCCGGGGAGAAGGTCACCCTGGTCGAGCTGCCGGACTCCGCCGACGAGACGCACGCGCAGATGACCACCGACCTGCGCGACGGTGACCGCAGCCGGTTCGACGTGCTCAACATCGACGTCAACTGGACCTCGGAGTTCGCCGCCGCCGGCTGGATCCGGCCGCTGCCGGCGGACGGCTTCCCGCTCGGCACCTTCCTGCCGCCGGTCGTCGACACGGCCAGGTACGACGGACGCCTGTACGCCGTCCCGTACGTCACCAACGCCGGTCTGCTCCTGTACCGCAAGGACATCCTGGACAAGGAGGGCGTGCCGCCGCCGCGCACCTGGGCCGAGCTGGAGCACGACGCGAAGACCATCGCGCCCAAGTACGGACTCGGCGGTTACGCGGGTCAGTTCCTGCCCTACGAGGGCCTCACGGTCAACGCGGCCGAAGTCGTCTACTCGGCGGGCGGGACCATCCTCGGCGACGAGGGAAAGCGCGTCACCGTGAACTCCTCCGCCGCCCGCCGGGGCATCGGTTTCCTGGCGCGCGGCTTCCGTGAGGGCTGGATCCCGAAGCAGGCGCTGATGTACAAGGAGGAGGAGTCCAAGGACGCCTTCCAGAACGGCCGTCTGCTTTTCCTGCGCAACTGGCCCTATGCGTACGCCGTGGCCTCGGCCAGGGGCTCCAAGGTCGCCGGGAGGATCGGCGCCGTACCGCTGCCCGGACCGGACGGGCCCGGGAGGAGTGTCCTCGGCGGCTCCAACCTGGCCGTGAACACGCACGCCCGGCACCCCGACTCCGCCGCGCGTCTCATCGCCTACCTCACCAGCGAGCCCGTCCAGCGCCAGGTACTCACCCGTGGCGCGCTGCCGCCCGTACGCGCCGCGCTGTACCAGGACCCCGAGCTCGTACGGGAGTTCCCCTACCTGCCGACCCTGCGCACCGCCCTGCGCGACGCCAAGGCGCGTCCCAAGAGCCCGCGTTACGACCAGGTCAGCCTGGTGGTGCAGGCGGTGGTGCACGACGCGCTGACCGGGCGGGAGACGCCCGGGGTGGCGGTGCGGCGACTGGCGCGGGAACTCGACGCCGTCGCCCGTCGGTAGTTACCTGTTAGGTAACGCGAACGTCTCAACTGGGCGCGAGATGCCCGAATAAGTCATGATTTTAGCCGCACGTGTCCTGGGAACCTCTGTTCTTTTCATTGACACCCCTGTGAAACGCCTACCTAACATGCATGCATAACTGCTGCCCTTCACAGAGACAGGCCACAGGGTTGAACAGGCTTCATTGGTGGCGTGACGCGGTGATCTACCAGGTCTACGTCCGCAGCTTCCTCGACAGCACCGGCGACGGCGTCGGTGACCTGGCCGGCGTCCGGGCCGGGCTGCCGTACCTGAAGAAGCTCGGCGTCGACGGGATCTGGCTGAGCCCCTTCTACCCCTCACCCCAGCACGACCACGGCTACGACGTCGCCGACTACTGCGACGTCGACCCGCTCTTCGGCGACCTCGCCGAGTTCGACCTGCTGATGGCGGCCGCCCGGCGGCTCGGTGTCAAGGTGCTCCTCGACATCGTCCCCAACCACTGCTCCAGCGAGCACCCGTGGTTCCGTGAGGCGCTCGCGTCCGCGCCCGGCAGCCCGGCCCGCGCCCGCTTCCACTTCGCAGACGGCCACGGCCCGGACGGCGACGAGCCGCCCAACAACTGGCACGCGATGTTCGGCGGCCCGGCCTGGACCAGGGCCGGCGACGGCCAGTGGTACCTGCACATGTTCACGTCCGAGCAGCCCGACTGGAACTGGCGCCACCCCGAGGTCCCCGCCGAGTTCGACCGTGTGCTGCGCTTCTGGCTGGACCGGGGCGTCGACGGCTTCCGCATCGACGTCGCCGCCGGACTGTTCAAGCACCCGGACCTGCCCGACTCCGACGACCCCGAGGCCGACGCCCGCACCCGCGACTCGGTCAACCCGCTCGCCTGGAACCGGCCCGAGGTGCACGACGTGTGGCGGCACTGGCGGTCCGTGTGCGAGGAGTACACCGCCCGCGACGGCCGTGAACGCCTGCTGGTCGGCGAGGTCTCGGTGCCGAGCGCCCGCGAACACGCCCAGTACGTCCGCCCCGACGAACTCCACCAGGCCTTCTTCTTCGACCTGCTCAGCGCCCCCTGGGACCCCGACGCCTTCCGCAAGGTCATCTCCGAGGCCATGGAGGACATCGCGGGCACCGGTTCCACGGTCACCTGGGTCCTCAACAACCACGACCAGGTCCGCACCGTCACCCGCTACGGAGAACCCGCGACCGAGGGCAGCGGCCCAGGGCCCGCGTCGGAAATGGCGCCTGCCGGGCGACGCCTGGCACGCTCCCCCAGCCTTCGGCCGGGGGGACCCCCACTCGCCGCACCGGGCGAAAGCCCAAGTACGTCCGGTACGAGGGCTTCCGCCCGGCACGCCGAGAGCACGCACCAAACGCCGCCCGGCCCGCCCTTCGGGCGGACGACGCCACTTCCGACGCAGGCCCTGGGCACCGCCCGCGCCCGCGCCGCCGCCCTGCTGATGCTGGCACTGCCCGGAGCGGCGTACATCTACCAGGGCGAGGAACTGGGCCTGCCCGAGGTCGTCGACCTGCCCGACGACGTGCTCACCGACCCGATCTTCCGGCGCACCGGCAGTCGCGCCCGTATCCGCGACGGCTGCCGGGTGCCGCTGCCCTGGTCCGGGCAGGCCTCCCCGTTCGGCTTCACCTCCGGAGACCGGAGCGCCAAGCCGTGGCTGCCGCAGCCCGAGTACTTCGCCGAGTACGCCACCGACCGCGCCCTCGCCGACACCCGCTCCTTCTGGCATCTCTACCGCGACGGTCTCCAACTTCGCGCGGGACTGCCCCAGTTGGGTGAGGGGCCGCTGCGCTGGCTGGACACCGCGCCGGGCGTCCTCGGCTTCGTCCGCGGCGACGGCCTCGTGTGCGCCGTCAACTTCGGTACGGCGCCCACACCCGCGCCGGTCCCCGGCACCCCCCTGCTGTCCAGCGGCCCCTGCCCGGCCGGGGTGCTCCCCGGCTCGACGGCCGCCTGGTGGATCAACGACCTCTGACCGCCCGTCACCTCCCCACCCCCCGAAGGGACATCGAAGATGATGCGACGACGCACCACCCTGCTCGCCGGCTGCACGACCCTCGTCGTGACGCTCGGCGCGACCGCCTGCGGCGGCGGCCCGGTCTCCGCCGGCGGCGGTGACAAGGCACTCAGCGGCCAGACCGTCACCGTCGCCGGTGTCTGGTCCGGCAGCGAGCAGAAGAACTTCCAGAAGGTGCTGGACGCGTTCAGCGCGAAGACCGGCTCCAAGACGCAGTTCGTCTCCACCGGCGACAACGTCTCCACCGTGGTCGGCAGCAAGATCGAGGGCGGCAACGCACCCGACGTGGTGATGGTGCCGCAGGTCGGCGTGCTCCAGCAGTTCGCGAAGAAGGGCTGGCTCAAGCCGCTGTCCGCCACCACCGAGAAGTCCGTGGACGCCGGTTACGCGCCCGTGTGGAAGAAGTACGGCAGCGTCGACGGCCGCCTCTACGGCCTGTACTTCAAGGCCGCCCACAAGTCGACCGTCTGGTACAGTCCCGACGCCCTCACCCAGGCCGGTGTGAAGCCGCCGAAGACGTACGACGCGATGCTGAAGGGCGGGCACACCGTCTCCGACTCCGGGCTCGCCGCCTTCGCGGTCGCCGGGCAGGACGGCTGGACCCTCACCGACTGGTTCGAGAACATCTACCTCTCCCAGGCCGGGCCGGAGAAGTACGACGCCCTCGCCGCCCACAAGCTGAAGTGGACCGACGCGAGCGTGGTCAAGGCGCTCGGCACCCTCGGCAAGCTGTTCAAGGACAAGCAGCTGATCGCGGGCGGCCAGAAGGAGGCCCTCAACACCGACTTCCCGGGCTCGGTGGAGAAGGTGTTCGGGCCCAAGCCCGAGGCGGGCATGGTCTACGAGGGCGACTTCGTCGCGGGCGTCGCCCACGACCAGTTCGGCAAGGCCATCGGCAAGGACGCGAACTTCTTCCCGTTCCCGGCGGTCGACGGCGGCAGGGCGCCGGTCGTCAGCGGCGGCGACGCGGCCGTGGTGCTGAAGGACGGCAAGAACTCCAAGGCCGGCATGAAGCTCCTGGAGTACCTGGCCACTCCGCAGGCCGCGGCGGTGTGGGCGAAGGCGGGCGGCTTCCTGTCCCCGAACAAGAAGGTGGACCTCGCCTCCTACGGCGACGACGTCACCCGCGCCACCGCAAAGTCCCTGATCGCGGCCGGTGACTCGGTCCGCTTCGACATGTCCGACCAGGCACCCGCCTCCTTCGGCGGCACCAAGGGCGTCGGGGAGTGGAAACTGCTGCAGGACTTCCTGCGCGACCCCTCGGACCCGAAGGGCACCGCGGCGAAGCTCGAGGCCGCGGCGGCCAAGGCCTACCAGGACTGAGCCGGCCGATGACCGCCACCACACTCGTGAAGGAGAAAGGGGCGAGCCACCCGCCGCCGCCCGGCGCGCTCGCCGAACGCGCCCGGCGCTCACGGCGCCGCCGCCGGATCATCGCCCTGCTCTTCGTCTTCCCCGCCCTGCTCCTGCTCGGCGCACTCGTCGTCTACCCGGTGCTGTTCTCCGTCGGCCGCAGCTTCTTCGACGCCTCCGGCAGCCGTTTCGTCGGCGCGGACAACTACACCGAGATGTTCCGCGACCCGGCCACGCTCACGGCCGTCCGCAACACGACCATCTGGGTCGTCGTGGCCCCGGCCCTGCTGACCGGACTCGGTCTGATCCTGGCCGTCCTGGTGGAGAAGGTCCGCTGGGCCACGGCGTTCAAGCTGCTGCTGTTCCTGCCGATGGCGGTGTCGTTCCTCGCGGCCGGGATCATCTTCCGGCTCGCGTACGACGAGGACCCCGACAAGGGCGTGCTCAACGCCGCCGTGGTCTCCGTGCACGACGCCTTCCAGGGCACGTCGTCCTACCCGACGGCACGGGCCCGCCCCGGACACGGCCTGACCCAGGGCCACGACGGCTCGTACACGACGAAGGCGAGCGCGTCCCCGGGTGACCTGGTGACGCTGCCCATGGTCGGCGTCCTGCCGGGGGACCTGCCCAAGGGCGCCTCGCCCGCCTACCCGGCGGCCGCGGAGAAGTCCGCCGCCGGTGACCTGCGCGGCGTCGTCTACCTGGACTTCACCCCCGGTGGCGGCGGCAGGCAGGGCAAGGTCGACCGGCGGGAGAGCGGACTGCCCGGCATGACGGTCGAGGCGGTGCGGGACGGAAAGCCGGTCGCGAGCACGACCACCGCGTCCGACGGTTCCTTCCGCTTCCCGGGCCTGCACCCGGGTTCGTACGCGCTGAAGCTGCCCGAGTCGAACTTCGCGCCGCCCTACCAGGGCGTCTCCTGGCTCGGCCCGGCCCTCGTCACACCCGCGATCATCGGCGCGTACCTGTGGATCTGGACCGGCTTCGCGATGGTGCTGATCGGCGCGGGCCTGTCCGCCCTGCCCCGGGACGCCCTGGAGGCGGCCCGGATGGACGGCGCGAACGAATGGCAGATCTTCCGCCGCATCACGGTCCCGCTGCTCGCCCCCGTCCTCACCGTGGTCTTCGTGACCCTCGTGATCAACGTGATGAAGGTCTTCGACCTCGTCTACATCATCGCGCCCGGGCCGGTGCAGGAGGACGCCACCGTACTGGCCACCCAGATGTGGCTGGTGTCCTTCGGCGGCGGCAACAACCAGGGCCTCGGCAGCGCGCTGGGCGTGCTCCTGCTGCTGCTCGTGGTCCCCGCGATGGTCTTCAACGTCCGCCGCTTCCGCAGGAGTCAGCGATGAGGGAGTCAGCGATGAGGAGTCAGCGATGAACGCGGTCAGGCGCGGCCTCGGCAACGGGCTGGTGCAGGCCTTCCTGGTGGTGATCGGCCTGGTCTGGCTGACCCCGCTGGCGGGACTGTTCCTCTCCTCGCTGCGGTCGGCGCAGGACACCGCCAAGGGCGGCTGGTGGACCGCACTGGCCAGTCCCGGACAGCTGTCCTTCGACAACTACTCGGCGCTGCTGAAGAACTCCGGGATGACCCAGGCCTTCTGGAACACGGTGCTGATCTCGGTGCCGGCGACCCTTCTCGTCGTCGTCATCGCGTCCCTCGCCGGATACGCCTTCGCCTGGCTGGACTTCCCCGGACGCGAGCCCGTCTTCCTGCTCGTCGTCGCCCTGCTGGTGGTGCCGGTGCAGATCGGTCTGCTGCCGGTCGCCAAACTCTTCGGTCAGCTGGGCCTGTTCGGCACGATCCCCGGCGTCGTCCTCTTCCACGTCGCCTACGGACTGCCGTTCGCGGTGTTCCTGCTGCGCAACTACTTCGCCGAGATGCCCAAGGAGATGCTGGAGGCCGCCCGGATGGACGGCGGCGGTGAGTGGCGCATCTTCACCCGCCTCGTCCTCCCCGTCGGCCGGCCGGCCATCGCCAGCCTCGCCATCTTCCAGTTCCTGTGGGTCTGGAACGACATGCTGGTGGCACTGCTGTTCGCCGACAGCTCCTCCCAGCCGCTCACCGTGGAACTCCAGTCCCAGATACGGCAGTTCGGCAGCAACATCGACGTGCTCGCCCCCGGCGCGTTCCTGTCGCTGATCGTGCCGGTGGTGGTGTTCTTCGCCTTCCAGCGGCACTTCGTGCAGGGCGTGATGGCCGGGTCGGTGAAGTAGGGGCCCAAGGGCAAGGGGCGGCGCGGGGAATCCCCGCGCCGCCCCTTGCCCCATGCAGTCTCACGGCGAGGCCGGCGGATACAGCGACCGAGGCAGCCGGGAGGCCGCCGCCGAGTCCAGCAGCCACAGGGTGCGGGAGCGGCCGTAGGCGCCCGCGGCCGGGGCCTGGATCTCACCCGCGCCCGAGAGGGCGATCGCGGCGGCCTGCGCCTTGTCCTCGCCCGCTGCCAGCAGCCAGACCTCCCGCGCCGCCCGGATCGCCGGCAGGGTGAGCGAGATACGGGTCGGCGGGGGCTTGGGGGCACCGTGCACGCCGACCACCGTGCGCTCGGTCTCCCGGACCGCGGGCAGCTCGGGGAAGAGCGAGGCCACATGGGTGTCCGGGCCGACACCCAGCATCAGGACGTCGAAGACGGGGACGCTGCCGTGGTTCTCCGGTCCGGCCGCCTTGGCCAGCTCCGCCGCGTACGCCTCCGCCGCCGCGTCCACATCGGCACCGTACGGACCGTCCGAGGCGGGCATGGCGTGCACGCGCTCCGGGTCCAGCGGCACCGAGTCGAGCAGCGCCTCGCGGGCCTGGGTGACATTGCGCTCCGGGTCGCCCTCGGGCAGGAAGCGCTCGTCGCCCCACCACAGGTCCAGCCGGGCCCAGTCCACGGCGTCCCGGGCCGGGGCCGAGGCCAGCGCGGCCAGCAGACCGTTGCCGTTGCGGCCACCGGTGAGCACCACGGACGCGTAACCCCGCGAGGACTGCGCGTCCACGATCCTGGTGATCAGCCGGGCCGCGGCGGCCTGCGCCATCAGTTCCTTGTCGTGGTGCACGACCAGCTGCGGGGTGCTCACTTCGCCGCCGCCTTCTTCGTGGGCTCCTGCTTCACCGGGGCCTGCGCCGCCGCGTCCTTCGCGGGAGCTTTCGCAGCCGTTTCGACAGGGGCCTCGACCCCGAGCCGTTCCCCTGCCCCGTCTGCTCCTGCTTCCGCGGCCCCTGCTCCTTTGCCGGAGGCTGCGTCGCCTCCTTTGCCGGAGGCTGCGTCGCCTCCTTTGCCGGCGGGCTCTCCGGCTTCGGCCCGTACGGGCTCCCCGGCCGGGGAACCGCGCCACGGCGACCCCAGCCGCTCCACGCCGTAGCGCAGGGCCGACGCGTAGGTGTCGTCCGGGTCGAGCCGCCGCAGCTCCTCCGCGATCAGCTCGGCCGTGTCACGCCGCTTCAGCGCCACCGCACGGTCCGGCTGGCCCTGGATGGACAGCGTGGCCAGCGAACCGTCCGCGCGGTCCAGGGTTATCGGGCCGCAGGTGGTCTCCATCCGGACCGCGGTGAGCCCCGGACCGGAGGACAGGGAGCGCCTGACGGGGACGTCCAGCCGGTCCGCCAGCCACATCGCCAGCAGCTCGCAGCTCGGGTTGAACTCCTCGCCCTCCACCTCGACGGCCTTGACGTCGCACACGACCTGGTCCAGGGCCGCCGCGAGCATCGAACGCCATGGGGTGATCCGGGTCCAGGACAGGTCCGTGTCACCGGGCGTGTACGCGGAGGCGCGGGCGGACAGCTCCCGCACCGGCTGCTCACCGGCGTAGGAGTCGGTGACCCGTCGCTGGGCCAGCGCGCCCAGCGGATCCTTGGCCGGGTCGAGCGGTGCGTTCACCGGCCACCAGACGACCACCGGGGCGTCCGGCAGCAGCAGCGGCAGCACCACGGAGTCGGCGTGGTCGGCCACCTCGCCGTACAGCCGCAGCACCACCGTCTCACCGGTGCCCGCCTCCGCGCCCACCCGCACCTCGGCGTCCAGCCGGGACTGCGTGCGGTCGCGGGGGGAGCGGGAGACCCGCTTGATGACCACCAGCGTGCGCGAGGGGTGCTCGTGCGAGGCGTCGCTGCCGGCCTTCAGGGCGTCGTAGGCGTTCTCCTCGTCGGTGACGATCACCAGGGTGAGCACCATGCCCACGGCGGGCGTGCCGATGGCCCGGCGGCCCTGCACCAGCGCCTTGTTGATCTTGCTGGCCGTGGTGTCCGTGAGGTCTATCTTCATGGCCGGCGCCAGCTCCGTCCGTCTCGTGCGAGCATCTCGTCGGCCTCCGCGGGACCCCAGGTGCCCGACGGGTACTGTGCGGGCCTGCCGTTCTTGTCCCAGTACTCCTCGATGGGGTCGAGGATCTTCCAGGACAGCTCGACCTCCTCCGTCCGCGGAAAGAGGTTGGAGTCGCCCAGCAGCACGTCCAGGATGAGCCGCTCGTACGCCTCCGGGCTGGACTCCGTGAAGGACTCGCCGTAGGCGAAGTCCATCGACACGTCCCGGATCTCCATCGACGTGCCCGGCACCTTCGAACCGAACCGGACCGTGATGCCCTCGTCGGGCTGGACGCGGATGACGACCGCGTTGGAGCCCAGCTCCTCGGTCGCCGTGTGGTCGAAGGGGGAGTGCGGGGCCCGCTGGAAGACGACCGCGATCTCCGTCACCCGGCGGCCCAGCCGCTTTCCGGTGCGCAGATAGAAGGGGACGCCCGCCCAGCGGCGGTTGTCGACCTCCACCTTGATCGCCGCGTAGGTGTCGGTCTTCGACTTGGCGTCGATGCCGTCCTCTTCGAGGTAGCCGATGACCTTCTCGCCGCCCTGCCAGCCCGCCGCGTACTGGCCGCGCACGGTGGCACTGCCCAGGTCCTTGGGCAGCCGTACCGCGCCGAGCACCTTGGTCTTCTCCGCGGCCAGCGCGTCCGCGTCGAAGGAGGCGGGCTCCTCCATGGCCGTCAGCGCCATCAGCTGGAGCAGGTGGTTCTGGATGACGTCACGGGCGGCGCCGATGCCGTCGTAGTAGCCGGCCCGGCCGCCGATGCCGATGTCCTCTGCCATGGTGATCTGCACGTGGTCCACGAAGGACCGGTTCCAGATCGGCTCGAACATGGTGTTGGCGAAGCGCAGCGCCAGGATGTTCTGGACGGTCTCCTTGCCGAGGTAGTGGTCGATCCGGAACACCTGGTCCGGCTCGAACACCTCGTGCACGACATGGTTCAGCTCCTCGGCCGACTTCAGGTCGTGGCCGAACGGCTTCTCGATGACCGCCCGGCGCCAGGAGCCGCCGTTCTGGTCGGCCAGCCCGTGCTTCTTCAGCTGCTGGATCACGACGGGGAACGACTTCGGCGGCACCGACAGGTAGAAGGCGAAGTTGCCGCCCGTGCCCTGCGCCTTGTCCAGTTCCTCGATCGTGCCGCGCAGCCGCTCGAAGGCGTCGTCGTCGTCGAAGGTGCCCTGGACGAAGCGCATCCCCTGGATGAGCTGCTGCCAGACCTCCTCGCGGAACGGGGTCCGGGCGTGCGCCTTGACGGCGTCGTGGACCTCGGCCGCGAAGTCCTCGTGCTCCCACTCCCGGCGGGCGAAGCCCACCAGGGAGAAGCCCGGCGGCAGCAGACCCCGGTTGGCGAGGTCGTACACCGCGGGCATCAGCTTCTTGCGGGACAGGTCGCCGGTGACGCCGAAGATGACCAGGCCCGACGGCCCCGCGATACGCGGGAGCCGTCGGTCGGCGGGGTCACGAAGCGGGTTCGCACCGAAACCGTTGGAGCCGGAAGAGCCTGAAGAGGGGGACAATTCAGCCCTCCGAGGGAGCGAGGCGCTGCAGCTCCGCCTCCGTGGACTTGAGCAGGTCGTTCCAGGACGCCTCGAACTTCTCGACGCCCTCATCCTCCAGCACCTGGACCACGTCGTCGTACGCGATCCCGAGCTTCTCCAGGGCGTCCAGGTCGGCACGCGCCTGCTCGTAGCTGCCGGCGACGGTGTTGCCGGTGATCTCGCCGTGGTCCTCGACGGCCTCCAGCGTGGCCTCCGGCATGGTGTTCACCGTGTTCGGCGCCACCAGGTCGGTGACGTACATGGTGTCCTGGTACGCCGGGTCCTTCACACCGGTCGACGCCCACAGCGGACGCTGCTTGTTGGCGCCCGCCCGCTCCAGCGCGGCCCAGCGGTCCGAGGAGAAGACCTCCTCGTACGCCTGGTAGGCGAGGCGGGCGTTGGCGACGGCGGCCTTGCCGCGCAGCGCCTTGGCCTCGTCGGTGCCCAGCGCGTCCAGCCGCTTGTCGATCTCGGTGTCCACGCGGGAGACGAAGAAGGACGCCACGGAGTGGATCTTGGACAGGTCCAGGCCGCGCTCCTTGGCCTTCTCCAGGCCCGAGAGGTACGAGTCCATGACGGCCCGGTAGCGCTCGAGCGAGAAGATCAGCGTGACGTTGACGCTGATGCCGTTGCCGATGGTGTCGCTGATCGCCGGGACGCCCGCCATGGTGGCCGGGATCTTGATCAGGGTGTTCGGGCGGTCGACCAGCCAGGCAAGCTGCCGGGCCTCGGCGACGGTCGCCTTCTCGTTGTGCGCCAGGCGCGGGTCCACCTCGATGGAGACCCGGCCGTCCTGCCCGCCCGTGGCGTCGAAGACCGGGCGCAGGATGTCGGCGGCGTCGCGGACGTCCGCCGTGGTGATCATGCGGATGGCCTCTTCGACGGTCACCTTGCGGGCGGCGAGGTCCGACAGCTGCTGGTCGTAGCCGTCGCCCTGCGAGATCGCCTTCTGGAAGATCGTCGGGTTGGTGGTGACGCCCACGACGTGCTGCTGGTCGATCAGCTCGGCGAGGTTGCCGGACGTGATCCGCTTGCGCGACAGGTCGTCCAGCCAGATCGCGACGCCTTCTTCGGAGAGGCGCTTGAGTGCGTCTGTCATGGAATTACATCTCCCTACAGGTCGTATGTGAGCGTCAGCGCTGGGCGTCAGCGAGGGATTCCCGGGCCTTGGCGGCCACGTTCTCGGCAGTGAAGCCGAACTCGCGGAACAGGACCTTGGCATCGGCTGAAGCGCCGAAGTGCTCCAGGGAAACGATGCGGCCGGCGTCCCCGACGTACTTGTGCCAGGTCAGACCGATACCGGCTTCCACCGCTACACGTGCCTTCAGGGACGGGGGCAGGACGCTGTCCCGGTACCCCTGGTCCTGCTGCTCGAACCACTCCACGGACGGCATGGACACCACCCGCGTGGGGATCCCCTCGGCCTGCAGCTGCTCGCGCGCCTCCACGGCGACGTGCACCTCGGAACCGGTGGCGATCAGCACGACCTGGGCGTCACCGCCGTCGGCCTCGAACAGGACGTAACCGCCGCGCGCGGCGTCGTCGTTGGGCTCGTACACCGGCACGCCCTGGCGGGTCAGCGCCAGTCCGTGCGGCTGGCCCTTGCCGAACTCCTTGGTCCAGCGCCTGAGGATCTCGCGCCAGGCGATCGCGGTCTCGTTGGCGTCCGCCGGACGCACCACGTTCAGACCCGGGATGGCACGCAGCGAGGCCAGGTGCTCGACCGGCTGGTGGGTGGGGCCGTCCTCGCCGAGACCGATGGAGTCGTGCGTCCACACGTACGTCACCGGCAGGTGCATCAGGGCCGACAGACGCACGGCGTTGCGCATGTAGTCGGAGAACACCAGGAAGGTGCCGCCGTAGACGCGGGTGTTGCCGTGCAGCGTGATGCCGTTCATCTCCGCGGCCATCGAGTGCTCGCGGATGCCGAAGTGGATCGTGCGGCCGTAGGGGCTCGCCTCCGGCAGCGGGTTGCCCTCGGGCAGGAAGGAGCTGCCCTTGTCGATGGTGGTGTTGTTCGACCCGGCCAGGTCGGCGGAGCCGCCCCACAGTTCGGGGATGACGGCGCCGAGCGCCTGCAGCACCTTGCCGGACGCGGCACGCGTCGCGACGCCCTTGCCGGGCTCGAAGACCGGGAGCTTCTCCTCCCAGCCGGTGGGCAGCTCGCCCGCGGCGATGCGGTCGAAGTCGGCGGCGCGCTCGGGGTTGTTCTCACGCCACAGCTGGAACGACTTCTCCCACTCCGCCTTGAGCTCGCGGCCGCGGTCGAGGGCCCGGCGGGTGTGCGCGAGCACCTCGTCGGCGACCTCGAAGCTCTTCTCGGGGTCGAAGCCGAGGACACGCTTGGTGGCCGCGACCTCGTCGTCGCCGAGCGCCGAGCCGTGGGCGGCCTCGGTGTTCTGCGCGTTCGGGGCGGGCCAGGCGATGATCGAGCGCATCGCGATGAAGGACGGCCGGTCCGTGACCTTCTTGGCTTCCTCGATCGCGTTGTAGATCGCGTGCGGGTCCAGGTCGCCGTCCGGCTTCGGCGCGACACGCTGCACGTGCCAGCCGTAGGCCTCGTACCGCTTGACGGTGTCCTCGGAGACGGCCGTCTCGGTGTCGCCCTCGATCGAGATGTGGTTGTCGTCCCACAGCAGGACCAGGTTGCCGAGCTTCTGGTGGCCGGCCATGGAGGACGCCTCCGCGGAGATGCCCTCCTGGAGGCAGCCGTCACCGGCGATGCAGTAGACGAAGTGGTCGAAGGGCGACTCGCCCTGCGGGGCCTCCGGGTCGAACAGGCCGCGCTCGTAGCGGGCGGCCATCGCCATGCCCACCGCGTTGGCGACGCCCTGGCCGAGCGGGCCGGTAGTCGTCTCGACGCCCCTGGTGTGCCCGTACTCCGGGTGGCCCGGGGTCTTCGAGCCCCAGGTGCGGAAGGACTCCAGGTCCTCCAGTTCCAGGCCGAAGCCGGCCAGGAAGAGCTGTGTGTAGAGGGTCAGGGACGAGTGACCGGCGGACAGCACGAAGCGGTCGCGCGCCACCCAGTCGGGGTCGGCGGGGTCGTGCCGCATCACCTTCTGGAAGAGGGTGTACGCGGCGGGCGCCAGGCTCATGGCCGTACCGGGATGGCCGTTGCCGACCTTCTGTACGGCGTCGGCGGCGAGGACACGAGCGGTGTCGACGGCCCGCTGGTCCAACTCGGTCCACTCGAGGTCTGTTGTGGTCGGCTTGGTGCTCACCCTGAGTCAGGGCTCCTCTCCACATGATCGAATACCGGTGTTCTGGGCGCGCGCCCACCGGCTGCCGGTGCACTGGATGCCCACCGGCCGCTGTCGAGCCTACCCCTGTGAGTACGTGCGTTTTTTCGACCCGTTCCAGACTGCCGGGCCGGGTGGCGATCCGCCCGCCGACTGGCCGGAACGGCATCGGGCACATGAATACGCAGCCGCTCATCTGACTGCTCAATCGAGTAGTGGTACGTACACCGGATGCCCCCGCGAACACGAACCCACCCCCGCGAATGTCCGGGTCTGGGCAACGTCTAAAGTGGCGTGGTACGCGCGAGTCCTTACCGCTGGTTCACAACCGGGGGGCTCGCTGGGATGTCTCTGTCAGGGGTGTGCGTGACGGCCGTCGAATCCCGTCCACCGGGTGTGCTCGGTGCGAGCCGGAGCCCGAGCCACCGGCCGTTCGGGGCCCGTGTCAAGGCTTTCGTGGCGCTGACCAAGCCGCGGATCATCGAGCTGCTGCTCATCACCACCGTTCCGGTGATGTTCCTGGCGCAGCAGGGCGTGCCGGACCTGGGTCTGGTGGTGCTGACCTGCGTCGGCGGCTACCTCTCCGCGGGCGGCGCCAACGCGCTGAACATGTACATAGACCGCGACATCGACGCGCTCATGGACCGCACGTCGCAGCGCCCGCTGGTCACCGGCATGGTCAGCCCCCGTGAGTGCCTCGCCTTCGGCATCTCGCTGGCGGTCGTCTCGACGCTGCTGTTCGGTTTCACCGTCAACTGGCTGTCGGCCTGGCTGGCACTCGGAGCGCTCCTCTTCTACGTCGTCGTCTATACGATGATCCTCAAGCGGCGTACGTCGCAGAACATCGTCTGGGGTGGCATCGCGGGCTGCATGCCCGTGCTGATCGGCTGGTCCTCCGTCACCAACTCGATGTCGTGGGCGCCCGTCATCCTCTTCCTGGTCATGTTCTTCTGGACGCCGCCGCACTACTGGCCGCTGTCCATGAAGGTCAAGGAGGACTACGCGCGCGTGGGCGTGCCGATGCTGCCGGTCGTCGCCTCCAACAAGGTCGTCGCCAGGCAGATCGTCCTCTACAGCTGGGTCATGGTCGCCGTCTCGCTGCTGCTGACGCCGCTCGGCTACACCGGCTGGTTCTACACGGCGGTCGCGCTGGTCGCGGGCGGCTTCTGGCTGTGGGAGGCGCACGCGCTGCAGAACCGCGCCAAGGCCGAGGTGACGGGCGCGAAGCTCAAGGAGATGCGCCTGTTCCACTGGTCGATCACCTATGTGTCGATCCTGTTCGTGGCGATCGCGGTGGACCCCTTCCTGAGGTGACCCCCTCCGTTCTCCGGCGCGGGCGGGTTGCGTGGTCAAGGCCACGCAACCCGCCCGTCGCCGTTTGATCTACCCGTCGGTAGCATCCTGGTCATGGCAGACACGCAGCAGGTTGACCCCAAGGCAGAGCGCAAGGTGGCGAGGCTCGCCCGGCAGATCGACGCCTTCGCCAAGGCGCACGGCGGTGCCGAGGGTCAGGTGGCCCACATCGGTGAGCGCGGCGCCCGGATCGTGCTCGTCGGCGAGGACGGCGGCTGGGGTGACCTGGTCGCTCCCGACCACGCCATCGCCGAGCAGGCCGTGCGGAAGGCCGGCATCACCGTCCACGAGGCGTTCGACGGCGAGTTCGCCGGCAAGGTGAGGACCGGCCCGTACGAGTGGGCGCGCATGGCCGGGATCCAGGTGGGCGGGCCGAGCAACTCCTAGGTCGTGTCCGCAAAGTCCCGTCGTCCGCCCGGAGGGCGGGCCCCGCGGCGTCTGGTGCGTGCTCTGGGGGTCCCCCCGGCCGAAGGCTGGGGGAGCGTGCCAGGCGTCGCGGGGCTGGGGGCACCTCCCGGCCGAAGGCTGGGGGAGGGACTTTGCGGACACGACCTAGCAACACCTCGCACCGGGTTCACCCGTTAGGACCTCAAGGAGGACGAGGCCCAGTCACGGAGAACCCGGATGATCGAAACGCCGTCGCTGGTGGACCAGTACTGCCACGGCGTCCTGCGCGCGGAGCTGGGACTCGGCACGTTCGAGGCCCAGCTGGCCCGCACCGAGGGACCGCCCGCGCCCGGAACCACGCTCTTCGACACGCAGACCGGGTTCGCCGTTCGCCGCTGGTGCCCCCCGCTGCTGGGCCTGGAGCCGCACTGTCCGCCCGCCCGCTATCTCGCCCGGCGCCGTGAACTCGGCGTACTGGAGGTCGGCCGCCGTCTGCTGAGCGGCAGCGGCATCACCACCTACCTGGTCGACACCGGCCTGCCGGGCGACCTGACCGGTCCCGCCGAGATGGCGTCGGCGGGAGACGCCGACGCCCGCGAGATCGTCCGTCTGGAACTCCTGGCCGAGCAGGTCGCGGACACCTCCGGCACCGTCGAGTCGTTCCTCGCCAACCTCGCCGAGTCGGTGCACGGCGCCGCCGCGCACGCCGTGGCCTTCACCTCGGTGGCGGGCGTACGGCACGGGCTGTCGCTGGCGCCCGAGCCGCCGGGGCCGGGGGAGGTGCGCGGCGCGGCGGGCCGCTGGCTGGCCGGGCGACGGGTCGGTGGCGAGCTGAGCGACCCGGTCCTGCTGCGGCACCTGCTGTGGATCGCGGTCGCCTCGGGCCTGCCGCTCCAGCTGCACGCCGGGCTCGGTGAACCGGGCGTGCGGGCCGACCGCACCGACCCGGCCCTGCTGACCGACTTCGCTCGGGCCACGGCGGGCCTCGGCACCGACCTCGTCCTGCTGCACGGCTACCCGTACCACCGCCACGCCGCCCACCTCGCGGGCGTCTTCCCGCATGTCTACGCCGACTCCGGCGCCGCCCTGGTGCGCACCGGTGCCCGGGCCGCGACGATCCTCGCGGAGGTCCTGGAACTGGCCCCCTTCGGAAAGATCCTGTTCTCCAGCGGCGCCCACGGCCTGCCCGAACTGCACGTCGTGGCGGCCGGCCTGTTCCGCGAGTCCCTCGCCCGGGTGCTGGGCGCCTGGGTGTCCGAGGGCGCCTGGTCACTGGGGGACGCGCAGCGGGTGGCCCGGATGGTGGCGGCGGGGAACGCCCGCCGGGTTTACGGACTGGGGTGAGCTGTGGAGACTGGGCGGATGCCGACCCATGATCCGTATCCGTTACCGACCGGCGCCCTGCTCGACCGGTTCCTCGACGCGCTGGCCGTCCTGCACCCCGTCGCCGTCTGGGCGCACGGCTCGCTCGCCGGGGGCGACTACCAGGAGGGCCGCAGCGACCTGGACCTGATCGCGGTGCTGCCGGGGCCCGTCGGGCTCGGCACCGTACGCCGGACCGTCACGCTGCACCGCCGTCTGCGTGCCGATCCGCTGGCGGCCGGGCTGCACTGCAGCTATCTCACGCCGGACACACTGGCCGACCCGGCGCGCTCGCACCTGACCTGGGCGCACGACCATGTGATGCGGCGGCCGGTCACCCCTGTCACCCGGCGTGAGCTGCATGCCTTCGGCCTGGTGCTGCACGGCGCCTCCCCGGCCGGGCTGCTCCCGCCGGTCCCGGACGGCCGGCTCACCGACTTCGTCGTACGCGACCAGCGGGACTACTGGCGGCCCGCGGTGGACAAGGCCCGCCTGTGGCGGCAGGACATCTGGGTGGACCTGGGTCTGCTGACCTTCGCAAGGGCGACCGCCACGCTCCGCGACGGCCGGCTGATCTCGAAGCGGGAGGCCCTGGAACTGCTGCCGGGCCTCGGCGCGCCGGGGGAGGTGGTGGAGGACATCACCCGCCGGCGGTACGAA
Source organism: Streptomyces sp. NPDC001348 (assembly GCF_053597535.1). Taxonomy (NCBI): domain Bacteria; kingdom Bacillati; phylum Actinomycetota; class Actinomycetes; order Kitasatosporales; family Streptomycetaceae; genus Streptomyces; species Streptomyces sp. NPDC001348. The sequence continues at coordinate 16,393 of NZ_JBSFIK010000003.1, read as the reverse complement.
CGGTCGGCACCGGCGCCCACCCAGGAGTGGACGGCCCGGCGGGCGGAACTCACGCGTGGCTACCTGGGCCCGGCGATCGACGGGCTGGTCGCGACGTACGGGTGACTCGGGCGGATATACGGCCGACTCAGGCGGGTGTGCCGACCGTCGTCTCGGCGCCCGTGGGACCGGGCACGTCCGCCACGGCCTCCGGCCGCTCGCGCAGCGCCAGCAGCACCCGCAGCACCCCGATCCACACCAGGCACGAGCCGAACATGTGCAGACCGACCAGGGCCTCGGGCAGGTGCGTGAAGTACTGGACGTACCCGATGACGCCCTGCCCGAGCAGGATCAGGAACAGGTCCCGCGTACGGGCCGACGGCTCCTTGGGCGCGTCGACCGCCTTCAGCACGAACCACAGGGCGAAGGTGAGCGTCACCACGATCCAGGCGAGGACCGCGTGCAGCTTGGCGACGGTCTCCCAGTCGATCGGGATCCGCTTGACCTCGCTGGAGTCCCCCGCGTGCGGGCCCGCCCCGGTCACCACGGTGCCGACCGCGATGAGCAGCACGGACGCGGCGACCAGGAACCAGACCAGCTGCTGGACCGCCTTGCCGACCAGCGGGCGCGGCGCCCCGTCGCCCTCGCGGGTGCGCTGCCACATCACCGTGGCCACCGCCATGAGCGCCAGGGCGAGCAGGAAGTGCGCGGCGACGGTGTACGGGTTGAGGCCGACCAGGACCACGATGCCGCCGAGCACCGCGTTGCCCATGACGAGCCAGAACTGGGCCCACCCGAGCCGGGTCAGGCCGCGCCGCCACGGCTTCTGCGAGCGCGCGGCGATGATCGCCCAGCCGACGGCCGCGCACAGCACGTACGTCAGCATGCGGTTGCTGAACTCGACGACGCCGTGGAAACCCATCGCACGGGTCGTGGTCAGCGAGTCGTCGGTGCAGGTGGGCCAGGTCGGGCAGCCCAGGCCGGAGCCGCTCAGCCGCACGGCGCCGCCGGTGACCACGATGACCACCGACATCACGAGGGCGGCCAGCGCCGCCCGCCGGACCGTTCTGGGGTCCGGCGTCCAGCGTGCGGCGATGAAGGAGAGCGGGTTGCGCAACGCCGCTTGGACGTCGGCAGGGGTCAGCTTTGGCACGCTCACCATCGTAGGCCGCCGCTTGTGCATGTATTCACGAGGGTCACTCCCACCGGAACAGTTTTCCGGCCGCCGCCAGCCCCACGACCGCCCAGACGCCCAGGATCCCCAGGTCGCCCCACGGTACGCCGGCCCCGTGCTGGAGCACGTCCCGCAGCCCGTCGGACAGCGCCGAGACGGGCAGCAGCCCGAGCGCGTCCCGGACGCCGGAGGGGAACTTGTCCAGCGGGACGATCACCCCGCCGCCGACCAGCAGCAGCAGGAAGACCAGGTTGGCGGCGGCCAGCGTGGCCTCCGCCTTCAGCGTGCCCGCCATCAGCAGGCCCAGCCCGGAGAAGGCGGCCGTGCCGAGGACCAGCAGGAGCAGCACGGTGGCGGGGTTGCCGTGCGGGGACCAGCCCAGCGCGAAGGCGATCACCGTGAGCAGGATCACCTGGAGGATCTCCGTGACCAGCACGGACGCCGTCTTCGCGGTCATCAGGCCCCAGCGGGGCAGCGGGGAGGAGGCCAGCCGTTTCAGCACGCCGTAGCGCCGCTCGAAGCCGGTCGCGATGGCCTGCCCGGTGAACGCCGTCGACATCACGGCGAGAGCGAGGATGCCCGGGGCGAGGAAGTCGACGGCCTTGCCCGCGCCGGTGTCGATGATGTCGACGGAGCTGAAGAGGACCAGCAGCAGCGTCGGGATCACGACCGTCAGCAGTAGCTGCTCGCCGTTGCGCAGCAGCATCCTGGTCTCCAGCGCCGCCTGGGCCGCGATCATGCGGGGCAGCGGGGCGGCGCCGGGCTTGGGGGTGTAGGTACCCGCGGTGGTCACGAGCGCAGCTCCTTGCCGGTCAGCTCCAGGTTGTGCCTTCCCGGGGGACGCTGCACCTGATTGCGGCTGCGCCGCGGGCCGGACCCCCGGCCGAAGCCGGTGCTGGGCGGAATCATGAGCGCAGCTCCTTGCCGGTCAGCTCCAGGAAAACGTCTTCGAGGGTGTGCCGCTCCACCGAGATCCGGTCCGGCATCACGCCGTGCTGGGCACACCAGGAGGTGACCGTGGCGAGCAGCTGCGGATCGACCTTGCCGACGACCCGGTAGGCGCCCGGCGTGAGCTCGGCGGCCGTGCAGTCGGCCGGGAGGGCCTTCAGCAGGGAGCCCACGTCGAGGCCGGGACGGCCGGTGAAGCGCAGGGTGTTCTCCGCGCCGCCCTTGCACAGTTCCTCGGGGGAGCCCTGGGCTATGACCCGGCCGGCGTCGATGATCGCGACGTCGTCGGCGAGCTGCTCGGCCTCGTCCATGTGGTGGGTGGTGAGGATGGCGGAGACGCCGTCGGCGCGCAGGTCCCGCACGAGATCCCAGGTGGCCCGGCGGGCCTGCGGGTCGAGTCCGGCGGTGGGCTCGTCCAGGAACACCAGCTCGGGACGCCCGACCACGGCCATGGCCAGCGCCAGCCGCTGCTGCTGGCCGCCGGACAGCCGCCGGTACGCGGTCCGGCCGCAGGAGCCGAGCCCGAGGCGTTCGATCAGGGCGTCCACGTCCAGCGGGTGGGCGTGCAGCCTGGCCACGTGGCGCAGCATCTCGTCGGCCCGGGCGCCGGAGTACACCCCGCCGGACTGCAGCATCACGCCGATCCGGGGCCGCAGCGCGGCCGACTCCCGCACCGGGTCGAGGCCGAGGACCCGCACCGTCCCCGAGTCCGGCCTCCGGTACCCCTCGCAGGTCTCGACCGTGGTCGTCTTGCCCGCCCCGTTGGGTCCGAGTACGGCGGTCACCCCCGGCCGGGCCACCAGGTCGAGTCCGTCCACCGCGGTCTTCGTGCCATACCGCTGCACCAAGGCGTGGACCTGGACCACGGGCTCACTTCGCATGGGTCCAGAGTCTAGGTAGGCGTGCCGAACCTCAGGCGGGCGGGTGCAGGATCTCCTCCTCCCGGGGGCGGTGCACCGCGAGCCACCGCTGGGCGTAGGCCACCGCGTCCGCCAGGGGGAACAGGCGTACGTCGGCCGCGCCCACCCTGCCCCGCAGGACGGGGCGGTCCCGCTCGAAGTCGTGGCCCAGTTCGTCGAACCGCTCCGAGCTGATCGACACCTCGGTCACCGTCTCCCAGCCCCCGCCGGGTGCCGGCCGGCCGACCCGGACGAGTGGTGCGGGGATCCGGTACTCGGCCAGGTGGAAGCCGGTGCACGCGTCGTATCCGGCGCCGAGCAGCAGCACCCGGGCGCCCCGCTCCTCCAGCCGGGCCAGCGGACTGCGCTCGCCGAGGCGGCAGTCGGGGGCGTGGCCGTCGACGATCTCCGCGGCGCGCGCTCCCAGCGCCGCGAAGGAGGTCTGGGGATGGGCGCTGCGCAGGGCGCCCGGCCAGGTCCGTACGGTCTCCGGGATCACGCCGACCCCGAGGGAGGGGGTGATCAGCGGGTCGTACGCGGGCATGGTGGCCCGGATCCGCTCCCACCACGCCTCCGGCACCGGTGGGTTGCTCCACACCGCCGGGTCGGACAGGTCACCCGACTGGGTGGGGACGACGATCGTGCCGTCCGGGCCGACGGTGTCCAGCAGCCCCTGGACCACGGCGACGGCACCTCCGCACACCCAGCCGAGCGAACTGAGCGAGGAGTGCACGAGGAGGGTCGCACCCGGCTCGACGCCCAGCGCCCGCAGCTGTGCGCGGACGGTGTCGCGGGTGACAAGAGGGCCGGTGGGAGGGGGTGTCGGCATGGTTCGGCAGTCTCTCCGACCATGACCGCGCACGCCACCGGTTTACCCGGCCCGCGATGTTTCCGCAGGTCGGATTAGGTATGCCTAAGTGACACAGGGCACCGCCCGCCCGGCCGGACGTGGCTTGCCTGCCTCCGTCGAATTACGCAACAATGGCGTTGTGAAAAACGTCGGCGAGGCTCGGGAGACCCCCACGGGGGCCCCTCAGGAGGAGCTCGCGACCGGGGAGCGGTCCACCCGCAACCGGGTCGCGCGGTCCATCCTGGACCACGGCCCGTCGACCGTCGCCGAGCTGGCCGGGCGGCTGGGACTCACCCATGCGGCCGTACGGCGTCACCTGGACGCGCTGGTCGCCGACGACGTCGTCGAACCACGTGAGCAGCGGGTGTACGGCACGCGTACGCGCGGCCGCCCCGCCAAGGTCTTCGCGCTGACCGACTGCGGCCGCGACGCCTTCGACCAGTCGTACGACAAGCTCGCCACGGACGCGCTGCGCTGGATCGCCGAGCGAGAGGGTGGGCAGGAGGCGGTCACCGCCTTCGCCCGGGCCCGGATCGCCGCCCAGTCGCGCGCCTACCGCAAGGCGATCGAGAGCGCCACCCCCGACAAACGCGCCGAAGCGCTGGCCAAGGCCCTCAGTGCGGACGGGTACGCTGCAACGGCGCGCAGCGCACCGGTCGGCGAGCAGCTCTGCCAGCACCACTGCCCGGTCGCCCATGTCGCGGAGCAGTTCCCCCAGCTGTGCGAGGCGGAGACCGAAGCCTTCGCCGAGCTGCTCGGAACACACGTCCAGCGACTGGCGACCATCGCCCACGGCGACGGCGTCTGCACGACGTTCATCCCCAAGATTTCCACTGACGCATCCGCAAGCACGGCCGGGAGGAACCCCGCATGACTCTCCCCACGGAGACTGCTCACCCCGAACTCGAGGGCCTGGGCAAGTACGAATACGGCTGGGCCGACTCCGACGTGGCCGGTGCGTCCGCGCGCCGCGGCCTGAACGAGGACGTCGTCCGCGACATCTCGGGCAAGAAGTCCGAGCCGGAGTGGATGACCAAGCTGCGCCTCAAGGGCCTGAAGCTCTTCGGGAAGAAGCCCATGCCGAACTGGGGCTCGGACCTGTCGGGCATCGACTTCGACAACATCAAGTACTTCGTGCGCTCCACGGAGAAGCAGGCGGAGTCCTGGGAGGACCTGCCCGAGGACATCAAGAACACCTACGACAAGCTGGGCATCCCGGAGGCGGAGAAGCAGCGCCTCGTCGCCGGTGTCGCCGCCCAGTACGAGTCGGAGGTCGTCTACCACCAGATCCGCGAGGACCTGGAGGAGCAGGGCGTCATCTTCCTCGACACCGACACCGCGCTGAAGGAGCACCCGGAGCTCTTCAAGGAGTACTTCGGCACGGTCATCCCCGCCGGCGACAACAAGTTCGCCGCGCTGAACACCGCCGTGTGGTCGGGCGGCTCCTTCATCTACGTGCCGAAGGGCGTGCACGTGGAGATCCCGCTCCAGGCCTACTTCCGTATCAACACGGAGAACATGGGCCAGTTCGAGCGGACCCTGATCATCGTCGACGAGGGTGCCTACGTGCACTACGTCGAGGGCTGCACCGCCCCGATCTACAAGTCGGACTCGCTGCACAGCGCGGTCGTCGAGATCATCGTCAAGAAGAACGCCCGCTGCCGTTACACGACCATCCAGAACTGGTCGAACAACGTCTACAACCTGGTCACCAAGCGCGCCGTGGCCTACGAGGGCGCGACCATGGAGTGGATCGACGGCAACATCGGCTCCAAGGTGACGATGAAGTACCCGGCCGTCTACCTCATGGGCGAGCACGCCAAGGGCGAGACCCTGTCCATCGCCTTCGCGGGCGAGGGCCAGCACCAGGACGCGGGCGCCAAGATGGTCCACATGGCCCCCAACACCTCCTCCAACATCGTCTCCAAGTCGGTGGCGCGTGGTGGTGGCCGCACCTCCTACCGCGGTCTGATCGAGATCGGTGAGGGGGCCCCGGGCTCCAAGTCGAACGTGCTGTGCGACGCGCTGCTCGTCGACACGATCTCGCGGTCCGACACCTACCCTTACGTCGACGTCCGCGAGGACGACGTGTCCATGGGCCACGAGGCGACCGTCTCCAAGGTCTCCGAGGACCAGCTCTTCTACCTGATGAGCCGCGGCCTCTCCGAGGACGAGGCGATGGCGATGATCGTGCGCGGTTTCGTCGAGCCGATCGCCAAGGAGCTGCCCATGGAGTACGCCCTCGAGCTCAACCGGCTGATCGAGCTGCAGATGGAAGGCGCGGTCGGCTGACCCCGGCCCCGACAGCAGCCAGCACATTTCTGACGTAGGAAGAGAGCAGACCGACAGCCATGGCTGAGGCCCAGAATATTCCCGTGGGGTCCACCACCGCGGGCCAGATCGCGGTGGCCGCCGAGTCGACCGTCGCCACGCGCATGAGCGCGCCCCCCTCCTTCGACGTGGCGGACTTCCCGGTCCCCCACGGCCGCGAGGAGGAATGGCGGTTCACGCCGCTGGAGCGGCTGCGCGGGCTGCACGACGGCACGGCGGTCGCGACCGGCGACGGCGTGAAGGTGGACGTCCAGGCCCCCGAGGGCGTGACCGTCGAGACCGTGGGCCGCGACGACGCGCGTGTGGGCAGGGCGGGCACCCCCGTGGACCGTGTCGCCGCCCAGGCGTACTCGGCGTTCGAGAAGGCCGGCGTGGTCACCGTCCCCAAGGAGACGGTGCTCACCGAGCCGATCCGCATCGCCGTGCACGGTCAGGGCGGGACCGCCTACGGCCACCAGGTCGTCGAGCTGGGAGCCTTCGCCGAGGCCGTCGTCGTCATCGACCACACCGGTGACGCCGTACTCGCCGCCAACGTCGACTACGTCCTGGGCGACGGCGCCAAGCTGACCGTCGTCTCCGTCCAGGACTGGGACGACAAGGCCGTCCACGTGGCCCAGCACAACGCCCTCGTCGGCCGGGACGCCTCCTTCAAGTCGGTGGTCGTGACCTTCGGCGGCGACGTGGTCCGTCTGCACCCGCGCGTGGAGTACGCGGGCACCGGCGGCGAGGCCGAGCTGTACGGCCTGTACTTCACCGACGCCGGCCAGCACCAGGAGCACCGCCTCCTCGTCGACCACAACACCCCGCACTGCAAGTCGAACGTCGCCTACAAGGGCGCGCTCCAGGGCGCCGACGCGCACGCGGTGTGGATCGGCGACGTGCTCATCGAGGCCAAGGCCGAGGGCACGGACACGTACGAGATGAACCGCAACCTCGTCCTCACCGACGGCGCCCGGGTCGACTCCGTGCCGAACCTGGAGATCGAGACCGGCGAGATCGTCGGCGCCGGCCACGCCAGCGCCACCGGCCGCTTCGACGACGAGCAGCTCTTCTACCTGATGGCCCGGGGCATCCCCGAGCACGAGGCCCGCCGCCTCGTCGTCCGTGGGTTCTTCGCCGAACTGGTCCAGCAGATCGGTGTCGCGGACATCGAGGAGCGACTGCTCGCCAAGATCGAGGAAGAGCTGGAGGCGTCGGTCGCATGAGCGACGCATTCGTACGTGTCTGCGAGCTGAGCGAGCTGGAGGAGAACACCCCGAAGCGGGTGGAGGTCGACGGCACGCCGATCTCGGTCGTGCGGACCGAGGGGGAGGTGTTCGCGATCTACGACATCTGCTCCCACGCGAACGTCTCGCTCGCCGAGGGCGAGGTCGACGACTGCCACATCGAGTGCTGGCTGCACGGCTCGAGTTTCGACCTCCGCTCCGGCAAGCCCGACAGCCTGCCCGCGACGCGCCCCGTCCCCGTTTACCCCGTAAAGATCGAAGGGGGCAGCGTCCTCGTCGACGTCCGCGCCTCCCTCACCCAGGAGTCCTGAGGCACCCATGGCAACGCTTGAAATCCGAGACCTGCACGTCACCGTCGAGGCCGACAACGCCACGAAGGAGATCCTCAAGGGCGTCGACCTCACCGTGAAGCAGGGCGAGACGCACGCCATCATGGGCCCCAACGGCTCGGGCAAGTCGACCCTCGCCTACTCGCTCGCGGGTCACCCGAAGTACACGATCACCAGCGGCACCGTCACCCTCGACGGCGAGGACGTCCTGGAGATGTCCGTCGACGAGCGCGCCCGCGCGGGACTGTTCCTGGCGATGCAGTACCCCGTCGAGGTCCCCGGCGTCTCGGTCTCCAACTTCCTGCGCACCTCCGCCACCGCCATCCGCGGCGAGGCCCCGAAGCTGCGCACCTGGGTGAAGGAGGTCAAGGAGGCCATGGAGCGCCTCAACATGGACCCGTCCTTCGCCGAGCGCAACGTCAACGAGGGCTTCTCCGGCGGTGAGAAGAAGCGCCACGAGATCCTCCAGCTCGAGCTGCTCAAGCCGAAGGTCGCGATCCTCGACGAGACCGACTCCGGCCTCGACGTCGACGCGTTGCGGGTCGTCTCCGAGGGTGTCAACCGCGTCCGCGAGTCCGGCGAGGTCGGCACGCTGCTGATCACGCACTACACGCGCATCCTGCGCTACATCAAGCCCGACCACGTCCACGTGTTCGCCGGCGGTAAGATCGTCGAGTCCGGCGGCGCCGAGCTCGCGGACAAGCTGGAGAACGAGGGCTACGAGGCATACACGAAGGGTGGCGCATCCGAGTGACCCAGCTGCCGGGCCTTCTCGACACGGAGGCGATCCGCAAGGACTTCCCCGTCCTGGACCGGCTGGTCCACGACGACAAGAAGCTCGTGTACCTGGACAACGCGGCGACCTCGCAGAAGCCGCGCCAGGTGCTGGACGCCCTGAGCGAGTACTACGAGCGCTACAACGCCAACGTCCACCGTGGCGTGCACGTCCTCGCCGAGGAGGCCACGGCGCTGTACGAGGGTGCGCGCGACAAGGTCGCCGCGTTCATCAACGCGCCGAGCCGCGACGAGGTGATCTTCACCAAGAACGCCTCCGAGTCGCTCAACCTCGTGGCGAACATGCTCGGCTGGGCCGACGAGCCCTACCGGGTGGACTCGGACACCGAGATCGTCATCACGGAGATGGAGCACCACTCCAACATCGTGCCGTGGCAGCTGCTCGCGCAACGTACGGGCGCTCGCCTGAAGTGGTTCGGCCTCACCGACGACGGCCGCCTGGACCTGTCGAACATCGACGAGATCATCACCGAGAAGACGAAGATCGTCTCCTTCGTGCTGGTGTCGAACATCCTGGGCACCCTGAACCCGGTCGAGGCGATAGTCCGCCGCGCCCAGGAGGTCGGCGCGCTGGTCTGCGTCGACGCCTCACAGGCCGCGCCGCACATGCCGCTGGACGTCCAGGCCCTGCAGGCCGACTTCGTGGCCTTCACCGGCCACAAGATGTGCGGCCCGACCGGCATCGGCGTGCTGTGGGGCCGCCAGGAACTGCTGGAGGACCTGCCTCCGTTCCTCGGCGGCGGCGAGATGATCGAGACGGTGTCGATGCACTCCTCGACGTACGCCCCCGCCCCGCACAAGTTCGAGGCGGGCACCCCGCCGATCGCCCAGGCGGTCGGTCTGGGCGCGGCGATCGACTACCTGTCGTCGATCGGCATGGACAGGATCCTCGCCCACGAGCACGCGCTCACCGAGTACGCGGTGCGCAAGCTGACGGAGGTTCCCGACCTCAGGATCATCGGCCCGACCACGGCCGAGGACCGGGGCGCGGCGATCTCCTTCACGCTGGGCGACATCCACCCGCACGACGTGGGCCAGGTCCTCGACGAGCAGGGCATCGCGGTCCGCGTCGGTCACCACTGCGCGCGGCCCGTCTGCCTCCGTTACGGAATTCCCGCGACCACGCGAGCGTCGTTCTATCTGTACTCCACGCCGGCGGAGATCGACGCACTGGTCGACGGCCTGGAGCACGTTCGGAACTTCTTCGGCTGAAGGGCGTGCTGAAACCGTGAAGCTGGACTCGATGTACCAGGAAGTCATCCTGGACCACTACAAGAACCCGCACGGGCGGGGCTTGCGGGATGGCGACGCCGAGGTTCACCACGTGAACCCGACGTGCGGCGACGAGATCACCCTCCGCGTGAAGTACGACGGCACGACGATCGAGGACGTCAGTTACGAGGGCCAGGGCTGCTCCATCAGCCAGGCCTCGGCCTCCGTGCTGAACGAGCTCCTCGTCGGCAAGGACCTGGCCGATGCGCAGAAGATCCAGGAGACCTTCCTGGAACTGATGCAGTCCAAGGGCAAGATCGAGCCCGACGACGCCATGGAGGACGTCCTGGAGGACGCGGTCGCGTTCGCCGGGGTCTCCAAGTACCCCGCCCGGGTCAAGTGCGCCCTCCTGAGCTGGATGGCGTGGAAGGACGCGACGGCCCAGGCGCTGGGTGGCGCGGCCGACGCCGAAAGGAAGACGGCATGACCGACACCGCTGAGATGAAGCCGGCCTCGGAGGAAGAACTCCGCGAGGCGCTGTACGACGTCGTCGACCCCGAGCTGGGCATCGACGTGGTCAACCTCGGCCTGATCTATGGCATCCACATCGACGACGCGAACATCGCGACGATCGACATGACCCTGACCTCGGCGGCCTGCCCGCTGACGGACGTCATCGAGGACCAGGCCAAGTCCGCCACGGACGGGCTGGTCAGCGAACTGCGCATCAACTGGGTCTGGATGCCGCCGTGGGGCCCCGACAAGATCACGGACGACGGCCGGGAGCAGCTGCGCGCGCTCGGCTTCAACGTCTGAGAACCCCGGTACGCGCGAAGCGGCGGCACCTGGCAGGTGCCGCCGCTTCCGTGTGTTCAGGTGCTCAGGCGAGCCCGTGGACCAGCTGGAACGCCGAGTCCGCCCAGTACTGGCTGCTGTTCTGGTACCCGTCCAGCTTGAGCAGGAAGTTCTGGTGACGCAGGAAGCGGCCGGGGTAGTTCACCGATTCCAGCATCACCGCGCCGGAGTACGCGGACTGCCGGGGGCAGAAGGTGGCGTCCTGCTTGAACAGGGACGAGCCGTCGTTGCGTTCGGAGCGGAGCACGAAGTTGCGGTGCCGCAGATAGGTGCCGTCCGCTGTGGCGAACGAGTAGCAGGAGGCGTTGGCCAGGCCCTTGACCACCTCGAAGGTGGCGTCACGTCGGGCGGAGGCGGAGCCGACCGGGTCGAGCTTCACGTAGTCGCCGTTGACGTGCCAGTAGCGGTCCGGGTAGTTGACCGACCGCACCGACTTCCACGTGGACGACGTCGTCGAACCGTGCGAACCGCCGTCCTTGCCCGACGACCCGGATGAACCCGAGTGCTTCGACGGCTTGGGAGAGGGCTTCTGCTCCGCCTTGCCGCCGCCGTGGGGTGTGGCCGAGACGGAGGCCGACGCCGACGCCGAGGCGGTGGGCGTGTCCGACGACGGAAGGCTCTTCGTTCCGGGCGCGGACTTCGTACTCGCCGAGGGCGAGGCGAAGGACAGCAGACCGGGTCCGTCGTCGCCGGGAGACGGCGACTGCGCCTTGGCCGACGGCTCTTCGGTGGCGTTGCGGTTCACCGCTATCGCCGTCACGCAGGCGACGATCGTGGCGATGGCCAGCCCGCCGGCCAGCCAGAGTCTTCGCGTTCCGGGAGCCCGGGACGTGTCGGGGGCCCAACCGTTCTCCCAGGGTTCGTTCCGAGGGGGCTGGGGGGTGGTTTCTTGCATGCGCTGTTCCTCCAGCGGCGCGCGGGGCGGCGGCCGGGGGTGTGAGGGGGAAGTAAGTGAGGGGTGAAACACTAGTGGAGCCGACGGGTCGTCGGGAGACGTTTGGGCGAGCGGTTTCCATGAAATTGAAACAACCTCATGTTCCGTGTGTGGCTTCACACTTCCTTCCCCGTCCCCTCTCGACACATCTCACCCGGGATGCCGGAACTGCGCGGTGGTCCGCGACGCGGCCGGCCGTCGGGGCCCCCTCGGACGCCCGCCGGCCGTGTCGACGCGTTCCGGCTCGGCCGGGGATCGCGTCGTGGGGACCCACGGCAAGGACGGGGCACCGGGGTGGTGTCCGGCGGCGGTCGGCCGGAGCGCTGGGGTGGCGTGCCGGGACCGGGGAGACGACCTCGGAGCGCTGCTCCGGGGCGCGGCGGACCGCGAGCCGGGGGCAGGGTGTGGAAGTCGGTGCGCCGTGACCGGTCGGGGAGCCGGGGGAGGCGACCCGTGGCCCGGCAGATGAGACGCGGTTCGCCCAATACGCCCCGGTCACGTTAGGTTGCCCGTATGACCGACAAGAACGCACGCACCACCGGTGCCGTCGCAGCCGGCCTCGCCACGATCGCCGCCGACGGCACCGTCCTCGACACCTGGTTCCCCGCGCCGGAGCTCACGGAGGAGCCCGGGCCCTCCGGCACCGAGCGGCTGTCCGCCGAGCAGGCCGCGCAGCTGCTGGGCGGCGGCGCGACCGCGGCGATCGGCCCGGACACCCGCCGGGGCGTCGAGGTGGTCGCGGTCCGCACGGTCATCGCCTCGCTCGACGACAAGCCGATCGACGCGCACGACGTCTACCTCCGCCTGCACCTGCTCTCCCACCGCCTGGTCAAGCCGCACGGGCAGAGCCTGGACGGCATGTTCGCCCACCTGGCCAACGTCGCCTGGACCTCGCTCGGCCCGGTCGCCGTGGACGACGTCGAGAAGGTGCGCCTGAACGCCCGCGCCGAGGGCCTGCACCTGCAGGTGACCTCGATCGACAAGTTCCCCCGCATGACGGACTACGTCGTCCCGAAGGGCGTCCGCATCGCCGACGCCGACCGCGTCCGCCTCGGCGCGCACCTCGCCGAGGGCACCACGGTCATGCACGAGGGCTTCGTCAACTTCAACGCGGGCACCCTCGGCACCTCCATGGTCGAGGGCCGTATCTCCGCGGGCGTCGTGGTCGGCGACGGCTCGGACATCGGCGGCGGCGCCTCCACCATGGGCACCCTCTCCGGCGGCGGCAACGTGATCATCTCCATCGGCGAGCGCTGCCTGATCGGCGCCGAGGCGGGCGTCGGCATCGCCCTCGGCGACGAGTGCGTGGTCGAGGCCGGCCTCTACGTCACCGCGGGCACCCGCGTCACCATGCCCGACGGCCAGATCGTCAAGGCCCGTGAACTCTCCGGCGCCTCCAACATCCTCTTCCGCCGCAACTCGGTCTCCGGCACGGTCGAGGCCCGCCCGAACAACGCGGTCTGGGGCGGCCTGAACGAGGTGCTGCACAGCCACAACTGATCACGGCGGCCGTGACCCGCGGCCGCCCGACCGATCGACGCTCTGATCAGGTGCCGCGCTGCCGGCACCTGTCGGCGCCGGTCACCACGAAGCGCCCTTGCGCGGCCCGAGGACGGCCGGCGAGGGCGCTTTCCCATGGGGGGTGGCCGCCAGAGCCGGGCGCGCCGCGCCGGCCGGCCGGTGAGCTACCGGACCGGCGGGCGAACGTCGTAGTCCTCGCGGAGCGCGAGGACCTCGCCCATGCACGTCTGCGCCCAGCTCCTGAGCCCGCGCGTTCTCCCCCCTCGGGGGCTTCACCCCGCTCCAGTCCAAGGGACGGTCAGGCCGCCGCGAGCTTCTCGTACACCGCGTGCAACCCGTCGGCCGCCTCCCGGCCGGCGGGCCGGAGCGGGGCCCGCACCGGGCCCGCGGGCAGGCCGAGGCCGGCCAGCAGGGCCTTGGCGGTGACCGTGCCGGGCAGACCCGCGCCCGTCATCGCCTCGATGAGCGGGGTCGCCAGCAGCTGGAGCCGGGTCGCGCGGGCCGTGTCGCCCGCGTCGAACGCGTCCAGGATGTCGGCGATCCGGCGCGGGACGACGTTCGCGACCGTGCTGACGCAGCCCGCGGCGCCGACCGCGTACAGCGCGAGGACGTGCTCGTCGCAGCCGGTGTAGTACGCGAGGTCGGTGCGGGCCAGTACCTTCTGCGTGCCGAGGAAGTCGTACGAGCAGTCCTTGACGGCCACGATCCGGGGATGGTCCGCCAGCCGGATCATCGTCTCCGGCTCGATGCGGGTGCCGGTCCGGCCCGGGATGTCGTACAGCATCACCGGAAGGCCGCTCGCGTCGGCGACCTGACGGAAGTGCGCCTCCAGCGCGTCCTGCGGCGGTCTGCTGTAGTACGGCGTCACCACCAGCACCCCGTCCGCGCCCGCCTTCTCGGCCGCCAGGGTCAGCTCCACGGTGTGCAGGGTGTCGAAGGTGCCCACACCCGCCACGATCGACGCCCGGCCGCCGACCGCCTCCCGGACGGCCGCGACGAGCGCCGTCTTCTCGGCGTCGGTCGTGGTGGGGGACTCGCCCGACGTGCCGTTCAGCACCAGGCCGTCGCAGCCCGCCGTCACCAGTCGCTCGGCCAGGTGCTGGGCACCGTCCAGGTCGAGGGTGCCCGCCGGGGTGAAGGGCGTGATCATCGCGCAGAGGGTGCGGCCGAAGGGGCGCGGGGCGATGTGCGGGGAGTGGTCCGGTGTGGTCGTCATGGGAGTAGTCTCGGCAGGACGAATGTGAAGCTCCACTTAATTCTCCTACGAGACATCGATAAGCGTTGCTGCGGTATGGCGATGGGTGCCCACCACGCCCTGTGTCCAACTCGGCCCCTCATGGGTCACTATGGGCAGGAGGACAGTCGACGGCAGTTCATGGAGGCGCCATGAAGCTCGGCAAGGCACTGGCCACCGGAGTCGCTGAGGAGCGGCCGCCCGTCCACGAGGAAGAACTCGACGTCCCCGAGGAGATCCGCGAACCCAAGCCCACCGTGATCCGTGAACCGCAGTCGCCCGCCCCCGAAGAGGCCCCGGCGGCCCGATGAGACTGCGGCTCCCCACGGAACGCCCGGCGGAGCCGCCGACCGGATACAAGATCGCCCATCCGGTGCTGTCCCAGGACGGCACCAGGGCCGGGTTCACCGGCGTGTCGCTCGGCGGCGCGCTCCCGTACGCGGTCCTGGACGACGCGTCCTGCGTCTACGGGCGCCGGCACCGCCCACCCGCGCGGCTGTGCGACTGCGGCTTCCACTGCGTGCACGACCGCGGGGCCGCCGAGGCTCTGCTGTGCAGCACCGAGCACCGGGCGGCGGTCCTGCTGGAGGTCTCCGTCCTCGGCGCCTACATCCGCTTCGAGCGCGGCTTCCGCTACGCCCGGCAGCGGGTGCGCACCGCCACCGTCGGCCCCTGCGCCTGCGGGGCGCCCCCGGTGGCACTCGCCGACACGGGCTGGGGCAGACCCGGATGGCGCGCCCTGACCGCGTGCTGCCCACGGTGCCTGCGCGACCGTACGCCCCTCACGCTCGCCTCCTTCGCGCGGCTCGCCGGGCACGGGCTGCGGGTGGTGGCGCGCGGCACCGGCCCCGCCCCGGACGACTGCCCGGCGGGGCCCGACGGCCTCGGCGTACCCGAACTGGCGGCGGAGGCCGCCCTGTTGCAGGCCCGCCTCGACTGGTTCCAGACCCAGCTGGCCCGGCTCGGCGAGCACGGGGCAGGGGGCGGGGAGGGGGGCCCGCACCGTCCCCCGAAGGGCTGACCGCCCCCTTAACGGTCATCGGCCGGGGTACCCGGATGCTCCGGACCGAGAGGAGGCGGAACACCGTGACCGGGACCACGAACGTGCGGCCGACGGCCGACCACCAAGCTTCGGTGGGCGAACTCGTCGGCCGGGCCACCGAACAGCTCTCCCGCCTCGTGCGGCAGGAAGTGGCCCTCGCCAAGGAGGAGTTGACCGAGAAGGGGCGGCGGGCCGGACGCGGCGGCGGACTGCTGGGCGCGGCGGGCGCCGTCGCCTACGCCGGTTTCCTCGGCCTGGCCGCCGCGGCCGCCGCCGCCCTCTCGCTGGCGCTGCCCGTGTGGGCCGCGGCGCTCATCGTCACGGCGGTGCTCTTCACCGTCGCCGCCGTACTCGCCGCGACGGGCCGCGCCCAGCTGCGGCGCGCCGCACCACCCACACCCGAGGAGACGCTCGGCAGCGTCAAGGCGGACGTCGACGAGATCAGGGAAAGGGCTCACCGATGACGAACAGGAGCGGACCCGGCGGGGGCGGCGCGAAGGGCCCCGACGAGCTGCGGCAGCAGATCAAGCACACCAGAAGCCAGCTCGGCAGCACCGTCGAGGAACTGGCCGCCAGGGTGGACGTCAAGGGCCGTGCCCGGGCCCGCGCCGCCGACCTCAGGGACAAGGCGGGCGCGATGACCGTGCAGCTGCGCAGCACCGCCGCACAGGCCGGACACACCGTGCAGGAACGGGCGGCCAGGGCCGGCCACACCATGCAGGAGCAGGCCCTCAAGGCGGGGCACACCGTGCAGGAGCGCGCGGGGCACGCCGGGCATGTCGCCCAGGACAGGGCGGCCCACGCCGGGCACGCCGTCGAGGACCGCGTGCCGCGCCAGGCGCGCACCTTCGTCCAGTCGGGGACGCGACACCCGGTGCCACTGATCGTCGGCGCGGCGGGCGTCGCGCTCGTCGTGGCAGGCGTCTGGTGGCGCACCCGCCACACCCGGCACTGAACAAGCGAATACGGCCACGGCGGCCGCGGGACCGGAGGGTCCCGCGGCCGCCGCGTCGTCCGGCCGGTGGCCGCCGTGTCGTCCGGCCGGTGGCCGCCGTGTCGTCCGG
>NZ_JBSFIK010000002.1:300161-380850 GCF_053597535.1 Streptomyces sp. NPDC001348 | reverse complement strand
CGGCACGGGTATGTCCATGGTGAGGTCGATGTCTTCAATCAGGCCGACGACGACTTCCATGCCGCGGTGGCGGCGGCCTCGCACAACACCTTCCTTGGCAGCGCGGTGCGTGATGCGCGCCGGTTGCAGCGTCAGTCCAGTGCGATCGGTATCCATGACAGCTTCGGTGAGGGCACCGCGGCCGCGGTCGAGGAACACGAGGCGATCTACCGGGCCATTCGCGACGGCCACCCCGACGAGGCCGCGGAGGCCACGGCCGTACACCTCGACCGGACGCTGGAGGACTACCGGCGGGAGATCCAGCGACGCCTGTTCGGCTGACCGCCCTGCCAGCAGGTGCCGGAGGGGCTGTCACGGAGTGACGAGTAGCCGGTCCTGATCGACGCCACCGGAGACCGGCCACTCGACGAGCGTGGCGCTTCGACGGTCGAGGGGCGCATACCCCAGGTCAGCGCACCCTCCCCCGTGGCTTCAGGGGCACGCCCGGCAGTTCCGGCGCGCGCAGCGGCGCTCCGTCGTACCCCTTCACCTCGCCGAAACGGGTGCCCTTCATCCAGTCCTCGCGCGCCTGCTCGATCTCCGCCTGCGTACGCCCCACGAAGTTCCACCACATGATGAGCTCCTCGGCGAACGGCTCGCCCCCGAGCAGCATGACCCCGGCGTCCGACTCCGCCCGCAGCGGCAGTTCGGTGCGCCCGCAGCCGAGGTACAGCATCGAGCCGGGCAGTACGGGAACGCCGTCGACGTGGACCTCGCCGGACATCGCCAGGACGCCGTACTCGAAGTCGGCTTCCAGGGGCAGCCGGAGGTCGGCGCCCCGGGTGAGCGCCAGGTCGGCGCCCACGATCGGCGTGTACACGGTGCCGGGCGAGGTCGAGCCGTCCAGGTCGCCGAGGAGGACGGTCGCCGTCAGGCCCGGCGCGGTGACCGTGGGCAGCGCCGGGTGGTGCTCGAACATCGGCTCGGTGTGGCGGTGTGTGTCGGGCAGCGCGACCCAGAGCTGGGCGCCGTGCAGGAAGCGGGCGTGCGACCTCGGGCTCTCCTCGGAGTGGCTGATCGCCCGGCCCGAGGTCATCAGCCCGAGCTCCTTCGGCCTGATGGTCTGCAGGCTGCCGGTCGAGTCGCGGTGCAGCACCTCGCCCTCGTGCAGCCAGCTGACCGTCTGCAGTCCCATGTGGGGGTGTGGCGGTACCTGCATGCCGGGTTCGTCGGCGATGTCGTCCGGGCCGTAGTGGTCGACGAACGCCCAGGCGCCGATCATGCGCCGGCCCAGGTTCGGCAGCAGCCGGCGTACCTCGGTCGATTCGCCGAGCTTGACATGCCGGGGACTCAGCAGTTCGCGGACGGGCTCGGCGACGACGAAGCCGCGGCCGCCGCACACGCTCGGTACGGGCGCGCGGTCAAGGTTGCTCATGACCGCCAACCTAGCGGTCGGCAGTGCCCCGTGCCGAGCGGTCAGCCGGTCGTGGTGAATCCGTCGCGGACGGTGTCGAGGACGGGACGGAAGGTGTCCCACCGGGCGTCGGGGGCCGATCCGCTGGGTGAGCCGGTACGCGCCCGGCCGCCCGCGGTGTGCGCAGGTTCGCGTGGGCGGGGTTCCCGTGCCTGCCGACATCAGGCACGGGAACCCCGATCGGGCCGGCGTCAGCGCGCCGTCAGCTTCCACAGGTGGTCGGCGGTGCCGTTGTCCGCCCACTGCAGGACCTGGGCACCGGGTGAGGTGCTCATCTGGTCCACGCCCAGCAGCCGGCCGCTGTTGTAGTTGGCGATCTTGTAGTAGCCGCCACGGTCCGGGAAGACCTGCCAGAGGTGGTCGGCGGTGCCGTTGTCCCCCCAGACCAGGGCCTTGCCTCCGTCGCTCGTGCTCATGCCGTCGATCCCGAGCAGCAGTCCGCTCTTCTGGTTGACGATCTTGTACAGGCCGGAGCCGGCGGCCACCAGCGTCCAGTTCTCGTCGGTGCCCGTGGTGGACGTGGCCTGTACCACCGAGGTGCCCTGGGCGGTGCCCCCGTTCAGGGTGTCGAGGGCCAGACCGCTGTTCTTGTCGGTGATCTGGTAGCGGCCGGCGAGTGAGGTGTCGGTTCCGCTCGGGGTGATCACCAGGTGGTAGCCGTCGGAGGCGTTCATCGTCACCGGCACGGTGACGGAGCCGTTCGAGACCGGGTAGTCGGCGTCGGAGACGGTGATCGGGCCGGGGGAGGCCGTGGTACGGCCGGTGTTCGGGGTGTACTCCAGCTTCACGTGGACCGTGCTGCCGAAGGCCGACAGCGACGACAGGCCGTTGACGGTCACCGCGCAGGAGCCGGTGCAGCCGCCCGTGATGACGCTGATCTGGTTGCCGGAGCTGTTGCGGGAGGCGATGCCGTCGATGCCCGTCTGGGCCGGCGGTGTGGTGGGGACCATGTTCCCCGACATGTCGCCGTACCACTTGTACATCCAGTACGAGCCGTTCGGTGAGCCGCCGGTGTCGGTCAGGGTGTCGCCGAGGGTGCCGTAGTGGTTCCAGAACGCCAGCTCGGCGTCGTGCACCCCGGCCCGCTCGAACTTGGCGACGTAACCGATGAGGGCTCCCGGCACGCCCATCTCCGCGGGCTTGGCGTACTCCTCGATGGCGATGGGCCGTGGGCTGATGCCGAGGCTCGACTCCAGCGCGCGGTACGCCGACACGTGCGCCGCGATGTCCTTGCTGCCCTGCAGCTCGTGCCAGGAGATGATCTCGGGGACGGTGCCGCTCGCCTTGGCGTCCGTGAGGAACGTGCTCATCCAGGACTGGTTCCAATAGGAGTGACTGGGCCCCTGGACGGGAGTCGTGGCGTCCTTGGCACGGACCTCTTTGTACGTGCGCGCCCACCCCGCGTCGAAGGTGCCCGCGTCGGCCGTGTCCCACGTCCAGTCGGGCTCGTTCCACAGCTCGTACGCGGCGATGTTCGTGGCGCCCGACGACTGCACGGACGCCACCTGCTTGTCGACCGCCGACAGCCAGTCGCTCCAGCTCACCCACTTGTAGGGGAAGTTGGGGTACCAGTCGGGCATGCGGACGACGACCTTGGCGCCCGCGCGCGCCGCCTCGGCGGCCACGACGAGCGCGTCACCGGCCGGCTTGGGCTCGCCGTTGGGCAACTGGGAGCCGCCCGGGGCCATCTGCACGAAGGTGTTCGGTCTCAGCGGGCTGACCAGGCTGTCGGCGGGGGTGCTGCCGTCGGCGAGGCCGTAGAGGCTGCCGGTCGCGACATGGGTGACCGGGCGGAGGGTCTGGTCGGCGTTCACCACCAGAGTGGTCGAGTATGCCGGGGACGCGTGGGCGGGGACGGCGGTGCTGAGGCCGGCGGCGAGTGCGGCGGTGCCGACGGCGGCTGTCAGGCGCGCGCGTCCGAGGGTGCGGCTCATGAGGGGGTCTCCTGGGGAGAGGGAGGTGACGGACTCAGTCCTTCACAGCGCCCGCGGTCACACCCGCGGCCACGTAGCGCTGTGCGAGGACCAGCAGGACCGCTGCGGGGACGGAGGCGACGACGGCGGTGGCCATGATCGCGTTCCACTCCTGGTTGTTGTTGCCGATGTACTTGTAGATGCCGAGGGTGATCGGCCGCATGTCGCCGCCGCCGTCGAGGGTGTTGGCGAAGACGAAGTCGGACCAGGCCCACAGGAACGTGAAGAGCGAGACGGTGACGAGGGCGTTGCGGCTCAGCGGCAGGACGACCGACCAGAAGGTGCGGAAGGCCCCGGCGCCGTCGATGAGTGCCGCGGCGGTCAGCTCGCCGGGGATGCCCGACATGAACGCCGTGAAGATCATGACGCCGAACGGCACCGCGATGGTGGAGTCCGCGATGATCAGCCCCCACCACGAGTTGAGCAGACCGAGGTCCAGGAAGATGCCGTAGAAACCCATCGCCATGACGATCCCGGGGATCATCTGCGCGATCAGCAGGGCGAGGCCCAGCACACCGCCGCCGCGCGGGCGGAGTTTCGCCAGCGAGTAACCGGCCGGCGCCGCGAGGACGAGAGTGAGGGCGACCGTGCCCAGACCGATGAGCAGGCTGGTGCCGAGATAGGGCATCTGGTCGTCGAGGACGGCCTTGTAGCCCTCGAAGGTGGGGTGCAGCGGCAGCAGGTCGGGCGGGCTCTTGCGCATGTCCTGCTGGGGGGTGAGGGACACGTTCAGCATCCAGTACACCGGGAACAGCATCAGCGCGGTGAGCAGCAGGCCGACGACGGTGTGACCGCGGCCCTTGGCCATGGACTTCACGCTTCCTGCCTCCTCTGGACGCGGACGTGGAGCAGACCGAAGAACAGGGCGATGAGGATGAGGATGTTGCCGACCGCCGCGCCCGGGCCGAACTTGGGCAGCAGCGTGCCGAAGCCGAGCTGGTAGGACCAGGTCGCCAGGGTCGAGGAGGCGTCGCCCGGGCCGCCCTTCGTCATGATCCAGATGAGGTCGAACACCTTGAGGGTGTAGACGAGCCCGAGCAGCAGCGTGATCGCCGACACCGGGCGCAGCAGCGGGAAGGTGATCCGGCGGAACTGCTGCCAGGCGCTCGCCCCGTCCAGCGACGCCGCCTCGTAGAGCTCGGCCGGGATGTTCTGCAGCCCGCTGTACAGGATGACCAGGTTGAACGGGATGCCGATCCAGATGTTCGCGACGATCACCGAGGTCAGCGCCCAGTCCGGCGAGGTGAGCCAGCCGACCGGGTCCACGCCCAGGAAGTGCAGGAAGTAGTTCACCACCCCCGACTCGCTGTTGAACATCCACGACCAGGTCGACGCGGACACGATCAGCGGCAGCAGCCACGGGATGAGGAACAGCGCCCTGAGCACCGTCGACAGCCGGAAGTGCCGGTTGAAGAACACCGCGAGCGCCAGCCCGATGACGTACTGGAAGGCGATCGACACGAAGGTGAAGACCATGGTGTGCCGCATCGCCGGCCCGAACGTCGGGTCGTCCAGGACGTGCCGGAGGTTGTCCCAGCCGGAGAACGGCGCGTCGCCCGCGACGAACGAGCGGACGGTGTAGTCGCGCAGGCTCAGATCGAGGTTGCGGTAGAGCGGATAGAGGTAGAAGGCGGCGAGGTGGGCGAGCAGCGGGGCGGTGAAGGCGAGTGCGGTGAGCCTGCTCCTGCGCCGCTGACGCCGGCGCGGGAGCAGGGGGTCGCCGCCACTCGTCCTCGCCTCGGCCGGCGCCCGGCGCGGGCGGTCGACTCGGGCGACGGTCATGTCGGCCTCAGCCCTTCCCGGCGCTCGCCTGGGCCGTGTCCAGCGCGGACCCGGGGCTCTTGCTGCCGGACAGAGCCGACTGGACGGCGGTCCACATCGGCTGCGAGATGGTGGGGTACTTCGATCCGAGACCGCCGCTGGTGCGGCCACGGGCGGCGGCCACGGCGGACACCCACGGCTTGAGCTCGGGGTGCTGCTTCACCTGCTCGGCCTGGACCGTCGACGTGGGGGCCACGTACGTGAGCGTCGTGTCGGTCGCGAGGAGGTTCGTGTCGCTGGTGAGACAGGCGACGATCTTCTTGCTGGTGCCGTAGCGCCCGGTGTCCTTCTGCACGGGCACGGTGACGAACTCGCCGCCCGTCGGCACCGGCGCCGAACCGCCGTCCCGTGCGGGGATGTTGATGACGCCGTAGCCGAAGCCGGCCTTCTCCGCGTTGCCGAGCTGCCAGGTGCCGTTCTCGCCGAACGCGTACGTGCCGGTGGCGAACTCCTGCCAGCTGGTGGTCTGGGTGTTCTGCAGGACGTCCTTGGGCGCGTAACCCTTGTCCACCCAGTCCTTCCACAGGGACAGCGCGGCCACGCCGTTCGGAGAGTTGAGCTTCGTGAGGTCGCCACCCGCACCCCAGAACCACGGCAGGAACTGGAAGCTGCCCTCCTCCGTGTTGATCGCGGAGAAGGTGATGCCCTTCTTCCCGGCCGCCTTCACCTTCCTCAGGGCCGCGGTCAGCGAGTTCCAGTCCTTGATCGAGGCCGGATCGACCTTGGCCGCCGACAGCACCTTCTTGTTGTAGTAGAGGGCGAGGGTGTTGGCGCCGATCGGGACGCCGTAGGAGGCGCCCGCGATGGTGCCCGCCCCGATGATGTTCTTCTGGATCGAGGCGGTGTCGAGCCCGATGTCGCTCGTCTTGTTGAGGATCCCCGCTTCGACGAGCGTCGAGACGACCGGGTTGTCCACGAGCATCACGTCGGGCGCGTTGCCCTGCTGGGCCGCGAGCAGCGCCTTGTTGCCGAGGTCGGTGGTGTCGTACGCGGTGCGCTTGACGGTCACCCCGGCCTTCGTGCCGCACTGGCTGACGAGCCTGCCCCACGGCGAGGAGGCGTCGAACTGCGGGTACGGGTCCCAGAAGGTGTACGTCCCCCCGGACGCCTTCGAGGAGCCCGAGTTGTCGGAGCCGCCTCCGCAGGCGGTGAGGGAGGCGAGGGCGCTGACGGCGGCTGTCGCGGCCAGGAGGGTGCGGCGGGTGGGTGTCACGGGGCTGACCTCGTTGTCGTAGGCGGGTTGTTCAGGAGGTGGGCAGCCAGACGCGCATGCTGCCGTCTTCGCGGTTGGCCCAGGCGTAGTAGGGGATGGCTGTCAGTTCGACGGGTTCGCCGTCCGCCGCGGGGGAGCCGCCGGCGGTGGCGTACGGCCACCAGCCCGGGTCGGGGACGTTCCGCCGCCGGCCGCCCGCGACGACGGTCGTGACGCCACCGAGCAGGTCCGGGCGATGCTTCACGGCGAGCGGGCGGGTGGTGTCGATGACGATGTCGTCCAGTCCGCCGCCGGGGTGGTCGGCCTGCTCCAGGCAGTACACCAGCGGTCCCCGTTCGATGGCCACGCAGCCGCGTACGGCGTCCACCCGGGGGTCGGCGGTCGTCAGCCGGGGCTCCAGGCCGAGTTCGAGGACGACCTGGTCACCGAGGGACCAGGTACGGGTCAGCCGCAGCCAGCCGTCGGTCACGGGGGAGTCGTGCGTCTCCTCCCCGCAGCGCACCCGGTACTCACGGCACCACCGGGGGATGCGCAGGGAGAGCGTCCAGGGGCGGTCGGCGGGGGTCTCCTCGACGACGAGGGCGACGGTGCCCTGCCAGGGGTAGTCGGTCTCGCAGCGGACGGTGATGCCGTCGGTGGCGTAGTCGCCGTCGACGTACTGGTGGATCTGCAGGCCGCCGCCGTCGCCGCTGGCCAGGTAGTGCTCGAGGGAGGCCAGCAGCCGCATGACGTTGGGCGGACAGCAGGCGCAGCGGAACCAGCGGGTGCGGCGGGCCGACTGGTCGCCGCCGGGGTCGGTGTGGCCGTCCCGGACCTGGAGCGGGTTGACGTACAGCCAGCGCTCGCCGTCCAGCGAGACACCGGCCAGGAAGCCGTTGTAGAGGGTGCGCTCGATCAGGTCGCTGTAGCGGGCCTCGCCGGTCAGCAGTGCCATGCGCCAGCTCCACTGCACCGAGGCGATCGCCGCACAGGTCTCGCAGTAGGCGCGCTCGTTGGGCAGTTCGTACGGGTCGCCGAAGTCCTCCTGGTCGTGGTGGGCGCCGAGTCCGCCGGTGAGATGGGTCTTGGTGGAGGTCATGGCCTGCCACAACCGTTCGTTCGCGGCGCGCAGTTCGGGCTCGCCGGTCTCGGTGGCCAGGTCGGCCGCAGCGGCGAGCAGATACAACTGCCGTACGGCGTGCCCCTCGACGTTCGTCGCCTCGCGCAGCGGGACGCGGTCCTGGCAGTAGGCCTCGCCGCCGAGCAGGCCGTGGCCGTGGCGGTCGACGAAGTAGCCGGCCAGGTCCAGGTAGCGGCGCTCGCCGGTCTCCCGGTACAGCTCGACCAGGGCGGTCTCCACCTCGGGGTGGCCGTCGATGCCGTCGATCGGCCTGCCGCTGCCGGGCGGACCGAAGACGGAGTCGATGTGGTCGGCGAACTTCCTTGCCACTTCGAGCAGTTCGGGGCGGCCGGTGGTCCTGTGGTGGGCCACCGCCGCCTGGATGAGATGGCCCGCGCAGTACAGCTCATGGCCCCAGCGCAGGTCCTGGTAGCGCTCGCCGCCCTTGACCAGCTGGAACCAGGTGTTGAGGTAGCCGTCCGGCTGCTGGGCCGCGGCGATCAGGGAGACGATCCGCTCCACCTCGGCCGCCAGCTCCGCCGGGCCGCCTTCGGCCAGCTGCCAGGCCGCCGCCTCCAGCCACTTGTAGACGTCCGTATCCACGAACGGGTAGGCGCCCTGGAACTCGCCCTGGGCCGTGCCCGCCGCCAGCCGCAGGTTGTGCAGGTTCCCGGCGGACTCCAGCAGGCCAGGGCCCTGGGGGAGGGACACCCGGGCGTTGGTCTCACGCCGAGCGTGCCAGAAGCCGGCGTCGATGCGGGCGGCCGCGGGGCGCAGTGCGGCACGTGCGTCCGGGCCGGGACGGACCGGGCCGGCGGGGGAGGACGGGGCGGAGGGTGTGCGGGGCATGGCTCTCCGGTGTGGTGGCGGTGGCGAGGTCCGGTGTCCCGGGGGTGCGCTTCCGGGGTACGGGACGGTCGTCCGGCGGTGGGACGGAAAGGATTTGGGCAACCGTTTTCTCGTCGTGAAAGTAGAGGGCAGAGCGGAAGTCCGGTCAAGAGGAGCGGCAACAGATTTTTCCGTTTGCCCAGCCGCTTGGCAGCGCGGCTCGCAGGCTGTCACCATGGCAGGCGTCGCCGTCTCCGAGGAAAAGGTTTGCCCGTGACCTCTGCTCCAGGCTCCCCCCTCACCGGCCGGGCCCGGCTCGCCGACGTGGCCGCGCTGGCGGGCGTCAGTGTGGGCACGGCCTCGAAGGCGCTCAACGGCGGCGGCCGGATGCGTCCCGAGACCAGGCAACGGGTGCTGGACGCGGTGGAGGCGCTCGGCTTCCGGCCCAACCAGCACGCGCAGAGCCTGCACAGCGGGCGCAGCTGGACGGTGGGCCTGATGACGACGGACGGCATAGGCCGGTTCAGCACCCCCGTGCTGCTGGGTGCCGAGGACGCGCTGGGCGCCGGGAAGATCTCCGTACTGCTGTGCGACACCCGGGGTGACGCCATCCGGGAACAGCATCACCTGGCCACTCTGACCGACCGCCGGGTGGACGGCATCATCGTGGCCGGCCGCCGCACGGACCCGCGTCCGCCGCTCACCGGGCTCGACCCCTCGATCCCCGTGGTCTACGCGCTCGCCCCGTCCACCGACCCCGCCGACACCTCGGTCGTCACCGACGACCGGGGAGGCGCCCACCTGGCGGTCGAACATCTGCTGGCCACCGGCCGCACCCGCATCGCCCATGTCACCGGCCCCGAGCACCACCAGGCCGCCCGCGACCGCGCCCGGCATGCCGTCGAGCATCTGGAGGCCGCCCAACTCGGCCCGGCCACCGGCCGGGTGCACTACGGCGAGTGGAGCGAGGCCTGGGGCCGGCGGGCCGCCGACGCCGTGCTGCGCACCGCCCCCGACACGGACGCCTTCTTCTGCGGCAACGACCAGATCGCCCGGGGTGTGGCCGACACGCTGCGCGAGCGGGGCAGGGACGTACCGGGAGACATCGCCGTGGTCGGCTACGACAACTGGGACACCATGGCGCTGGCCTGCCGTCCGCCGCTCACCACGATCGACATGAACCTGACCGAGATCGGCCGCATCGCCGCCCTGCGGCTGCTCCAGGCCATCGACGCCGCGCCGGAACCGGGCATCCACACGGTGCCGTGCCGGCTCGTGGTGCGCGAGTCGAGCTGAAGCGCTCGCCGGGGCCTGCGCGCCACGACCGGCCGACCCGTGGCCGGCGTCGTGCCGGTCTCGTACGACATACGGTTCGCGGTGCTCGCACACGCGCCGGTCCGGTCCGGCCGCCGGATCGTGCGGGCAGCCGCCGTACGGGACCGGTGCGGGGGAGGCCGCCCGCCCGATCGGCTCGCGCGTCGAGCCGGGCCCGCGACGGCCGCGGGACCGGGCGGCAGGCTCCTCGACCCGGCGGCGCGTGTGCGGGCACGGGGCGTGCGGCGGTCCGCCGGGGGACGTGCGGCAGACGTCGGCCTACGGCGCGGGCTGCGCGCCGGCTGCGGTCACTGCCGACAACTCGTCCCGCGGCCCCCGCAGTCACCGGACGCCTGCCGGCCGGGCACGTTCCCCCGGTGGGGGAGCGCCCCGGTGGACGCCGACGGCGGCGCCGCGGCTCTCATGCCGTCTCCTCCAGCCGGGGCCCGCCGGTATCCGGGCGCAGGATGCCGGTCACCGATCCGGTCAGCGCCACCAGCAGGACGGCGACGCCGGTGAACAGACAGACCGTGGTGACGCCCAGACCGGCCGCGGCCGCGGTGGTGGCGGCCGCGCCCAGCGGGCCCAGAGCCGATTGGACGGTCCAGAACGACGAGGTGACCCGGCCCAGCAGATGCCCGGGGGTGACCTCCTGGCGCAGCGACATCGAGCAGATGCCGGCGATGCCCGTGCACAGCAGATGGACCGCCACCAGCGCCGCGACCACCGGGACGGTCCGGGACACGCCCAGACAGGCCACGGCGAGGCCCGCGACGGAGAAGGCGCAGATCCAGGACACCCCGAAGCCCAGGCGGCCGCGCAACCGGGAGACCACGGACGCGGCGGCGAACGTGCCGAGGGTACCGACCGCGAGGACATAGCCGACCGTCGCGTCCGGGCGGCCGAGCTCGTGCTTGACCAGGTACACCACGAGGTCCGGCAGACCGGACGTGAGGAAGGTCAGCAGGGTCAGCAGGACGGTCAGCGGGCGCAGCACCGGATGCGCCCACAGGAAGCGGACACCCGTCATGAACTCCCCGCGGACGCGCCCGCGTTCGGCGGCCGGCGGCCGGGCCGTGCCGCCGAACCGGACGAACCGGATGCCGAGCGCGGACACCGCGAACGTCGCGGCGTCGATGCCGATGGCCGCGGTGGGACCGGCCGCCGAGGCGACCAGACCGGCGAGCGCCGGGCCGATCGCCCCGGCGACGGCGGCGCTCGCGTAGAGATGGCCGTTGGCCCGGGTGATCTCCTCCGCCGGCACCAGCGCGGGCACCACGGTCACGTAGGTCACCTGGAAGAGCATCGAGAAGACCTCGGCGACCGGCACGACCACGTAGATCAGCCACACCGGGGTGGTGAACATCCACACCAGCGGCAGGAGCACGAAGAGGAGACACCGCGCCGTGTCGGCGGCCACCAGCAGCCGTCCGCGGTCGACCCGGTCGGCGATCACACCCGCGAACAGCCCGGAGAGGACGGAGGCGACGCCGGCGAGCGCGGTGACGGCGCCCATCTGCACCACCGAGCCGGTGGTGTGCAGCACCAGCAGCGGGATCGCCACGTAGGAGAAGGAGTCACCGAGGGCCGACAGGGTCTGGACGGCCAGGAAGACGCGGTAGGCGGGGTCGGCCCATAAGGCGGGACGCTCACGTTCCGCTGACGTCAAGCCCGCCTCCCCTGTCGACCCGGCGAATGGGATCACACGCTACACCGGATCAACGCCCTGCCGGACGAGGCGTGGGGGTCACCTCGTCGAGGTCTCGACTCCCGCGCGGACCGTGCCGCCGAGCGGCTCGTCCCGGGGATGTCAATCCGTGGGCCCATGCCCGCCCGAACGAGCAACCGGTGGGCGGATGCTGCCCGAAGGGAGGGCGTGACAGCGTTCCGTCCACGCTCACGGACCGCCGGACGAGGCTTCCGTGTCGCGTCCGAGGATCAACGACAGCCCTGGGAGGGCCCGTGACCACCACGCCGTTCACAAGCCGGGACCGGATGACGCGCCGCCGCATGCTGGGCGCCGCGTTCGCCGCCGGGGCCGTCGTGCCGCTCGCCGCCGCGGGCTCCGCCTGGGCCGCCCCCGCGGTCCGGGGCGGCCCGCAGGCCACGACCGGTTCGGCCCCGGCGCGGCTCACGTTGCCGGAGCCCACCGGCCCGTACCCCGTGGGCACGGTGGAGCTGCACCTCGTCGACACCTCCCGCCCCGACCCCGATGCCGGCCCCGGCAACCACCGCCAGCTCATGGCGAGCGTCTGGTACCCGGCCCGCGGCGACGCCGACCGGTACGCGCGCGTGCCGTGGATGCCCGCCGGCGTGCTGCGGGAACTGCTCGCCTCGGCCGACTTCCCGCCCGACGCCGCCGCGGCGCCGCTGACGGCCGGCCACGAGGGCGCCCCGGCGCACCGCACGGGACGGGGCCTGCCGGTGGTCGTGTACTCGCACGGCGCGGGCAGCCACCGCTCCGACCACACCGTCATCGTGCAGGAACTCGCCAGTCACGGCTACGCAGTGGTGACGGTGGACCACATCGACGACGCGTACAGCCAACTGCCCGACGGCCGGATCGTCACCCCGATCAGGGACGGCCGGCACGCGCTGTACGCGGTGGACTACGCCACGGACATCCGTTTCGTCCTCGACTGCGTCGAGCAACTCGCCGCCGGACACAACCCGGACGCCGGGAGCCGCCCGCTGCCGGACGGCCTGTGCGAGGCCCTCGACATGTCGCGCATCGGCATGTTCGGCTGGTCGAAGGGCGGTACGGCCACCGCCTGCGTGATGCTGACGGACCGCCGCGTGCGGGCCGGGCTGAGCCTGGACGGGCCGATGCAGCCCGGACCGCAGCCCACGATCACCACCGACCTGGACCGGCCGTTCATGATGATGACCGCCGAGTTCGCCCGTCCCCAGGACCCGAACGTGACCGTGTTCTGGTCCCATCTGAAGGGCTGGCGGCTCGAGGTCCGGGCCGACGGCGCGATCCACCAGTCCTACGGCGACACCCAGATGCTCATGCCGCAGATGGCGAAGCTCGTCGGCATGAGCGACGAACAGCTGAAGGACTGGATCGGCACCCTCGACCCGGCCAGGGCCGTGAAGATCCAGCAGGCCTACCCGCTCGCCTTCTTCGACCGGTACCTGCGACACCACCGGGGCCACCTGCTCGACGGGCCGTCGCGGGCCTTCCCCGAGGTGCGGTACCTGCCGTAGGCGGCGGCGTACTGCAGGGGACCTCGCGCCAAGGCGGGCCGTGTCAGAGTGGTCGTCGGCACTTACCGCACCGGTCACTTGACGGAGGGTCGGCATGCAGGCACTGCACACGGCGTTTCTGCTCGGCACGGGTGTCTTCTGGGCGGCCGCCTACGTGCTGATCATCCGCACGGGGTTACGGGACCGGACCTTCGGCATGCCGGTCGTGGCGTTCGCGACCAACATCAGCTGGGAGTTCATGTTCGCGTTCGTGCGACCACCGGCCGGACCCATGCAAGTGATCAACATCGTGTGGTTCTGCTTCGACCTCGCCATCGCCTACACCGTCGTCCGCTTCGGCCGCACCGAGTTCCCCCATCTGCCCGAGCGGTTGTTCCTGCCGGCGCTGGTCGCCGTGCTGCTGCTCGCCTACCCGGGCATGGACTTCGCCTCCGAGCAGTTCGACAACGGTGAGGGAGCCATGACCGCGTTCGGCAGCAACGTGGCGATGTCGGCCATGTTCCTGGGGATGCTCGCCGCCCGCCGGGGCATCCGCGGCCAGTCCCTCGGCATCGCGCTGACCAAGCTCGCGGGCACCGGCTGCGCGTCGCTGACCCTGCTCACCGACCCCGACGCGGTGCCGCGCCACGAGACCGCGCTGATGCACTACTTCTACGTGGCCTGTCTCGTCCTGGACGCGGCCTACGCCTACGCGGTGTACGCGGTCCGGCGGCACGCGGGCGAGGCCGGCCGCGTGGGCACCTCCACGGCACCCGGGGCTGGACTCCCCGTACACGACCTGGACGGGTAGTCTCGACAGCACCGCCGAGCGAAGGAGTCCCCGATGGCCGACGAGCTCCCCCCGGAGGCCGAGCGGGACGCGATCCTCGCCGCGCTGGGCCCGGTCGTCGACGGGCTGGTGGCGACCTTCGGGCCGCTGTGCGAAGTGGTCCTGCACGACTACCGGCGGCCGGAGAAGTCGGTGGTCGCCCTCGCCGGGGAGGTGACCGGCCGCACCGTGGGCGGGGCGATGAGCGAGATCGGCATGCGTATGGTCGCCCGCGGTGACACGGCGGCCGACGAGCTGAACTACCTCACCCGTACACCGGCCGGGAAGCTGGTGAAGTCCTCGACGATGCCGCTCAGGGATTCCGGCGGTGCGGTGTTCGGTGCCCTGTGCGTCAACCTCGACGTCACCGCGCTGACCCAGGCGCACGCCCTGCTGGGTTCCCTCGCCGGGACCGGCACGGACACCGCCGAGCCGCCGACCACCGCCTTCGGCGACGACATCGACGCGGTGGTCGACGCCATCGTCGACGCCCACCAGCTGCGGCAGACCGCGAGCTGGTCGCAGCTCGACCGGGCGCAGCGCCTGGAACTGTTCCGCAGCCTCGACGAACGAGGTGTGTTCGCGGTCCGCCGGGCGGTCGAACAGGTCGCCGGGCGGCTCGGGATCTCCCGTGCGTCCGCCTACAACTACCTCGCCAGGTCCAGGTCCGCCACGCCCGGGGACGACCGGGACTGAGGCGCGGCCGGACTCGCCAGGACTGACGCGCGGCCGGACCCGCCACGACTGACGCGCGGCCGGACCCGCCACGACCGACGCGCGGCCGGACCCGCCGGACCTCACGCACGGCCGGGCTCACCCGCGACCGCCGCTTGCCGGGATCACCCGAATGGCGGTGCCCGGTCGCCGGGCCGACGATGGAGTGGTGGGGTCCGGTCGGTGCGGGCGGATCCGGTGCCGCCGTGGTCGCCGGGCGCCGACAGGCCGGCCCCGGCCGTGGTGAGCGGCCGGAAGGGAGCACACCGTCATGACCATGCTGGAAGTGAAGACGGTCGAAAAGCCCGACGAACGGCGCGACTTCCCCCGCGGCCACCTCGAAGCCGTCCACCTCACAGGGCTCGACTTCGCCGTGGCCACCTTCGAACCGGGCTGGCGCTGGTCGGAGTCCGTGGGACCGATCGCGGGCACCGGCACCTGCCAGGTCCACCACAACGGCTACGTGGTGAAGGGCCGGATGCATCTCCGGATGGAGGACGAGGGCGGCGAGTCGGAGGTCGGCCCCGGCGACGTCTTCGTGTGCCCGCCCGGCCACGACGCCTGGGTGGTCGGTGACGAACCGTGCGTCGTGTACGACTTCGCCGGACAGATGGCCCAGGAGTACGCGAAGGCCGAGGGGACGTAGCGGGCGCGGGCGCGGCCTCACACCGGCAGCAGCCGCCCGATCAGGGCGCTGAGCTGCCGGGCCGTGCGGCACTCGTGCATCTCGGCCAGTTCCGCGTAGACGGGCGCGGCCGAGTCGCCCGTGCCCCACTGCGTGCGAGGTTCGGGGTTCAGCCAGTACAGCCGGCGGGCCCGTCCGGCGATGTGACGGACCGCGGCCAGGTTGGGGTCGCTCATGTTGGTCCGGGCGTCACCGAGGACGAACACGGTGGTGCGCGGGCCGACCGCGTCGCCGTACCGCTCCGCGAACTCGCCGAGCGCCACCCCGTAGTCACTGCTCTCGTGCCAGCCGGTGAGCACGGCCTCGTCGCGGATGCGGGCCCCGAGGCCCTCCGGGTCGGCGGCGCCGTGCTCGATCAGCCCCGTCACCTCGTCGAGCCGGTTGACGAAGGCGAACACCCGCACCTTGCCGAACTGGTCGTGCAGCGCCTGCACCAGCAGCATCGTGAAGTCCGAGAAACCCGACACCGAGCCCGAGACATCGCACAGCAGGACCAGTTCCGGCCGGGCCGGACGACGCCGACGCAGCACCGGCCGCATCGGCACACCACCCGTCGACAGCGAGCCACGCACGGTCCGGCGCAGGTCGATCGTGCCGCGCGCGGCCCTGCGGCGGCGCGCGGCCAGCCGGGTGGCCAGCTTGCGGGCCAGCGGTCGCACGGTCCGGCGCAGCTCGGCCAGCTGGTCCCGGCCCGCGAACAGGAAGTCCACCCGGTCGGCGGTCGGTGCCACCGCCCGCCGGGCGATCAGCTCCCGGCCGCGCCGCTCGGCGACCCGGCGCCGCGCCTCGGCCGCGACGAGGGTGCGGAAGGCGTCGATACGGCGGCGGATCTCGTCGTCCAGCAACCGGTCGGTGAAGCCCGCCCGCCCGTCCCGCCCGCGGACGCCCGCCCGTACCCGGGCCAGCAGGGTCTGCGGGCGCAGCCGGTCGAGGGTCTGGTACGCCGACCAGCCGTCCGACTCCGGCGAACTCCCGTAACCGCCCAGCGCGTCGACGGCCTCGGCGGCCAGCCGGGCCATGGCCGCGCGGTCGTCCGTGGCGAGAGCCTCCGCGAGTCTCTCGCGCAGGTCGTCGCGGTCGGCGGGCGCCACCGTGTCGGGCCCGCCGACGCCGCGCGGGAAGTACAGGTCGAAGACCGGGTCGAACACCGCCCGCTGCCCCGCGCCGTGCAGCAGTGCCGCCGCCAGCCCCTCGCGCAGCCGTTCCCGGTCCGTGAGTCCCAGGGCCTCCACCGCGCGGGCCGCGTCCACGGCCTCGCCGGTGCCGATCCGCAGGCCGTGCGCGCGCAGACCGGTCACCAGGCCGGTCAGCCGGTCCGCGACCCCCGCGAGGGTGCTCACAGGGCGTCCAGGTCGAGCTTGGCGGCGGCCTTCAGGATGTCCTCCTGGTGTTTGAGGACCACACCCAGGCTCTCCCTCACCACGGTCTCGTCCAGCGTCCCGGCACCCAGCGCCAGCAGCGTGCGCGCCCAGTCGACGGTCTCCGCCACGGAGGGCGCCTTGCGCAGGTCCATCGCACGCAGCGCGCCGATCACCCGCACCACCGACTCGGCCAGCGCCTCGTCGAGCCCCGGCACCTTCAGCCGTACGATGCGCCGCTCCAGCTCCTCCTCGGGGAAGCCGATGTGCAGGAACAGGCAGCGGCGGCGCAGCGCCTCGGACAGCTCCCGGCTGGCGTTGGAGGTGAGCACGACGAAGGGACGCCGGGTCGCCGTGACCGTGCCCAGCTCCGGCACGGTCACCTGGAAGTCGCTGAGCACCTCCAGCAGCAGCCCCTCCACCTCGACGTCGGCCTTGTCGGTCTCGTCGATCAGCAGCACCTTGGGCTCGTCGCCGCGGATGGCCGTCAGCAGCGGGCGGGGCAGCAGGAACTCCTCGCTGAAGATGTCCGTGCGCGTCTCGTCCCAGGACTCGTCGCGGCCCGCGCTGATGCGCAGCAGCTGTTTGGCGTGGTTCCACTCGTACAGCGCCCGCGACTCGTCGACGCCCTCGTAGCACTGCAACCGCACCAGCCGGGCCCCCGCCACCTGCGCGACGGCCTTCGCCAGCTCGGTCTTGCCGACCCCGGCGGGCCCCTCGACCAGCAGGGGCTTGCCCAGCCGGTCGGCGAGGAACACGGTCGTGGCGACGGCGGGCGAGGCGAGGTAGCCGGTCTCGGCGAGGCGGGCGGCGACGTCGTCGACGGATGTGAACAACGGGGCCTCCGGTGCGGTCGGTGTCGCGGAACCAGGGGACTATCTAAGCGCTTGTTCAGCGCCGCTGTCACGTGGTTCCGACGCGATCGCCGGCCGCCCCGGGTCACTGGCCGACCAGCACGACCTCCAGTGTCCGCGGCCCGTGTACGCCCTCCACCCGGTCCAGTTCGATGTCGCTGGTCGCCGACGGTCCGGAGATCCACGTCAACGGGCGGGCGGGGTCGAGGCGTTCGAGGGCCTCGGGGACGGAGGAGACCACCTGGTCGGGCACCCGGACGACGCAGATGTGGTGGTCGGGGATCAGGGTGATGCGGCGGCGGCCCTGGTCGGGGGCGCCGTCCAGGACGATCGTGCCGGTCTCGGCGACGGCGACCGCACAACCGGTGACCACGCTGTCGACCCGGTCCAGCTCGTGCGGTGTGCTCTCGGCGCGGTCCGCGAGCCGCTCCATGTCGGTGCCGTCCAGCCAGTGCGCGTCGATCCCGGCCGGGACCAGCACGGTCCTCGAGCCCCGCTCGGTGAGCAACCGGCCGATCATGGCCGCCAGTTCACCGGCCGCGCAACGGTGCACGACCGCCCGGTAGTCGGCCAGGTTCTCGGCCAGCAGTTCCACGGTCTCCGGCACGCTCCGGTCGCCGTGCTCGCGCAGATAGCCGCGCCCGACGGCCTGCTCGTACGGCCTGTCGTCCCGCGGGACGTCGACGAGCGCGCGGCGCACCCGCCCCAGGATCCGGTCCCTGCTGCTCACTTCGCGCCGTCCTTTCCACCGTGCGTGCGCTGCCACCAGTCACGGAACGGCTCCGCCGGTACGGCGGGCAGGTCCCGTGTCCCGCTCCACGCCCGGCCCGGGCCGGGCAGCGTACGCGGGTGGAGCCGGCGGGTGCGCGAGGTGAGCCGCTGACCGGCCCGCAGGGCGCCCGGGTGGGCGAACGCCCAGCGGGCCGCGCGCATCGCCGCCCGCTCGGCGGCGTGCCCCTTGGCGGGCTTGAGCAGGACCTTGTTGCCCGCCCGGGTCGCCGTGCCTCCTTGCGCGACCCGTTCCCGCAGGTGCACCAGCACCTCGGGGATGTCGATGGCCACCGGACACACCTCGTAGCACGCGCCGCACAGTGAGGACGCGTAGGGCAGTGAGGCGTCGATCTCGCTCGCCGTACCCCGGAGCTGAGGGCTGAGGATCGCGCCGATGGGACCGGGATAGACCGAGCCGTAGGCGTGGCCGCCCGCCCGCTCGTACACCGGGCAGACGTTGAGGCAGGCGGAGCAGCGGATGCACCGCAGGGCCTGACGGCCGACCTCGTCGGCGAGGGTGTCGGTGCGGCCGTTGTCGAGGAGGACCAGGTGGAAGGTGCGCGGCCCGTCGCCGTCGGTCGTCCCGGTCCACGTCGACGTGTACGGGTTCATCCGCTCCGCCGTAGAGGAGCGGGGCAGCGTCTGCAGGAACACCTCCAGGTCCCGCCAGGTCGGCACGATCTTCTCGATGCCGACCACCGAGATCAGCGTCTCGGGCAGGGTCAGGCACATCCGGCCGTTTCCCTCGGACTCGACGACGACGAGCGTGCCGGTCTCGGCGACCATGAAGTTGGCGCCGGAGATGCCGACCCTCGCCCGCAGGAACTTCTCCCGCAGGTGCAGCCGGGCCGCCTCGGCGAGTTCGGCGGGTGTGTCGGTCAGGCCCTCCGGGGCCGGGCGGCCCCACTCCTTCATCTCGGAGCGGAAGATGTCCCGGATCTCGCCCCGGTTGCGGTGGATGGCCGGCACCAGGATGTGCGAGGGGCGGTCCTTGCCCAACTGCACGATCAGCTCGGCGAGATCGGTCTCGTAGGCGCGGATGCCCTCCGCTTCCAGTGCCTCGTTGAGCCCGATCTCCTGGGTGGCCATCGACTTGACCTTGACGACCTCCGACTCGCCGGTGGCCTTGACGAGTCCGGCGACGATCCGGTTCGCCTCGTCGGCATCGGCGGCCCAGTGGACGACGCCGCCGGCCGCCGTCACCGACTCCTCCAACTGGACGAGATAACGGTCCAGATGACGGAGCGTATGGTCCTTGATCCGCTTTCCGGCTTCCCGGAGCGCCGCCCAGTCGGACACCTCCGCCACCGCCTTCGCCCGCTTGGCGCGGATGGTGTGGGTGGCGTGGCGGAGGTTGCCGCGCAGGGTCTCGTTGCCGACCGCCTCCCGCGCGGCCTCGGGAAAGGCAGGCATTCCCAGATACGTCCCGCTCATACGGCCGGGTCCTCCTCCGTGCTCGCCAGGATCTCCGCGATGTGCACCGGCCGCATGCCCGCCTCCAGCCGGGTCATGGTCCCGCCGATGTGCATCAGGCAGGAGTTGTCGGCCGCGCACAGCACCTCCGCGCCCGTCGACTCGGCGTTGCGGACCTTGTCGGCGCCCATCGCCGCCGAGACGTCGGCGTTCTTCACGGCGAACGTCCCGCCGAAGCCGCAGCACTCGTCCGCCCCCGGCAACTCCACCAACTCCAGCCCCTTAACGGCTCGCAGCAGCCGCCGCGGCCGGTCCCCGAGCCCCAGTGCGCGCAGCCCGTGGCAGGTGGGGTGGTACGTCACCTTGTGCGGGTAGTACGCCCCGACGTCCGTCACCCCCAGCACGTCCACCAGGAACTCCGTCAGCTCGTACGTCTTGGGCACCACCGGCGCCAGCACGGCCGCGAGCGCGTCCCCGCGTCCCTCGGCGCGCGCCCGCTCGCCCATGCGCGGATACAGCTCCCGCACCATCGCCCCGCACGACCCGGAGGGCGTCACGATCGCCTCGTACTTGCCGAAGACATCGGAGAAATGCCGGGCGAGCGGTTCGGCCTCATGGCGGTAGCCGGTGTTGTAGTGCGCCTGCCCGCAGCAGGTCTGCGCCATCGGGAAGTCGACCTCGACACCCAGCCTGGTCAGCAGCTTCACCACGGCACGACCGGTGTCCGGATAGAGCGTGTCGTTGACACAGGTCAGGAACAGGGCGACACGCATCGCAGCTCCTCGGAGTGGGTCATCGGACGAGTGCAGAGTAGTGGTCGGAAGGGGCCGGGGGGAGACCCCGGCTCACCGCGTGGCGAGCCGGGCCGCCGCCTCGCGCCAGCGGGCGGTGTCGCCGCGCGGTTCGTAGCGGGTCAGCGGCTGGGTCGCGACCAGGAGCCGCCGGGCGTCGGACAGGTCCCCGACGAGCCCGTGCGCCCGCGCCTGCACCAGCACGTTGCCGAGGGCCGCCGCCTCGGTGGGGCCGGCCACCACGGGCAGTCCGCAGGCGTCGGCGGTGAGCTGGCACAGCAGCGCGTTGCGGGTGCCGCCGCCGACGACGTGGACGACGTCGACGGGGTGGCCGGCGAGCCGCTGGGCGTCCTCGACCGCCCGGCGGTGGGCGAGCGCGAGGGAGTCGAGGATGCACCGGGTGATCTCGGCCGGACTCGCCGGCACCGGTTGCCCCGACACCCGGCAGGCCTCGGCGATCCGCTGCGGCATCCGGCCGGGCGCGAGGAACGCGGCGTCGCCCGCGTCCACGACCGACCGCAGCGCCGGCACCAGGGACGCCTCGCGCAGCAGCGGCCCGAGATCGGGGTCTCCCCAGGCGCGTACGCACTCCTGCAGCAGCCACAGTCCCATGATGTTGCGCAGATAGCGGACGGTGCCGTCCAGCCCGAGCTCGTTGGTGAAGTTGGCGGCCCGGCTCTCCTCCGTGAGCACCGGTGCCGTCAGCTCCAGTCCGGCCAGGGACCAGGTGCCGGTGCAGATGTACGCGAAGCGCTCACCGCTCGCGGGTACGGCGGCCACCGCCGAGGCGGTGTCGTGAGAGCCGACCGTCGTCACCGGCACGGGCCCGGTCAGCCCCGTCTCCTCCAGCACCTCCGGCCGCAGCAGCCCGGCCGGGTCGCCCGGCCGCCGCAGCGGTGCGAACAGCTCCAGGTCGACGTCCAGCCGGGCGGCGACGTCGTACGACCAGTCGCGGGTCCGGGGGTCGATCAGCTGGGTGGTGGAGGCGTTGGTGAGTTCGGTGCCCTGCTCGCCGGTCAGCCAGTACGTCAGCAGGTCGGGGATGAGCAGCAGGCGCCGTGCCTGGGCGAACTGTGCCGTGGAGCGGGCCGCGTGGAGCTGGTAGAGGGTGTTGAACGGGGCGTACTGAAGCCCCGTCGCCGCGTACAGCTCGGCGGCGGGCACCGTCGCCCACACCTTCTCCGCGACCCCCTCGGTGCGGACGTCGCGGTAGTGCACCGGGTTGCCCAGCAGGGCGCCGTCGGCGTCCAGCAGGCCGTGGTCGACGGCCCAGCTGTCGATGCCGACGGAGTCCACCTGCCCGGCCGCCCGCAGCCCGTCCAGGACGCCCGAGTACAGCGCGAGCACGTCCCAGCGCAGTCCTTCCGGAACCCGCACGGGCCGGTTGGGAAAGCGGTGCGCCTCGCTCAGCTCCAGCGAGTCGGATCCGACGCGGCCGGTCATGACGCGTCCACTGGACGCGCCGAGGTCGACCGCGGCGTACGACCTCACGGCGGCGCTCATCGCAGGAAGGCGGCCGCCACGCCCGCGTCGACCGGGACGTGCAGCCCGGTGGTGTGGGTGAGGTCACCGCCGGTCAGCGCGAACACCGCGTTCGCCACGTGCTCCGGCAGCACCTCCCGCTTGAGGATGGTCCGCTGCGCGTAGAACTCGCCCAGCTTCTCCTCCTCCACCCCGTACACGGCGGCCCGCTCGGCCCCCCAGCCGCCCGCGAAGATCCCGGAGCCGCGCACCACCCCGTCCGGGTTGATCCCGTTGACCCGGATCCCGTGCTCGCCCAGCTCGGCGGCGAGCAGCCGCACCTGGTGGGCCTGGTCGGCCTTGGTGGCGGAGTAGGCGATGTTGTTGGGTCCGGCGAAGACGGCGTTCTTGGAGGCGATGTACACGATGTCACCGCCGAGCCCCTGGGCGATCATCACCCGGGCCGCCTCCCGTGACACCAGGAACGAACCGCGCGCCATGATGTCGTGCTGCAGGTCCCAGTCCCCGGCGGTGGTCTCCAGCAGCGGCTTGGAGATGGAGATGCCGGCGTTGTTCACCACCAGGTCCACGCCGCCGAAGGCGAGCACCGCCGCCTTGAAGGCCTCGGCGATCTGCTGCTCGTCGGTCACGTCCACGGTGACGGCGACGGCCTTGTCCGGCCCGCCCAGTTCCTCGGCGACGGCCGGCGCGCTCTCGGCGTCGAGGTCCGCGACGACGACACACGCGCCCTCGGCCACCAGCCGGTGGGCGATCGCCTTCCCGATGCCGCTGCCTGCGCCGGTGACCAGGGCGACGCGCGCCGCCAGCGGCTTCGGCTTCGGCATCCGCCGGAGCTTGGCCTCCTCCAGCGCCCAGTACTCGATGCGGAACTTCTCCGACTCCTCGATCGGCGCGTACGTCGACACCGCCTCGGCGCCCCGCATCACGTTGATCGCGTTGACGTAGAACTCGCCGGCCACCCGCGCGGTCTGCTTGTCCTTGCCGAAGGAGAACATGCCCACCCCGGGGACGAGCACGATCGCCGGGTCGGCGCCGCGCATCGCGGGGGAGCCGGGCTCGGCGTGCCGGTCGTAGTAGGCGGCGTACTCCTCGCGGTACTCGGCGTGCAGCTCCTTCAGCCTGGCGATCGCTTCCTCGAGCGGGGCGGCCGGCGGCAGGTCGAGGACGAGCGGGCGCACCTTGGTGCGCAGGAAGTGGTCCGGGCAGGAGGTACCGAGGGCCGCCAGCCGCGGGTGCTCGGCCCGGGCCAGGAAGTCGAGGACGACGCCGGAGTCGGTGAAGTGCCCGACCTGCGCCTTGTCCTGGGAGGCGATCGCCCGGACGTACGGCGCCAGGGCCGCCGCCCGCTCCCGCCGCTCGCCTTCGGCCAGCGCCTCGTACCCCTCCAGGACCGGCCCGAACGGTTCGGGCCTCCCACGCTCGGCGAGGAACTTCTCCGCGGTGCGGATGATGTGGAGGCTGTTCCTCTCGCACTCCTCGGCGGTGTCGCCCCACGCGGTGATCCCGTGCCCGCCGAGGACGCAGCCGATCGCCTGCGGACTGGCCTGCTTGATCGCGGCGATGTCCAGCCCGAGCTGGAACCCGGGCCGCCGCCACGGCACCCACACCACCGTGTCGCCGAAGCACTCGGCGGTCAGCTTCTCCCCGTCCGCCGCACAGGCCAGCGCGATCCCCGAGTCCGGGTGCAGATGGTCCACGTGCGGCGCGTCCACCAGCCCGTGCATCGCGGTGTCGATGGAGGGGGCCGCTCCGCCCTTGCCGTGCAGGCAGTAGTCGAACGCGGCGACCATCTCGTCCTCCCGCTCGACACCCGGGTAGACGTCGACGAGCGCCCGCAACCGGTCGAGCCGCAGCACCGCGAGTCCCGCCTCGGTGAGCGTGCCCAGGTCGCCGCCGGACCCCTTCACCCACATCAGTTCGACGTCCCCACCCGTCACGGGGTCGGTGTCGATGCCTTTCGCGGACGCGTTGCCGCCGGCGTAGTTGGTGTTACGGGGATCGGCGCCGAGCCGATGGGAGCGGGCGAGAAGGGCGGCGGCTTCGGGGTGGGGTGACATGGAAAGTCCTAACTTTTCGGAACCGGCGTGAGGGAAACGCGCCCCTCAGGGGCGCGGGGCTGTATCAATGTGCGGCTCCGCCGCGCGGGCGCGACCAGTCACAACCGGCCCGCAGCCCGAAAGGAACAGAACCCGGCGGACGCCTACGCACCCCACCCGGCCTGCTGCCCCCCAACCCGCCCGGCGACGATCTTCTCCGCCCACCCGGACCGGGCATACGCGGCCATGGGATCGGGGTCCAGCCCCATCTCCTCCCGCACCTCACGAAGCAACGGCCGCACATCCGTGTTGTACGCGTCCATCAGCACGGCGTTCGCGCCCAGAACGTCACCCGACCTCTGGGCCCCGGCCAGCGCCGACCTGTCGACCAGCAAAGCCTTGGCGGTAGCCTCCTGCACGTTCATCACCGACCGGATGATCGCCGGAATCTTCGCCTCGATGTTGTGGCACTGGTCGAGCATGAACGCCACCTCGGAGGTGAACCCGCCCCCGCGCACGACCTCGTACATGATCCGGAACAACTGGAAGGGATCGGCGGCGCCCACCATCAGGTCGTCGTCGGCGTAGAAGCGGGAGTTGAAGTCGAACCCGCCGAGCTTCCCCTCCCGCAGCAGCGTGGCCACGATGAACTCGATGTTGGTTCCCGGAGCGTGATGCCCGGTGTCCACCACGACCTGCGCCTTCGGCCCGAGCTTCAGGCAGTGCGCGTAAGCCGTGCCCCAGTCCGGCACGTCCGTCGTGTAGAAGGCCGGCTCGAAGAACTTGTACTCGAGCAGCATCCGCTGCCCGTCCCCCAGCCGCTCGTACACCTCGGCGAGCCCCTCGGCCAGCCGGTCCTGCCGCTCCCGCACGTCGTCCTGACCGGGGTAGTTCGTGCCGTCCGCGAACCACAGCTTCAGATCCGCGGAGCCCGTCGCGTCCATGATGTCGACGCACTCCAGCAGATGGTCGACGGCCTTGCGCCGCACCGCCGCG
Source organism: Streptomyces sp. NPDC001348 (assembly GCF_053597535.1). Lineage (NCBI taxonomy): Bacteria > Bacillati > Actinomycetota > Actinomycetes > Kitasatosporales > Streptomycetaceae > Streptomyces > Streptomyces sp. NPDC001348. The sequence goes on along the minus strand of NZ_JBSFIK010000002.1, from coordinate 356,031 downwards.
TCGGGGTGGCAGATGCTGCCCAGCTTGTAGTCGTCGTCCTGGAAGGTGTTGGAGTTGATGGCGCCGAGCCGCACCCCGCGCTCCTCGGCATGTTTCGCCAGGGCGGCGTAGTCGTCCACCTTGTCCCAGGGGATGTGCAGCGCCACGGTCGGGGCGACGCCGGTGAAGGCGTGCACCTGCGCCGCGTCGTCCACCTTCTCCTGCGGTGTGCGGGGGACGCCGGCCTGGGCGAACACCTTGAAACGGGTCCCCGAGTTCCCGTACGCCCACGACGGCGTCTCGACTGCCTGGGTCTTCAGCGCGGCTTTCACCGCGGCGAGGTCGGTCACTTCGGGCTCCTGTGACATCGGGCCGGAGAGGCCTCTGGTGAAACGATTCAGAAGGGGAAGCTATGGGGCCCCCGAGGGTGTGTCAAGCCCCCTGTCCAGGCCTGTTTTCCGTGACCCCCGCGTGACCTTCGGCTATCGAAATCTTTTCGGGCGCTACCCATTGACGCGACATGTCCGGGGTGCCTAACGTCCCGGCAATCCAGTTGAAACCTTTCACGACGCCCTGAGGCCCGACCCGCCGGCGTCGTCGAGGAGCCACCCATGACCCAGCCGTCCGACACGGGCCCGGCACCGGTGCTGGCGCTGAAGGACATCTCCAAGTCCTTCGGCGCCGTACGCGCCCTGCGCGGCGTCTCCCTGGAGCTGTTCCCCGGCGAGGTGCACGCCCTCGCCGGGGAGAACGGCGCGGGCAAGTCGACGCTGATCAAGACCCTCGCGGGAGTGCACCGGCCGGACGCCGGCCAGGTGCTGCTCGACGGCGCGCCCGTGGTGTTCCACGGGCCCGGCGACGCCCGCGACGCCGGTATCGCCGTCATCTACCAGGAGCCCACGCTCTTCCCGGACCTGTCGATCGCCGAGAACATCTTCATGGGCCGCCGGCCCCGCCGCTCGCTCGGCCGTATCGACCACAAGGCCACCCACGCCGCGACCGTGGCCCTGATGCGCCGGCTCGGCGTCGACCTCGACCCCGACCGGCCGGCCCGCGGTCTGTCCATCGCTGACCAGCAGATCGTCGAGATCGCCAAGGCGCTCTCCTTCGACGCCCGCGTCCTGATCATGGACGAACCCACCGCCGCCCTGACGGGCACCGAGGTCGCCCGTCTCTTCGGTGTCGTGCGCACCCTGCGCGAACAGGGCGCCGCGGTGCTCTTCATCTCGCACCGGCTGGAGGAGATCTTCGAGATCTGCCAGCGGGTGACCACCCTGCGCGACGGCGCCTGGATCGCCAGTGAGCCGCTGGCCGGCATGACCGAGGACGACCTTGTCCGCCGCATGGTGGGCCGCGACCTGGACGAGCTGTATCCGAAACAGGCCGTCGAGCCGGGCGAGGTCGCCCTGAGCGTACGTCGGCTGACCCGCGAGGGTGTCTTCACGGACGTCTCCTTCGAGGTGCGGTGCGGTGAGATCGTCGGCCTCGCCGGACTCGTCGGCGCCGGCCGTACCGAGGTCGCGCGGGCGGTCTTCGGCATCGACCGCTGGGACGCGGGCGAGGTCGAGGTCGAGGGGCGGAAGCTGACCAACGGCGCCCCGTCCACCGCGATGGCCGCCGGGCTCGCCCTGGTCCCGGAGGACCGGCGCGCCCAGGGTCTCGTGATGGACATGTCCATCGAGCGCAACATCGGCCTGACCGGCCTGCGCACCACCGTGCGGGCCGGACTCGTCGACCGCGGCGCCGAGCGCAGCCGCAGCCTCGACTGGGCGGTGAGGCTCCACGTCAAGTACGCGCGGATCGCCGACGCCGTCTCCACGCTGTCCGGCGGCAACCAGCAGAAGGTCGTCCTCGCCAAGTGGCTGGCCACCGGCCCGAGGGTGCTGATCGTCGACGAGCCCACCCGCGGCATCGACGTCGGCACCAAGGCCGAGGTGCACCGGCTGCTGTCCGAGCTCGCCGCCGACGGCGTGGCCGTCCTGATGATCTCCTCCGACCTGCCCGAGATCCTCGGTATGGCCGACCGCGTGCTCGTGATGCACGAGGGCCGGCTCACCGCCGAGCTCCCGCGCTCCGAAGCCACCGAGGAAACGGTGATGGCCGCAGCCACCGGGAGGGCAGCCGCATGACGGTGACCACCCCGCACGAGACCCCCGTCGCCGACGTGCCCCGGTCCAGCGGCACCCGGCTGGTCGACCGCGTCTTCAGGATGCGCGAACTCGCCATCCTGGTCGTCTTCCTGGTGATGATCGTCGTCACCCAGCTGGGCAACAGCGCGTTCCTGTCCGAGCAGGGCGTCAAGGACCTGCTGCTGAACGCCACCATCCTGGTGCTCGTCGCCACCGGCCAGTCCCTCGTGGTCATCACCCGCAACGTCGACCTCTCGGTCGGCTCCACCCTCGGCATCTGTGCCTTCGCCGCCGGCACCTGTCTGCACGGCGGGGGCGACCCGGCTGTGGCGATCGCGCTCGCGGTCCTGCTCGGAGTGGGCTTCGGCCTGCTGAACGGCCTGCTCGTCAGCCTCGGTCAGGTGCCCGCCCTCGTCGTCACCCTCGGCACGCTGTACATCATCCGCGGCATCGACTCCATCTGGGTCGGCTCCCGGCAGATCACGGCGTCCGATCTGCCCGGCGGCTTCGTGGACTTCGGCTCCGGCGGCCTCGGCGCGGTGCCCTGGCCGGCGCTGATCGCCCTCGCCGTCCTGGTCGCCACCGCCTACTACCTCAAGCACTACGGCAGCGGCCGCGAGCTGTACGCGCTCGGCTCGAACCCGGAGGCCGCCCGACTCGCCGGCATCCCCGTCCGCAAGCGGATCCTCGTCGCGTACACCTTCTGCGGCGGCCTCGCCGGACTCGCGGGCGCCATGTACCTGGCCCGGTTCGGCAACGTGGACTCCAGCACCGGAAACGGATACGAACTCACCGTCGTCAGCGCGGTGGTGGTCGGCGGCGTCGTCTTCACCGGCGGCTCCGGCAGCGTCTACGGCGCCGCGCTCGGCGCGCTGCTGCTGACCTCCATCAACAGCGTGCTGCCCGCCCTCGGCGTCAGCTCCGTGTGGGTGCTCGCCATCAACGGCGTCCTGCTGCTGCTCGCCATCGCGGTGGACCGGGTCGTCGCCCTGCGGGTGGCGGCCGCCCTGAAGAAGAAGTCGGCCTCCGTCAAGGCGGCCCCGAAGAAGGGGGACACCAGCCATGCCTGAGTCCCTGTCCCGAGCCGTCCGCTGGGACACGGTGGTCGGCGCCCTGCTGATCGTGCTGCTCCTGCTGTCCTTCTCCTTCGTCGACGGCTTCGGCAACGCCCTCAACCTGTCGTTCCTGATCGGCAACACCCTCCCCATCGCGCTGATCGCCCTGCCGATGACACTGCTCGTGGTGTCCGGTGAGATCGATCTTTCGGTGGCCTCCACGGCCGGCCTGTCCGGCGCGGTGATGGGCAAGCTGTGGAACGAGGGCATGGCGATCGAGCAGATCATCCCGCTGTGCCTGCTGCTCGGCGTGGTGTGCGGTCTCGTGAACGGGCTGCTGGTGACCCGGCTCGGGCTGCCGTCCCTCGCCGTCACGATCGGTACCCTCGCCGCCTACCGGGGCATCGCGCAGATCGTCCTCGGCTCCGACGCGGTGACCGACTTCCCCACCCGGTACCTGGACTTCGCCGCCGGACGGCTCGGCAACTCCTTCCTGCCGCAGGCGTTCCTGCCCTTCCTGGTGCTCCTCGCGATCGCCGTCGTCGTGCTGCACGCCACCCCGTTCGGGCGGTCGCTGTTCGCGATCGGCGCCAGCGAGGAGGCCGCCCGGTTCGCCGGGATCCGCGTCAAGCGGGCCAAGCTCCTGCTGTTCGTCGCCACCGGCCTCATGGCCTCCCTCACCGGTGTCTTCTGGGCCCTGCACTACGCCAGCGCCCGCTACGACAACGCCACCGGCCTCGAACTCTCCGTGGTGGCCGCCGTGTTGCTCGGCGGCATCGACTTCGACGGCGGCAAGGGCACGCTCGGCGGCGCGATCGCCGGTGTGTTCCTGCTGGGCGCCCTGCAGAACGCGATGAGCCTGCTCAACGTCTCCGCCCAGTCGCAGATCGTCGTCACCGGCGTCCTGCTCGTCGTCTCCGTGCTCGGCCCCCGGGTCGCACGTCAGATCTCCGTCGCGCGGGCCGGCCGCCGGGCCGCCTCGGCGCCGGTGACCAAGGCTCCCCCCACGCCTGCCGCATGACTCCCTCCCTCGCTCACCCTTCGTAAAGGAAAACTCGCCATGCGCAAGTCGTCGATCCGCCGTGCCTGCGCGGCCCTCGCCACGGCCGCCTCCCTCGCCCTCGCCGTCACCGCCTGTGGCGGCACCACCAAGAACGACGTCAAGAGCGAGGACAACTCGAACGCGACGGCCGGCAAGGCCGACCCGAACGCGGCGACCAAGAAGGGCCTGACCGTCGGCTTCCTGCCCAAGCAGGTCAACAACCCCTACTTCACCTCCGCCGACAAGGGCGGCGAGAAGGCGCTCACCGAGCTGGGCTCCAAGTACAAGGAGGTCGGCCCCTCCAGCGCCACCGACACCTCCGGCCAGGTGTCCTACGTCAACACCCTCACCCAGCAGCAGGTCGACGCGATGGCCGTGTCCGCGCAGGACCCCGGCGCCCTGTGCACCGCGCTCAAGACGGCCATGAAGAACGGCATCAAGGTCGTCACCTACGACTCCGACACCACCGCCGGCTGCCGCAACGCCTTCGTCTCGCAGGCCAGTGCCGAGGACCTCGGCCGCACCGAGGTGCAGCTGCTCGCCCGGCAGATCGGCTACAAGGGCCAGATCGCGATCCTGTCCGCCGCGCAGACGGCGACGAACCAGAACACCTGGATCGGCTACATGAAGGAGGAGCTGAAGGACCCGAAGTACAAGAACGTCAAGCTGGTCAAGATCGCGTACGGCAACGACGACGCCCAGCAGTCCTTCCAGCAGACCCAGGGCCTGCTCCAGCAGTACCCGAACCTCAAGGGGATCATCTCCCCGACCACCGTCGGCATCAAGGCGGCCGCCCAGTACCTGTCCGGCTCCAAGTACAAGGGCAAGGTGAAGCTGACCGGCCTCGGCACGCCCAACGACATGCGCAAGTACGTCAAGAACGGCACCGTCGACGCCTTCGAGCTGTGGGACCCGGCCAAGCTCGGCGACCTGGCCGCCCGTACCGCCGTCGCGCTGGCCTCCGGGCAGATCACCGGCAAGGAGGGCGAGACCTTCAAGGCCGGTTCCACCACGTACACCATCGGCAAGGACGGTGTGATCAACCTCGGCAAGCCGACCGTCTTCGACGCCAAGAACATCGACCAGTTCAACTTCTAGTTCCCGGGCGGTACTTCATGCAGCGCGTCTGTTTCCTGCTCAAGGTCCGACAGGACCGGATCGCCGAGTACCGCGAACGCCACGCAGCCGTGTGGCCGGAGATGCTCGCCGCGCTCTCGGCCACCGGCTGGCACAACTACTCCCTCTTCCTGCGTGACGACGGCCTGCTCGTGGGCTACCTGGAGACCGAGGACTTCGGGGCCGCGATCGCCGGCATGGAAGCGACCGAGGTGAACGCCCGCTGGCAGGCCGAGATGGCCCCCTTCTTCGAGTCCCTGGACGGCGCCCGCCCCGACGAGGCGATGAAGCCGCTCACCGAGGTCTTCCACCTCGCCTGAGAACCCCGTCCCCGACTCGCCCGACAAGGAAGTCCCCCGAGATGAAGAGACGTACCGTCATCGGCGCCGCCCTCCTCGGCGCCGTCGCGGCCCCCGGCTTCGGCGCCGGCGTGGCCCGGGCAGCCGATCCCGGGCCGTCGGTCACCCGCACCGGCACCACCACCCTCGACCCGCAGGCCATCTACTTCGTCTCCTACGACGGCCTGGTCGACAACAACTCCTTCCAGAAGAACGGCCTGCTGACGTACAAGGGCTACCAGTACGCCACCTGGTACGCCTCCACCGGAAACGCGGTCGTCGCCCGCCGCGTCCTCGGCGGCAGCACCTGGTCGACCGTCACCCTCTCCCACGTCCTCAAGGCGAGCGACTCCCACAACGTCATCTCCATGGGCGTCTCCAAGATCGACGGCCGCCTCCACCTGAACATGGACTCGCACAGCGACGGCTACTTCTACGTGAAGTCGGTGGCCGGCCTGCTCGACAACCCCGCGGCCACCTCCTGGACGTCGTCCGTCTTCGGCGCCGTGCAGACCTCGCTGGACGGGCTCGCCCTCACCTCGCAGTTCACCTACCCGCAGTTCGTGTCGACGCCCGAGGGCAAGCTCCAGCTCAGCTACCGCGTCGGCATCTCGGGCAACGGCCGCAACGCCCTCGCCGAGTACGACGGTTCGTCCTGGACGGCACTGGGGGAGTGGAGCGGCTCCACCGGCACCTACACCAGCTCGCACGGCTCCTCGACGGCCCGCAACATGTACCTGCACGGCATCGACTACGACAGGAACGGCCGACTGCACTCCTTCTTCACCTGGCGGGAGCAGAACGCGGCCGTGATGTGCAACAGCGGCGGCATCACCAACCACGACACCGGTTACGTGTACTCCACCGACCGGGGCCGCACCTGGCGCAACGACGCCGGCACCGTCGTCGCCACGACGGGCACCTCCGACACGGTGACGGTCACCGACAGCGGCCTGGTCGTCGATCCGCTGGGCCCGGACCACTCCCTGATGAACCAGGAGAGCCAGTGGACCGACTCCACCGGCCTCCCGCACGCGATCATCTCCTACGTTCCCGGCCGCTTCGGCCAGTGCACCACGAACTACGTCGCCGACCGCACCGCCAACGGCCGAGCCTTCCACCTCCGCAAGAACTCCTCGGGCACCTGGCAGAAGACCGAGATTCCCGTCCCGCTGAACTCCAGCCAGCGCACCAAGCTGGTCCTGGACAGGTACGACAACGCCTACGCGGTCTTCCCCTTCGGCCGGATCGCCGCCGCGTCGAAGGCCTCCGGCCACACCGACTGGGCGGTGCTGTTCGACGGCAGCGGTCTGAACGCCTTCGGGGAGGTCGTGATCGACGAGATGCGGGTGAAGGCCGACAACGTGCTGTCCTTCATGTACCAGGAGAAGTCGAGCGGTACGACCCCCTCGGCGCTGCACGTCGTCGATTTCGCCCTGCCCGCCTGACCCCGTCGGGTGTGCGGCGGGATGAACGGTAATGTGAAGGCCCTCCCGCCGCCCCCTCGTCCCTCTGGAGGTCCCCGCCCGATGGCCCAGTCGGTGGGTATCAAGGATGTCGCCCGCGCCGCCGGAGTGTCGGTGGGCACCGTGTCCAACGTCATCAACCGTCCGGACACGGTGGCCTCAGAGACGCGCGCCCGCGTGCAGTCCGCCATAGACCGGCTGGGCTACGTCCGCAGCGAGTCCGCGCGTCAGTTGCGCGCCGGCCGCAGCCGGATCATGGGCCTGCTCGTCCTCGACATGGGCAACCCCTTCTTCGTGGACGTGGCGCGCGGCGCCGAACGGGCGGCGCGCGAGGCCGGGCTCGGCGTGATGGTCTGCAACAGCGCCCAGAGCGCCGGCGAGGAGGCCGAGTACCTGTCGCTCTTCGCCGAGCAGCGGGTGCGCGGCGTGCTGCTCACCCCGGCCGACGCCACCGGGCGCAACATCGACGCGTTCCGGCGGCACGGCATCCCCTTCGTGCTGGTCGACCGGGTCGCCGAGGGCACCACCGAGTGCTCGGTCTCCGTCGACGACGTCGCGGGTGGCGCCCTGGCGGTCCGGCACCTGGTGGACGCCGGCCACCGCTCCATCGCCTACGTCAGCGGTCCGCCCGGTTTCAACCAGGTCAGGGACCGCCGCACCGGCGCCCTGAACGCCCTCGCCGAGGCCGGGCTCGGCCCCGACGCCCTGCGCGAACTGCCCACGGAAAGCCTCGACGTGGCCGCCGGACGGGACGCGGGCGCCCGCCTGCTGGGCCTCGCCGACCGGCCGACCGCGGTGTTCTGCGCCAACGACCTCCTCGCCCTCGGCGTGCTGCAGGCCATGTACGCGGCCGGCGTCGTCGTCCCCGACGACCTCGCCATCGTCGGCTACGACGACATCGAGTTCGCGGCGGCCGCCGCCGTCCCGCTGACCTCCGTACGCCAGCCCGCCGTCACCATGGGCGCCCTCGCCGCCGAACTGCTGCTGGAGGAGACGGAGGCGTCGCAGGACACCGCCAAGGCGCACGAGCACCGTCGGGTGGTGCTGCAGCCGGAGCTGGTGGTGCGCCGCTCCAGTCTCGCCGCCCGTTGACCCACGATTCAGTAACTTTGCATGATCCCGGGGGTCGGACGGCGCACGGACATGTGCTGAACTGGGACGCGACCATCCGTCCGTCCCGGGAGACCAGTTGACAGTCAGCTACCGCCAGCCCGGCGTCGTCCTCACCGACCACCACTTCACCGTCCCCCTGGACCACGCCGACCCGGCGGGCGGGACCATCGAGCTGTACGCCCGGGAGGCCGTCGCGAGCGACAAGGCGGACCGGGACCTGCCGTGGCTGGTCTATCTCCAGGGCGGCCCAGGCTTCGGGGCGAACCGTTTCATCGGAAAGCAGGCCTGGCTCGGCCGCGCCCTGGAGGACCACCGTGTCCTCCTCCTCGACCAGCGCGGCACCGGCCGCTCCACGCCCGCCAACCGGCAGACGCTCCCGCTGCTCGGCGGCCCCGCCGAACAGGCCGGGTACCTCGCCCGCTTCCGGGCCGACTCCATCGTCCGCGACTGCGAGCTGATCCGCCCCCGGCTCACCGGCGGTGCCCCCTGGACGGTCCTCGGCCAGAGCTTCGGCGGCTTCTGCGCGGTGACGTACCTCTCCCTGGCACCGGAGGGCCTGAGCACCGCCGTCATCACCGGCGGCCTGCCCTCCCTCGACGCGCACGCCGACGACGTCTACCGGGCCGCCTACCCCCGTATCGAACGCAAGGTCGCCGCGCACTACGCCCGATACCCGCAGGACGTCGAACGCGCCCGCCGCGTCGCCGACCACCTGCTGACCCACGACGTGGTCCTGCCCGGCGGCTACCGCCTCACCGTCGAGGCCTTCCAGTCCCTCGGCATCCTGCTCGGCACGAGCGACGGCAGCCACCGCCTGCACTACCTGCTGGAGGACCCCTTCGTCCGCACCCCGCACGGCTGGGAGCTGTCGGACGCCTTCCAGGAAGAGGTCCAGGGCCTGCTGTCCTACGCGGGCCACCCGCTGTACGCCCTGGTCCACGAGGCGATCTACGGTCAGGACGACCGCCCCACCGCCTGGGCGGCGGAACGGGTGCGCGCCGAGTTCCCGCAGTTCGACGCGGCCAAGGCCCTCGCGGGCGACGCACCGCTGCTCTTCACCGGCGAGAGCGTCCACCCCTGGACCTTCGACTGCGACCCCGCCCTGCGCCCGCTGCGCGAGACCGCCGGCCTGCTCGCCGCCCGTACCGACTGGCAGCCCCTGTACGACTCCGCCCGCCTGGCCGCGAACGAGGTCCCGGCCGTGGCCGCCGTCTACCACGACGACATGTACGTCGACACCGACCACGCGCTGCGCACCGCCCGCGCGATCCGGGGCCTGCGCACCTGGGTCACCGACGAGTTCGAGCACGACGGCCTGCGCACCGGCGCGCCCCGCGTACTGGACCGGCTGCTGGCCATGGCCCGCGACGAGGTGTGACACCCCGGCTCCCCCGCGGGCCGGTGGAAAAACGGTTGCGTGGCCGGTCGGGCGGCATGGTCTGCGCCCATACCGAGCCGGAGACCTGGCCGCAGCCCGTACCGGCCGGCCGGCGGCGTGCCCTGACGCACGCCCGGTGGCACCCATCCACGGACCGAACGGGGACGACATGAACGACACCGAGCTACTGGCCGACCGGTTCCAGGAACACCGCGGCCGGCTGAATGCGGTGGCCTACCGGATGCTGGGTTCGCTCGCCGAGGCCGAGGACGCGGTCCAGGAGGCCTGGTTACGGCTCGGCCGGACCGACCCGGACCAGATCAGGAACCTCGGCGGCTGGCTGACCACGGTGGTCGGACGGGTCTGCCTCGACATGCTGCGCTCGCGTACCGCGCGCCGCGAGCAGCCGATGGACGAGGCCTTCGTGCCGGATCCCGTGGTCCGGCCGCTGTCCGCGGTCGACCCCGAGCAGGAGGTGGACCAGGCCGACTCGGTGGGCCTGGCCCTGGTCGTGGTGCTGCAGACGCTGGAGCCCGCCGAGCGGCTGGCGTTCGTCCTGCACGACATGTTCGCCGTGCCCTTCGACGACATCGCGCCCGTCGTGGAACGAACCCCGGCCGCGACCCGGCAGCTGGCCGGCCGGGCCCGCCGCCGGGTGCAGGGCGCCACCCCGTCGTCCGACCCCGACCTCGCGACACAGCGCCAGGCGGTCGACGCCTTCCTGGCGGCCTCCCGCGGCGGCGACTTCGAGGCCCTCGTCGCCCTGCTCCACCCGGACGTGGTGCTGCGTGCCGACGCGGGTGCCCTGGTGCGCGGGACGGGCGCGTCCAAGGTGGTGCACGGGGCGCGGGCGGTTGCCGAACAGGCCTTCCTGTTCCGGCGGTTCGCGGCCTTCGCGCGGCCGGTGCTGGTCAACGGCTCGCTGGGCCTCGTCACCGCGCCGGAGGGCCGTGCCGTGTCCGTCACCGCCCTCACCGTGGCCGACGGCCGGATCACCGGCCTGTACATCCTGGCGGATCCCGACCGCCTGGTTCGGCTGGACCTGCCCGCGCTCACGGAGTGACGGCCAGGACTGATCCGCAGGTCAGTAGGGTGTAGCGCATGCCAGATCAGATATCCGGCCGGTCCGAACTGCATGGCGACTGCGCCTCGTGCTTCGGACTGTGCTGCGTCGCCCTGCCCTTCGCCGTCTCCGCGGACTTCGCGCTGGACAAGCCCGCGGGCAAGCCCTGCCCCAACCTCGGCAGCGACCACCGGTGCGGCATCCACTCCCGGCTGCGGGAGAAGGGCTTCACCGGCTGCACCGTCTACGACTGCTTCGGTGCCGGCCAGAAGGTCTCCCAGGTCGTCTTCGGCGGCCAGGACTGGCGGACCGGTTCCCCTGCGCACGCCCGCCTGATGTTCGAGGTGTTCCCGGTCGTCCGGCAGCTCCACGAACTGCTCCGGTACCTCACCGAGGCGCTGAGCCTGTCCGCCGCCGGTCCCGTGCACGCCGACCTGCGCCGGAAGCTGGAGGAGACCGAGGAGCTCACCCGGCGGACACCGGAGGAACTGGCCGGGCTGGACGTGGCCGCCCACCGGCGGGAGGCCAACGTCCTCCTGCTGCGCACCAGCGACCTGGTGCGCGCCGGCTTCGGCGGACGGGGCGGCAGGAAGAAGGACCGCCGGGGCGCGGATCTCATGGGCGCCCGGCTGAAGGGCGCCGATCTGCGCGGGGCGAGCCTGCGTGGCGCCTGCCTGATCGCCGCCGACCTGACCGGCGCGGACCTGCGCGGAGCGGACCTGATCGGTGCCGACCTGCGCGACGCGGATCTCGCGGACGCCGATCTGACCGGCGCCTTCTTCCTCACCCAGCCACAGCTCGAGGCGGCGCGGGGCAGTGCAGGCACCCGGCTGCCGGAGTCGGTCACCCACCCCGGGCACTGGGCGGCGGACCGCTGACGCCGGGCCGTCCGCTTCCCCGGCCGTGCCGCGCACGGGTGCGGACCAGACTCCCGGCCGCTCCCCGCGCCGCCGGGCCGCGCACCAGCACTGCGCCCCCGCGCCGCCACTCGGGCCGCCCATCGCACCGCATGTCCTGCGCTACCGACCGCGCTACAGCGGCAGCGCGCAGACGGCGACCGGTGAGGCGAACGGCTCGCCCGCGAGCCGCAGGTCGCCGCTGCCCGTGTCCACGTGGAAGACGCTCACCGTGCCGGAGCGCTGGTTGGCGGCGAACAGCAGCGCGCCGTCCGGCGAGAAGGCGATCTGCCGAGGGAAGTCGCCGCCGACCGGCACGGTGTCGATGAGGCGCAGCCGGGCTCCGTCGGCCTCGACGGCGTACCGGGTGAGGCTGTTGTCGCCGCGGTTGGCCAGGTAGGCGTAGGCGCCGTTCGCGGTCACCAGCAGCTGGGCCGGGTAGCTGGTGCCCGCTCCGGTGCCGGTGGACTGCGGGGCGCCGATCGTCAGACGGCCGGTGGCGGCCTCGTAGGCGCACACCGTGACCGTGTTGTCGACCTCGTCGGCCAGGTAGGCATGCCGACCGTCCGGATGGAAGGTGAGGTGGCGCGGGCCCGCGCCGGCTCGCGTGGAGGCCCGGGCGACCTCGGTGAGCGTGCCCTTCGTCGGGTCCAGGCGGTAGCTGTGGACGGTGTCGGTGCCCAGGTCGACGGCGAGTACATGCCCGCCGTCGGGGCTGGTGACGATCTGGTGGGCGTGCGGGCCCTGCCGGCCCGGGCCGGGGGCGGGGCTCGAGTGGGTGACCAGGTCGGTGCGCTCCCCGAGAGCGCCCGTCTCCTCGATCGGGTGCACGGCCACGCTGCCGGATCCGTAGTTGGCGCTGAGCAGCCAGCGCCCGGTGGGGTGCACGGAGAGGTGGCACGGAGCCGCTCCGCCGGTGCTCCTGGTGCCCAGGAGGCGCCGGTCGGCCAGCCGGACGGCGCTCACCCCGCCCTCCGTCCGCTCGTCGACGGCGTACAGGGTGCGGCCGTCCGGATGCACCGCGAGGTACGACGGGTCGGCCACCCCGGTGAGGGTCCCCGCGCCGGTGATGCTGCCCGTCACGGGGTCGTACGAGGCCAGGCCGATGCCGGTGCCGCCGCCGTCCACGGAGGTGTACGTGCCCAGGTACAGCGGGCGGGGGGAGTCGTCGGGAGCGCGGCGCTCCGGCCGTGCGGTGGCCGTACGCTCCCAGGACGCGGACGCGTCAGGCCCGGGCGTGGCGGGGGCGGGGACCGCCACCATGGCGGCGGTCCCCGCCGCGGCCCCGACGAACCGGCGCCTGCTCCAGCCGCCGCGCGCCTCCCGCGCCCCACTGTCCATGCCCGCACCTCAGGTGGTCGTCCGCCCGGTCGTGACGGCCACCTTCGCGCGGTCCGCGCCTCAAGTGCAAGTGCGGCAATCCATGGTGCACGTGCTGCAACGGGGTGCGGCGGCTACCACTCCCCGTCCTCGACCGGTACGCCCGGTGCGTCCTTCAGCTGCTTCACCTGACCGGGCGACGGCGCCTGCCAGGGATCGAGGTCGTCGCCGAGCCAGTCGCCGACCGGCTTGACCGACTCCAGGCCGTCCGCGGGGGCCAGGTCCTCGGCGTCCTGGTCGTAGTAGTCGTACCAGGGCAGCCCCGCCCTGGTGTACGCCGCCCGGTCCACCGGCGAAGGCGGCGGCGCCTCGCCCGTGATACGCCGCCACTGGGGCGGCGTGACCAGGTGCACGAACACCCGCCCCGACGGCTCCTCGGACCAGTGGGCGAGCGGCCGGTCGTCCCGGTAGACCTCCTGGCGCATCGAGCCGCCGACGCCGAGCCCCATGGCCGCGCTCCTTCGCGGCCCCGGCGCGGGAGCGGCGCCCGGGGCCGCCATGGCGGCCATGGCGGGGGCGCCCGGGGGCGCGCCGTATCCTCGCGTCCGCTCCCGCATCCGCTCCCGGGCCCGCTGCTCCTCGCGCCACTCGGTGAGGAGTCCTTCCCGCAGCGGAAACGATCGCAGCTGCACCCCGCCCCACACCTCCTCGCCCGTGACCTGGCCCTCCACCGTCGCGCCCAGCCCCAGCGGCACCGCGACGAACTGGCGGACCGTGCCCTTGCCCGAGTTGATGCCGTCCAGCCAGGGCTGGCGGGGCAGCACGAGATAGTTCTGCGGGTCCCCGGAGAGCCGGTCGGTGAACGGCTTGCCCGACACGGCGCACACCTTGCCGACCCCGACCTGCAGGGCGGCCGGTTCCGTGGTGCCCGCGAAGCTCAGCCACATCGCCTCACGCAGGTACACCGGCAGCATCACGCCGCCGCGCGCCCGCCACTCCTCGGGCACGGTGTCCGCGTAGTCGGCGATCCGCCGGACGGGGAACTCGCCCAGCCCCGGCGGCAGCGGATGCGTGCCCGACTCCGGGAGCCGGAGGGTACGCACGAACCGCACGGCCACCGAGCCCGGCAGGCGAAGCGTGTTCCCGTCGATCCGTACGGCCGTGCCGGTCATCCGCACGCCCCCTTCCGCGTCGGCCGAATTCTCTCCTCACGGATAACGTCTGCCGGCCCCCAGGCGGTTCCGGTGCATCTGCTCGTACACCCCGATGCGCTCCCGCAGCCGGGTCAGCCACGGCATCCGGGCGCGCTGCTCGCGGGAGACACGGTCCAGCTCCTCCAGCAGGCGCCGCGAGCGGTGCTCGGTGTCGAGCTCGTCGATGATCCGGTCGACCTCGGTCAGCACGGCGCCGAGCAGCTGCCAGGTCTGCGTGTCGCGCTCGGCCTCCGCCCTGAGCGCCACGGCCACCTTGTCCCGGGTCGCGGCGGCCGTGTGCAGCTCGGCGGTGAGCCGGGCCTCCGCCGACTCGGCGTTGCGGCTGAGGTCGGTGGTCACCAGCACGGCGAAGCTGACGACGGCGTCGGCGATCTCGGACAGCAGCTGCTGCACCGCGGCGCCCGTCTCCGGCGAGAACAGCGGCTCGGGATCGCGGGCCTTGGCCAGGTCGGTGAAGGAGCGGGCCAGCACCCGCAGCACCACCGTGCAGATCTCGAGCGTGTCCAGCCCGGTGCGCAGCACCACCCGGTGCAGCAGGCCCTCGCGCACCCGGGGATTGAGCCGCAGGCTGTCCTCGGCCTGCCGCAGCTCCGCGTCCACCTCGATGATGTCGTGGTCGAGCCGCCGTGCCTCGTACAACCGCGCGGTGGCCTCCTCCACCGCCGTCTCCTGCGCGGCCTCCTCACCCATCCGCAGCATCAGCCGCCGCACCCGCCGTGCCAGCCCCTCGATGGACTCCCCGGCCTTGTCCACCCACACCGGGGGCGCCAGCAGGAGGTTGCAGGCCATGCCGACACCGGCGCCGATCAGCGTCTCCACGATGCGGGCCCAGGCGGTGTACCCGATGGTGGTGACGCCGAGCACCAGCATGGCGCTGATCGCCACCTCGGCCACGTACTCGTTGACCCGCACCACGTGCCCCACGCCCAGCGCGGCCACGATCAGCAGCGCCAGGCTCCACCAGGTCAGGCCCACCAGCAGGCTGAAGGCGATGGCGACCAGGACACCCGCGACCACGGCGTTCACCCGGCGGATGCCGTTCTGCAGCGTGGCGTAGAAGGTCACCTGGACCACCAGCAGGGCGGTCAGGGGCGCGGTCAGCGGTGCCGGTTCCGGACTCAGCCGCAGCGCGATGACATAGGCGATCGAGGCCGCTACGGCCGACCGCAGGGCCTGGACGACCACCGGGTCGCGCCTGAGTCCCAGGAAACGCGACAGGGGCGCCGTCCACTCACGTACTACTTGCATCGCTTGCACCCGTTCCCGTTCAGGTGACTCATCGAACACATTCGATGGGCCGGGTGGCAAGCAGCCACCGCGGACCTCACCGGTCGGGGTCGGGGGAACCGGGCCGGGGGAGGCCTGACCTCAGGCGTACAGCTTGTCCAGGAAGGCGGACAGATGGCCCGTCGTGCGGGCTATCTGCTCCTCCAGTGTGAGGCTCTCCTCGAAGCGCGCCCCGGAGTCGGGGACCTTCTTCCCGCGCACGTACAGGGAGCAGGCCAGGTCGGTGCACATGTACAGGCCGACCGAGTTGCCCTCGCGGCCCGCCGGGCCCGCCTTCCGTGCCGCCATCAGGGACACGCCGCCCCCGCGGTGGGTGGTCAGGCACAGCGAGCACATGCTGCGGTGCAGGAACCCGCGCTGCGAGGACGGGAAGCGCAGTGCCACGCCGACCGGCCGGCCGTCCCGCTCCGTGACGAGGTAACTGCGATCGGGCGCGCCGGGATCCCGCCAACCGAGGAAGTCCAGGTCGTCCCAGGGTCGTTGGTCGAGGTCGCGGGGGAGGGCCAGCCGCTTCGCATCGCCCTTCGAGCAGTTGACGAACGAGGTGCGGATGTCCTGCTCGGTGAGGGATCTCATGGGACAGGTCCTTCTGCGAGACGTGAAACCTAGGGGGACTAGGTTTTTGCCTAGCTTAGACGGCGTCATCAGGGGGAGCCAATGCATTTCCGAACCCACCGGGCCGGCGTGGGCCCGGGCGGCGCTGTGGTACCGGCTGACCGTGCCGGAACTGCGCCGCCAGGCCGGCTGACGGGGTCCGGAGTACGCCGCACTGGGCGCCGCCATCGCCGAGGACGGCCTGCTCACCTCGGGGCTCATCGGCGACGCGGCCCGCACCGGCCGGTACGTCCCGCAGGAGCCGAAGATGGTCTGGCACACCCTGGCCGGATTCGGCGCCCCGGAGGGAGCGGGCACCGCCTACTCCGTCACCGCGGCCGTCGGCGCGGGCGGCCAGACACCCGCCGCGAGCACCCCCGAGGCGTAGGCGCGGGCGACCAGTTCCGTACGGGTGGCGGCGCCCCAGCGGGCCGACAGCCGGCGCAGGTGGTAGGTCACCCCGTCCGTGGTGAGCCCCAGCTCGCGCGCGGCCCGCGCCGTGGTGGCGCCCCCGGCGAGCAGCGCGAGCACCCGCCCCTCCACCGGTGTGACCCTCACGGGCTCCTCCGCCTGCCGCTCACGTTCACCGAGCACCCGCAGCATCACCAGCAGCGCGGGCGTCTCCTCGACGGAGTCGCTCACCGGATCCGCCGTCAGCTCCCCGTACCGCTCGGCACCGCCGGGCGCCCGCCAGCGCACCGACACCTGGTACCGCGACCGGTGCCGTAGCCGCAGCGCCTCGGCGATCCGCTGCACCTGCGTCGCCTCCTGGGGCCGGAACAACTCCAGCACCTCCCGTCCGCGCAGCCGCCCCGGGGGCGTACCGCACTCGGCGGCCATCGCCGGGTTGGCGAGGACGACCACCCCGTACACGTCGCACACGGCGACCGGTACGCAGACCCGGTCGAAGAGGGTCAGCGCGCGGTTCCGCCACATCACCGCATCGATCCGGCCCGCCTCCACCCGCACCTCCCGCCGTGCCGCGCCGACCCGCCCATCAAAGACGAGCACCGAGGTCAGGAGCAACTTCGGGGTGTGGGGCGGCGGCAGAGCCGAGCACCGGGACCGCGCAAGTCCTCCGGGCCGTTTTCCACTGCAGGATCATGTAGTGCGGTGGCGCGGGCCGGAGCGGCGGGTCGAGCAGGCTGGAACTCCGTACCACCCGTACCGCGAAAGGCACTTGTCGCGCCATGCCCCCCACCGCGCCGCACCCCCACCCCGCAGACGTCCTCCCCGTCGTAGACATCACCGCCACCGGTCCCGGCCGCACACCGATCCAGCAGGTCATGCGGCTCATGCGGGAGCACGGCCCGGCACTGGTGCGGCGGCTGCACGGCCGGGACACGCTGTTCGTCGCCGACGCCGACCTGGTGGCCGACCTGGCCGACGAGGAGCGGTTCGCCAAGCACGTCGGACCGGCCCTGGAGAACGTGCGTGAGTTCACCGCCGACGGACTGTTCACCGCGTACAACGACGAGCCCAACTGGACCCGCGCGCACGACATCCTGATGCCCGCCTTCGCGCTCGGCTCGATGCGCACCTACCACCCGGTGATGCTGCAGGTGGCCCGGCGGCTCATCGCCGCCTGGGACCGGGCGGCCCGGGACGGGCGGGTGGTCGACGTCCCCGAGGACATGACCCGCATGACCCTCGACACCATCGGCCTCGCCGGATTCGGCTACGACTTCGGCTCCTTCGAACGCCCCGAACCGCACCCCTTCGTGGAGTCGATGGTCCGCTGCCTGGAGTGGAGCATGACCCGCCTCGCCCGCACCCCGGGCGGGGACCACTCGGCGGCCGACGCCGCGTTCCGGACCGACGCCGACTACCTCGCCCAGGTCGTCGACGACGTCATCGCCTCCCGGGCCGGCACCGACCAGAGCGCCGCCGACGACCTCCTCGGCCTGATGCTCACCGCCGAACACCCCGCCGACGGCGGCCGGCTGGACACCGCCAACATCCGCAACCAGGTCATCACCTTCCTGATCGCCGGGCACGAGACGACCTCCGGCGCGATGTCCTTCGCCCTCTACTACCTGGCCAAGCACCCCACCGCGCTCCGCCTCGTGCAGCGCGAGGCCGACGCCCTGTGGGGCGACGACGCCGACCCCGAGCCGACGTACGACGAGGTCGGCAGGCTCACCTACACCCGCCAGGTACTCAACGAGGCGCTGCGACTGTGGCCGACGGCCGCCGCCTTCAGCCGGCACGCCCTCCAGGACACCCTGCTCGGTGGCCGGGTCCCGCTGCGCGCCGGACAGGCCGTCACCGTGCTCGCCCCGATGCTGCACCGGCAGCCCGTCTGGGGGGACAACCCCGAGCTGTTCGACCCGGACCGGTTCACCGCCGAGGCGGAGGCGGCGCGGCCCGTGCACGCCTTCAAGCCCTTCGGCACCGGTGAACGAGCCTGTATCGGGAGGCAGTTCGCGCTGCACGAGGCGACGATGCTGCTGGCGATGCTCGTCCACCGCTACCGGGTGCACGACCACGCCGACTACGCGCTCACGGTGAAGGAGACCCTCACCCTCAAGCCCGAGGGCTTCACCCTCACCCTGACCCCGCGCACCCCCGCCGACCGCGCCCACACCCCGCTGCCGGGCGCCGCCCCCGCCCCGGCCTCCGAGGCCACCGACACGGCCGCCCTCCCGGAACGGGTCCGCCCCGGCACCGGCGCCCTCTTCCTGCACGGCAGCAACTACGGCACCTGCCGCGACTTCGCCGGCCGGCTCGCCGACGAGGCCGCCGCGCTCGGCTGCGAGACCGACACCGCGCCGCTGGACGCCTACGCCGGCGGTCTGCCCACCGACCGCCCGGTCGTCATCACCGCCGCCTCGTACAACGGCCGCCCCACCGACGACGCCACCGCCTTCGCCGCCTGGCTGGACGAGACCCCCGACCTGACCGGAGTGACGTACGCCGTCCTCGGCGTCGGCGACCGCAACTGGGCCGCCACCTACCAGCAGGTCCCGACCCGCGTCGACGCCCGCCTCGCCGAACTCGGCGCCACCCGGCTCACCGACCGCGCCGCCGCCGACGCCTCCGGCGACCTGACCGGCGCGGTCCGCGAATTCACCGCCCGGCTGCGCACCACCCTCCTGGAACGGTACGGCGACCCCCACGCCACCGCCTCCACCGCCCCCGAGCCCGCCACGGCGTACGAGGTCCGCACCCTGACCGGTGGCCCGCTGGACGCGCTCGCCGAGCGGCACGGGCTGGTCCCCATGACGGTCACCGAGGCCCGCGACCTCACCGCTCCCGGGTACCCCCGCACCAAGCGCTTCCTGCGCGTCGCCCTGCCCGAGGGTGTCACCTACCGCACGGCCGACCACCTCACCGTCCTGCCCGTCAACGCCCCCGGCCTGGTGGAGCGCGCCGCCGCCGCACTGGGCGCCGACCTCGACACCGTCCTGGACGTCCGGGCCACCCGGCCGCGCCGCGACGGTCTCCCGGTGGACCGTCCGCTGACCGTACGCCAACTGCTCACCCACCACGTGGAGCTGCAGGAGCGTCCGGCCCCGGCGCAGTTGTCCGCGCTCGCCGCGGCCAACCCCTGCCCGCCCGAGCGGGCCGCCCTCGCGGCCCTGACCGACGACCCGCGCACCCTCGTCGAGGTGATCGAGGACCACCCGGCCCTGCGCGGCGCCCTGGACTGGGCCCGGCTCCTCGACGTACTCACGCCGTTGCGCCCCCGGCACTACTCCATCTCCTCCTCGCCCGCCGTCGACCCGGGCCACGCGGAGCTGATGGTCTCCCTCCTCCAGGCGCCCGCACGCTCCGGCAAGGGTGTCTACCGGGGCACCGGCTCCGGCCACCTCGCCGCGCTGCGGCCCGGCGACACGGTGCTCGCCCGTGTCCAGCCCTGCCGGGAGGCGTTCCGGATCGACGACAGCGCACCGGTCGTCATGATCGCGGCGGGGACCGGCCTCGCCCCCTTCCGCGGCGCCATCGCCGACCGCACCGCCGCACTCGGCGCCGGCGTCGAACTCCCGCCCGCGGTCTGCTACTTCGGGTGCGACGCCCCCGACGCCGACTTCCTCCACGCGGACGAGCTGCGCGCCGCCGAGAGCGCCGGGGCCGTCTCGCTGCGCCCGGCCTTCAGCGCGGCGCCCGAGGACGGGGTCATGTTCGTCCAGCACCGCATCGCCGCCGAGGCCGACGAGATGTGGCGGCTGCTGGACGCCGGGGCCCGGGTGTACGTCTGCGGCGACGGTGCGCGCATGGCACCAGGGGTGCGTGAGGCGTTCCGTACCCTGTACCGGGACCGCACGCCCGGCGCCGACGCACGGGCGGCCGAGCAGTGGCTCGACGAACTGGTGGAGCACGGCCGTTACATCGAGGACGTGTACGCGGCCGGCTGACCCGAAGGGGAGGGGTGGGCGCACGATGGCGGACTCCTGGGAAAGGGCCCGGAGCGTTCTGGAGGACTCCGGGATCCCGCCCGGCCTGCTGGCCGACGTGCGCCCGCTCAGCGGCGGCACCTACAACTGCGTCGAGGAACTCCGGCTCACCGACGGCAGCCGGTACGTGCTGAAGGTCGCGCCCTCCGCCCCGGGGCTGCGCCACGAGGCGCGGCTGCTGGTCGCCGAGGCGGAGTTCTGCCGGGTCGCCGAAGAGGCCGGGGTCCCGGCGCCGCGCGTGGTGGCCGTGGCCGACGACCCGGACGCACGCCACCTGCTGGTGACCCTCTGCCCGGGCGAACCCTGGGACGCGTCGGTGACCGGGACCGAACGCGTCGAGCTGCGCGCGGAGCTGGGCCGCCAGGTCGCCCGGCTGCACCGGCTGCGCGGTCCGGGTTTCGGCTATCCGTCCGGCGCCCTCGGACCGCTCGCCCGGGACTGGCGGACCGCGTTCACCGCGATGTTCGAGGCGGTCCTCGACGACGCCCGCGACTACGCGGCCCGGCTGCCGCGCCCGGTCGACGCGGTGGCCCGCACCGCGCGCGCCGCGTACCCCGCGCTGGAGGAGGTCGTCGTCCCGCGCCCCGTCCACTTCGACCTGTGGCCGGGCAACATCCTGCTGGACCGTTCGGCCGGCGGCGTCCGCATCGGCGGTCTCATCGACGGCGAGCGGATGTTCTGGGGCGATCCCGTGGCCGACTTCGTCTCCCTCGCCCTGCTCGGCGACATCAGCCGGGACGAGGCGTTCCTCGCGGGCTACCGCGACGCCGGAGGAGTGGCCGGGCTGGACGGCCCGTCCCGGCTCCGGCTCGCCCTCTACCGCGTCTACCTCTACCTGATCATGCTCATCGAGACGATCCCGCGGGCGGTGGGGGAGGACCGGGAGCGCCGGGTCCAGGAGGCGGTGGCCCCGCAGCTCGTCGCCGCCCTCGACGAGATCGAGGAGACGGCACCACCCGCCCGGGCCCGCTGACCCCGCCGCCTCAGCCCGTGGGCTCGTCCGGCACGGGGTGCTCGGTCTGCTCCGGTCCCGGGCGCGGCGCGTCCTGCCGTCCCGTCCCGGCCTCGTCGGTGTCGGGAACGTCGTTCGCGGCGCCTTCGTCGTCCCCCCGTCCCGCGGCCGCTGCCCACGGGTCCTCATCGGGGTATGCCTGCTGGTCCGGAAGGTCCCGCGGGACGGGCGCGGTGCCCTCCCCGGGCCGGTGGCCGCTGTTGTCGGTCACGGCGTTCTCCCCTCGGGTCGTTGTCGGAGGTAGCTGAGTACCAGCCCCTGTGACCTGCGAAACCTCAGCCGACCTTGTGGCCCCGCAGCGGTTCGGTGTCCGCCCCCGCGCCCTGCTGCAGCCCGCCCAGGAACTCCTGCAGCACGTCCGTCGCGCTGTGCTCCGGCCGCCAGCCGAGTTCGGAGTGCGCACGCGTGCAGTCCATCAAGGGCAGCCGCAGCACCGCGTCGAACAGGTGCGGGGAGGCGGGCAGCAGGTGCAGCCCCCAGGCGGCGGCCACCGCGGACCGGGCCGCCGTACGGGGCAGCCGCACCGGACGGGTGCCGAGCATCCCGCCCAGCAGATCCGCGTCGACCGGCGGATCGGCCGCCAGGTTGAAGGCACCGCGCGCGTCCGGCGAGCGCAGCGCAAGCCGGTACGCCCTCGCCGCGTCGTCGGTGTGCAGCGCCTGCACCCGCAGCCCGGGCACGTCCGGGAGGAACGGCAGCAGTTCGGGACGGGCCAGCGGGCCCGGCAGGAAGCGGCCGCCGAAGATCCGGCGCTGCTCGCTCGCCGACTGACGCTTGAAGAGGAAGGCCGGCCGCATGCGCACCACCCGCACGTCGGGATGGTCGCGCTCGAAGACGTCCAGGGTCCGCTCCAGGTACGCCTTCTCGCGGCAGTACGCGGCGTCCGGCCAGCCGTGGGTCGGCCACGACTCGTCCACCGTCTGATCCTTGGGGCCCGGTGAGTAGGCGCCGACCGACGAGGCGTGCACCAGCACCGGCACCCCCGCCGCGGCCACCGCCTCGAACACCCTGATGCTGCCGAGCACGTTGGTCCGCCAGGTCTTCGCCGGGTCGTGCGTCGGCTGGAACGCCCACGCCAGGTGGACCACGGCGTCGGCCCCCGCGAACCGCTCGGCGAGATCGGCCTGTTCCGATCCCACGTCGACGCGGGACCACTCGGTCTTCGGGGGCATCCACTCGGGCGTCCGGCGGGCCAGACCCCGCACCCACTCGACCTCCGGATCCTCCGCGAGCAGGCGCACCACGCTCGTACCCACGTTGCCGGTGGCGCCCGTCACCACGACCCTGCTACCCGTTGCGCTGCTCACCCTGGGCTCCTCTCGGCGGCTGGCGGCCGGACCGCCCGAGTACCCGGCCCGCCCGGTGCGCACGCGCGAAGCGGACATGGGAAAGCCCCGACCGGACGGGGGAAGACCGGTCGGGGCAGCAGGGGTGTGGGCGCGGATGGCGGTCGCCTCTCGGCGAAAGGCTCCACAGGGCTTCAGCCGAACGATCGTCCCTGTGGGCAAAAGGTGAGGCCCGGGGACACTGTCCCATCCGCACCCACGGTGGGTTCAACGGACAACCACCGGTGGTTGTTCCGATGTGTGTCGTCCTGGGCGGTGATGTGCGTCACTGTCCGGAGTCGTCGGTGGAGCGGGGAGCGGTCTCCGCCCACAGGTTCTCGGCCTGCAGCAGCATCGCGCCCAGGACCGCGGCCCGCGGCGCCTCCCATCCCTCGTGCTCACGCAGACCGTCCTGCAGTTGCCGGCGCAGCTCCAGCCGCGTCTCCTCGGCGCGCTCCTCGTCCTGTTCGTCGTCGGCGTCCCCGCCGCAGCGGGCGTCGCCGTCCCCGCCGGGCCGCCCGCCCAGCAGGCGGTCGCTCTCCTTGTGGCACGACCGGGCGATCAGCTCCAGCAGTTCCGCGTACGGCTTCAGCAGCGCCGGGTCCGGAGGCGTGGCCGTACGGCCGTCGTCGGCGGAGACCGCGAGCGTCCGGGTCAGGGCGCGGACGTGACCGGTGACCCGGCTCCAGCGCTCGTCCTCGTCCTCCGGCGGCACGTCCGAGGGGGCCCGGCGAAAGGCGCGCAGCACACGGCTGGTCAGCCGCAGGCTCTCCCGGCTCCAGCCACGGGCCGAGCGCAGCGACTCCAGACAGCGTTCGATCCGGGAGGCGGCGTGCGACCAGTCGGCAGCCGTGTCGGCGTCCCAGTCCCCGCGCCGGAGACCTTCGGCGACGGTGCACAGCACATCACCCACCTCCCTGGCCAGCGTCGCGAGGTTCTCCCGCACGTCCCGCAGGTGGATGGGCGGCAGCACGAACGCGTTGACCGCCACCCCGATCACCGCGCCCAGCGCGGACTCGCCCACCCGGTGCCCGGCCGAGGCCGCCGTGACGCTGCCGGAGGCCAGGGTGAACACCGCCGTGGTCGCCCCGTAGATGCCCTGGTTGCCGAAGCGCGACCAGTTCGCCAGCAGCATCAGCACGGGCAGGGAGACGGCGAGCGCACCCAGCGTGTTCCCGGCGACCGCCTGTGCCGCCGTGCCGAGCAGCGTGCCGATGCAGATCGCCGCGAGCTGCTGCGCCGCCTGCCGCAGCGAGCTGTACACCGTGGCCTGCACCATGAGCAGCGCGACCCAGGGCGCCATCATGGCCATCGGGTCGCTCAGCCAGTCGTTCGCCACGTACCAGGCCAGCAGCGCGGCCCCGGCGGCCTTGAGCGACTGCACCACCAGGTCGCGCTCCCGGCCCGGCCCCCGCCAGGCGGCCCGGACGGACCGGCCGACGCCCGACGCGCCCCGGGACAGTGCCTGTCGTGGTATCCATGTCACGCTCGTCATGTTGTGCGGGTATCCCAAGATCGCGTTTCCTCAAGTGGCTGAAGTTCACGAATCCCAGGTCATGGGGCCAGCGGGGTTGTGCCGAGGGACGCCAGCAGGTGCGCGGGATCGTCGTAGACCGCCTCCGCGCCCGCCTCCACCAGATCGCCGCGCGGAATGCCGCCGCACAGGACGCCCACGCAGCGCACTCCGGCCCGGCTGCCGGCCCGCATGTCCCACACGGTGTCACCGACGAACACCGCCCGCTCGGCGGGCACCCCGGCCAGCTCCAGGGCGTGTTCGACCGGCTCCGGGGCGGGCTTTCCCTGCTCCACGTCGTCGGCGCTCGCGGTGGCGGTGATGGCCTCGTCCGCGTCGATCGCCCGGCGCAGCGCGCCCAGCTCGGCGCCGCTCGCCGAGGTGGCCAGGACCACCGCCCAGCCGTCCCGGTGCAGACGCCTGAGCAGTTCCCCGGCGTCCCGCAGCGCGGGCAGGCGGTCGAAGTACTGGCCGTACAGCGCCTTGTGGGCGGCGCTGAGCTCGTCGTCCCGGTCCTTGTCGCGGTCCTCGCCGAGCAGCTGGGCGATCAGGTCGGCGGAGCCGAGGCCGACGGCCCGGTGGACGGCGTGCATGGGTACCCGGTGGCCCGCCTGCCGGAAGGCCTCCCACCAGGTGACGACGTGCAGGTGGTTGGTGTCGACGAGCGTTCCGTCGACGTCGAACACGGCGGCACGGGCGCGGTCCATCCGGGAGGCCTTTCTCTCTGCTCACTCTGGCGTGGCACGGGTACCACGTCAGACGCCCGTCACGCCGGGCGGCGTGCGCCGTTCCCTCGTCCAGGCCAGCAGCTCGTCCATGGACCAGGTGGTCACCACCCGCTCGGGCGGCACCCCGCACTCCTCCGCCCGCGCGCAACCGTGGATCTGCCAGTCCAGCTGGCCGGGCGCGTGCGCGTCGGTGTCGACGGAGAACAGCACACCCGCCTCGACGGCCTGTCGCAGCAGCCGCCGCGGCGGGTCCAGCCGCTCCGGACGGGAGTTGATCTCCAGGGCCGTGCCGGTCTCGGCGCAGGCGGCGAACACCTCCTCCGCGTCGAACTCGGACTCCGGGCGCCCCCGCCCGCTCACCAGCCGGCCGGTGCAGTGACCGAGGACGTCGGAGCGTGGGTCGCGGACGGCGGCCACCATGCGACGGGTCATCGACCGGGCGTCCATGCGCAGCTTGGAGTGCACCGACACCACCACCACGTCGAGCTCGTCGAGCAGCTCCGGCTCCTGGTCGAGCGAGCCGTCCTCGAGGATGTCGCACTCGATTCCGGTCAGCAGCCGGAACGGGGCCCACGTCTCGTTCAGCTCCGCCACCACCCCCAGCTGGCTGCGCAGCCGCTCGGGCGACAGACCGCGCGCGACCGTCAGCCGGGGCGAGTGGTCGGTGAGGACCGCCCACTCATGGCCGAGCCCGGCCGCCGTGCGGCCCATCTCGTCGATCGGGCTGCCGCCGTCGGACCAGTCGGAGTGCAGATGGCAGTCGCCGCGCAAGCGCGCCCGGAGCCGCTCGCCGCCGTGCGCGAGCGGGTCGCCCGCCTCGCCCTGGAGCCGCCGCAGATAGCCCGGCACCTGCCCGGTCAGCGCCTCGCGCACGACCTGCGCGGTCTTCGGGCCGACGCCCTTGAGGGACTCCAGGGTGCCCGCGGACGCCCGCTCCGCCACCTCCTCGGCGGGCAGCCCGGAGAGCACCCGGGCGGCCGTGCGGAAGGCACGTACCCGGTAGGTCGGCGCCATCGACCGCTCCAGCAGGAAGGCGATCCGGTCCAGTGCCTCGAGGGGGTCCATGCCACCTCCGTTCGCCCCGGTCACAGCACCAGGGTGCCCCTCCAGGGTTCCCCGGCCGCGCGGTGGCCGCACCATGTCGTGCCGGTTTGCCCGGTGCGCTCCCGGGTACTGCGGTGCTCCGTCCGCCCGCCCACGGAGGAGGAGGCCTGTCATGTCCGCTCCCGCCGCACCGCGTTCCCCGGTGGCCGTGATCACCGGAGCCGACTCCGGCATCGGCCGCGCCACCGCCGTCCGCCTGGCCCGGCAGGGCGTGGACATCGGGATCACCTGGCACAGTGACCTCAAGGGCGCCGAGGAGACCGCCGACGAGGTGCGCGCCGTGGGGCGGCGGGCTGTCGTGACCCAGATGGACCTCACCCGGCTGCCCTCCGCCGCGGGCGCGGTGGACGAGCTGTGCGACCGGCTCGGCCGGCTCGACATCCTGGTCAACAACGCCGGTACGGGCACCTCGACGCCCTTCGTCGACCTGGAACCGGACAAGGTGCGCGAGGTCATCGACGTCGACCTGCTCGGCCCCTTCCTGTGCGGGCAGCACGCGGCCCGGCACATGATCCGGCAGGGCGACGGCGGCCGGATCGTCAACGTGACCTCCGTCCACGAACACCAGCCCCGGGTCGGCGCGGCCCCGTACTGCGCGGCCAAGGGCGGACTCGGCCTGCTCACCCAGGTCATGGCGCTGGAACTCGCCGAGTACGGCATCACCGTCAACGCCGTCGCCCCCGGCGAGATCGCCACGCCCATGACCGGGCAGGAGGACACGGACCCGCACACCGAGAGCCGCCCCGGAGTGCCGCTCGGGCGGCCGGGTGACGCACGGGAGGTCGCGAACGTCATCGCCTTCCTGGCGGGTGGGGACGCCTCGTACGTCACCGGCGCCTCCTGGGCCGTCGACGGCGGCATGCTCCGGATGGGCCCGATGGCCGGATCCCACCTCAAGAGCGACGACTGGCGGCGTCCCTGAGCCCGTGCGGCTGCCACGAGCTCCCGTGCCCGGCCAGGTGCCGGCCGGGCCTCCCGCCTCTGCCCCGGGTCTTCGAACCGGACCGGCGATCACCCCCGTGCTCACCCGGCCGGGGGAACACGGGGCGTCCGGGCGCCTCGCCACCCAGGGAGCGGTCGAGACGGCCGCCGAACTCCTCGACCGCGGTCACGGACGATCGCCGGGGCGGCTCCCGTCCTAGGCTGGATCACATGACCGAACAAGCAGCTCCCTACATGTCCCACCCGCGGATCCTGGTGCACGGGGTGATGCCGGGGAAGCCCGGCAGCCCGCCCTTCCGCATCGTGGAGATCGACGGTCAAGTGGTCGGTGAGGCGAGGGCCGTCACCGACGTCCTGGAAGCCGCCGCCGCGTACGGCATCACGGTCCACGACCTGGACGACCCGGACCAGGTGCGCTGGGTGGGCGGCGACAAGTTCACCTGGGCGATTCACTAGGAACCCGGCCCGCGTACAGCCGGTCGGCGCCGCCCACCCCGGCGTCACTGCTTGCGCACCCGCGCGTGCACGCGGCCGAGGCGGCGCCCCAGCAGCAGGTAACCCACCAGGGCCCCGGACGTGTTGAGGATGACGTCGTCCACGTCGAAGGCACGGCCGGTCACCAGCAGGCCCTGAGCGGTCTCCACCAGCAGCATCACGGTCGCGGTGACCAGCAGGACCCTGAGGATGCCCCGCACCCGGGGTACGAGGATCGGCAGCAGGACCCCGAACGGGACGCCCAGCACCAGGTTCCCGCCGATCTGCTTGATGGCGTCATGCAGTTCGGGCTGGTCCAGGTAGGCCCTCAGGGAGCGGCCCGGGTGCAGGTTGGTGTGCGCGAGGGACACCGACGCCGGGGACGGCTCGAGGGTGAGCCGGGCCAGGACGACCGCGAACGCCACCATGAAGGCGAAGGCCAGCAGCATCGCCAGCAGTCGCACGGGGAGCGGGAGTACGTGGTGCCCGGCCCTGTCCGGCGGCCCCTTTCTGCCGACGCGGCCGGCCCTGGTGGTGCGGCCGGTTCTTGCGGTGTTGCCGGTTCTTGCGGTGTCGCCGCCCCTGAGGCTGCGCAGGCGTGCGGCTGTGATGCCCATTCGGTCCTCCAGTCTTCAACCTCCCTGCGTGGTAGCGCGATTACCCGCTAAGCGGCGCAGGATGCCGCCGGTCGAGGCCCGGGCAGGTCCCACCCTCGGTTTCCGGACGCCCTCCCGGGGCACTGGGGGCACAGGCCCGCGCGCCGTCGCTCGCTCCGGCCCGTACGGTGCTTGGATGCCCGCAGTGGCGAAACCGGCCAAACGGATGCGACGCCGTGGAACCGGCTGCCGAGGAGGTGTGTGTGAACCGGCGTACGGCCCTCCTCGCCGTCGGCGAGTGGCTTCTGTGGTGGGCCGGGCTCGCCCTGCTGTGGCTGGTGCTGATCAGCACCGTGGACACCCTGGAGCGGGCGGTCGGCGCGGCCGCGGCGGCCGTCACGGCGCTCGCCGCCCGGGCCGCACGACGGGCGGTGGACTGGCGGTGAACGGCTGGATCCTGGCGGCGGCCGTCCTGTTCGCCGGGGGCGCGGGCGCGGCCCTGTGGGGCGTGTCCACCGGCCCGCTGCGGCGCCGTGTCATGGCCCAGAACCTGATCACCTCGGCGGTCTGCCCCGGCCTGCTGCTCCTCTCCCAGGGCTACGCCCGACCCTCGTACGTCGACCTGGCCCTGCTGCTGGCGCTGCTCGGCCCGGTCGGCACCCTCGTCTTCGCCCGGCTGCTCAGTGACGAACTGGAGGGCGACCGGCCGCGGGCCTGGGGACCGACCTGGGCCGCCGCGGGCCTCGGCGCGGTCGTCGTGCTCGTCCTGTGCGCGGCCACCGGACCGGGTCGCGCGATGGTCAAGCTCCTCGTCATCGGCGCCCTGCTGATCGGCGGCAACCTGGTCGCCTCCCGGGCGCTGTCCGGCGGAGTGCGGGGAGTACCCCGTGGCTGATGTGGTGATCGTCGTCGCCCTGCTGCTGGTGGCCGCGGCCGCCCCCGCGGCCGTCGTCAACCGTGACCCGGCCCGCCAGGCCCTGGTGCTCTCCGTCCTCGGCGTGCTGCTCGCCGTGCTGTTCACCGTGCTGCAGGCTCCCGACGTCGGCCTGTCCCAGCTGGCCGTCGGCTCCGCGCTGACCCCGCTGCTGGTGATGCTGTCGGTGCGCAAGGTCAGGCGCCGGCCACGGGCCAAGGACGGCGACCGGTGACCCCGCGCGCCCGGCTGTGGCTGCTCGCCGTGGGCGGCGCGGGCCTCGCCGCCCTCCTCGTCGCCGCCTGTTTCGACCTGCCGTCCTTCGGCGGCCGCCGGCACCCCTACGGGGTACGGGCCGTGCACGCCGCCCTCGCCCGGCACACCGCCAACACGGTCGCCTCCGTCAACTTCGACCAGCGCGCCTACGACACCCTCGGCGAGATGACCATCCTGTTCGCCGCGGTGCTCGGCTGCGTGGTCCTGCTGCGCCAGACCCGCGACGAGCACCGGGCCCGGCCGGAACCCGCCGAGGTGGCGCTGCCGGTACGCCGCTACGCCCTGATCGTGCTGCCCGTCGCCCTGCTCACCGGCCTCTACGCGATCGCCCACGGCCAGCTCAGCCCCGGCGGCGGCTTCCAGGGCGGCGTGGTCGCCGCGACCGCCCTGCACCTGCTGTACCTCGGCGCCGACTACAGCGCCCTGGAACGCGTCCGGCCGGTCGCCCTGTTCGAGGTCGGCGATTCCCTCGCGGCCTCCGCCTACCTGGTGCTCGGCCTCGCCGGCCTGCTCGCCGGGACCGCGTT
Organism: Streptomyces sp. NPDC001348; assembly: GCF_053597535.1. Classification (NCBI taxonomy): domain Bacteria; kingdom Bacillati; phylum Actinomycetota; class Actinomycetes; order Kitasatosporales; family Streptomycetaceae; genus Streptomyces; species Streptomyces sp. NPDC001348. The sequence goes on along the minus strand of NZ_JBSFIK010000002.1, from coordinate 326,234 downwards.
CCTGGCCAACACGCCGCTTCCGTACGGCACGTTCAACACGCTCTCGTCCGGCGGCATCGTCCCCCTGCTGAACGCGGCCATCGGCATGGAGGTCACCTGCGCGGTGGTCGTGCTGCTCGCCAGTTTCCTGGACCAGGCCGTCGAGATCGAAGGGGAGAGCGGGAGTTGAGACCACTGTGACCACCGCCATGCAGGTCCTTCCGTACCTGGTCGCCGCATGGGTCTTCCTGACCGGCTGCTACGGGCTGGCCACCAGCCGCAACCTCATCCACGCCGTCGGCTGTCTGTCGGTGTGCCAGGCCGCCACCTACGTCCTGCTGCTGGCCGTCGGCTACCGCGGCGGCGGCACGGCCCCGGTGTTCTCCGACATCCGGCCCGGCTCGCGGCCCCTCGTCGACCCGGTGGTACAGGCCCTCGCCCTCACCGACGTCGTCGTCGGCGCCACCGTCACCGCGCTGCTGCTCGCGCTCGTCATCCAGATCGCCAAGCGGCACGGCACCGTCGACCCCGACGAACTCAGGGAGCTGCGCGGCTGATGCACCATCTGCTGCCGCTGCTGGTCGCCGTACCGCTGCTCGGTGCCGCCCTGCTCATCGCGACCGGTCGCCGCCTGCCCCGCGTCGTCGCCGAGGCCGTCGGCTGCGCGGTCTCCGGCGGCACCGCCGCGCTCGCGATCGTCCTGCTGCTGAACTCCTCCCCGCCACTGGTCGAATGGGCGGGCGGCTGGGTGCCCGTGGGCGGTGAGAGCGTCGGCATCGTGCTCACCGGGGACGGTCCGGGGCTGGGCATGGCCGCGCTCGTCTCCCTGCTGATGCTGGCGGCGCTGGTGTACTCCTGGCACTACTTCGACGAGCCCCCGCGCCGGCACGCCGGTTCCTTCCCCGCCCTGATGCTGCTCTTCCAGGGCGGCATGTGCGGTTTCGCGATCGCGGGCGACCTGTTCAACGCGTTCGTGTTCTTCGAGCTGATGGGCGTCGTCGCCTACGCGCTGACCGGCTACCGGATCGAAGACCCGAAGGCCGTGCAGGGCGCGGTCACCTTCGGGGTCATCAACTCCCTCGGCGCGTACGCCATGCTGATGGGCATCGGCCTGCTGTACGCCCGCACCGGCGAGCTGGGCATGACGAAGATCGGCCGCGGCCTCGACGCCGCCGCCGCGCACGGACGGCCCGACGCGCTCGTCCTGGCCGCCTTCGTGCTGGTCATGACCGGCCTGCTGGTCAAGGCCGCCACCGCGCCCTTCCACTTCTGGCTCCCGGACGCGCACGCCGTGGCCCCCACCCCCGTGTGCATGCTGCTGTCCGGCGTCATGGTCGAGCTCGGTGTCTTCGGCGCGTGGCGGGTCTACGGCACGGTCTTCTCCGGGCCGGGCGGGATCCCGCCCGGCGACGTGGAACGGGCGCTGATGGTGCTCGGCGCGGTGACGGCGGCCGTGGGCGCCGCGATGTGCTGGTACCAGCGGCACATCAAGCGGATGCTGGCCTACTCCACCATCGCCCACACGGGGCTGTTCCTCGTCGGCGTCGGCACGCTCACCCCCGAGGGCGACGACGGGGTGGCGCTGTACGTGCTCGGGCACGCGGGGGTCAAGGCCGCGCTGTTCGCCTGCGCGGGCATCCTCCTGGACCGCTACGGCAGTGTCGACGAGCACGCCCTGCACGGCCGGGCCCGGCGGCTGCGCGCGGTCGGTGTGATGTTCGCCGTCGGCGCGCTGGGCCTCGCCGGGCTGCCGCCGTTCGGCACGGCGCTCGGCAAGTCGGTCACCGAGGAGGCCGTGGGCGGCCCGCTCACCGTGCTGTACGTCGCCGCCTCCGCGGTGACCGCCGGTGCCGTGCTGCGGGTCGCCGCCCGGGTCTTCCTGGGCCTCGGCCCCCGCCCCGGGGACGTCGCCGAGGACGAGACCACCGGTTCCGACGAGGAGCCCGAGACCCGGGGCAGGCTGCGCCGGATCCCGGACACGATGACCGCCGTCCCGGCGGTGCTGCTCGCCGCGGCCGTGGCCGTCGGCCTGGTCCCCGGTTTCGCCCGGGCTGTCGCCCGGTCCGTCAACGAGGCGGGGTCGGGCGGTGCCGCGGCCGCCGTGGAGTGGACCCCGGCCGGCGTCCTGCTGGGCTTCCTCTCCACGCTGCTGGCCGTGGGGCTCGCCGCCCGGGCGGTCGCCCGCCCGGGCCGGGCCACCGCCCCGGACTGGGTCCGGCCGCTGCGCCGGCTGCAGTCGGGCCACGTCGGCGACTACGTGGCCTGGCTGCTGCTGGGCACCAGCCTGCTCGGAGTGCTCGCCCTGCCGGGCGTGCTGGGCGGCTGAGGCCGGGCGGCTCCGGCGGGCCGGGTCAGGCCCCGTAGGTCACGTGGACCTCCTTGAAGCCGAGGGAGCCGAGCAGGCCCTGCAGCATGTCGGTGGTGTTGGTCTCGGCGTGCGTGGTCAGCCCGCTGTCCTTGGCCGCGGCGCCGATGTGCTTCACCGCGAGTTCCTGCACGGCGTGTTCGCTGTTGGGGTTGTCCGAGAAGAGGTCGCCGAGCCGGTCCAGCAGACCCCGCTGCTTGGCCACGGCGTAGGAGTGGTCGGCGTCGAGCGCCGGTTTGCCGAGCCGCGCGTGCGGCAGCCTGAGCGTGGCCGACGTGCGGTCGCCGTTGACCGTCACGTCGTCCTTGCCGACCTGGCCGAGGTCGACGTAGGCGTCCACGGTGCCCGCGCCGACGTACAGGGTGCGGGTGCCGCGGATCGCGTCGGGCAGGTACTTGGCGTCCTTCTCCAGGTCCACGACGACCTGGAAGTTGCCGGAAGCGGCGTCGTAACGGCTCATGTCCTGGATGGACTTCAACAGCGCGGGACCGGAACGGTCGTGGCTCTCGGTGCCGAACAGGTCCTTGATACCCGGCAGCACGGCCAGCCGGATCCCGGCGAACAGCACCACGAGCACCAGAACGAACGCGGTCACCACCTTGGCCCAGCCGGGCATGTGCCTGGGCAGGCGCGTGCGGGAAGTCGTCATGGCGACGGTCCTCCTTCCTACACTCCACATGCCCGCCAAGGGCCGTAACAGACCGGCGCGTTGGGAGGGCACCGGTCGCCAGTGCGCCACGAGTGCGGCCTCCGGGGCGGTGCACGCGCACTGGTCATGACCGGACCTGCCTGCCCACCGGCCCGCCACGCCGACCGAGGTCGTCGTCGGCCGCTGGGGCGGCAGTTCACGGGGACGGGTCGGTGGCGTGCCAGGAGGCGAACCCGCCGACGCGCCGGCCCGGTGGGATGGACAGGTCGTACTGGTCCGGCACACCCACGTGAAACGCCGATAGCATCACCACATGCCTGCCCCGGGAGCCCGCCGCTACTTGCTGACGACGTTGCTGGTCGCGGCATTGGCCGCATGCGGCCACTACGCTCTGCAGCCCGTGCGGGAAGCCTGCACGCTCACCTCCGAACCGTATGGCTCCACCTTCAGCCCGGACAGCGTCCAAGCCTCCGGCAGCGGCGGGTGCGGCGAGGAGCGCACACGCTTCATGACCTGGTTCGGGGGATAGGCACACCCAGCCGGCCGAGCTCAGTCACGAAAGACGGACCTTCGGGAGTTTCGTCGGCTCCGGCGAGGCCGACTTCAGCCGGTGCCGCCATAGCTGTCGGCCTGGGTGTCGATGCCCGGGAACGTCCTCGCGCCGGTCAGGACCGGGAGCGCCGACCTGTCGCTCTTCAGGGTGTACGCGTAGAACGCGCGCAGGTAGGTGACCGCGAGGCTCCGCTGCTGCGCGGCGGTCGGCCGGCCGGGGGTGGCCGGGCATGTGGTGTCGTCGCCGTCGGTCGGCCCCGGACCCGTCGTCCACTCGGTGTTGTAGAAGTTGTGGTTCCCCTTCGTCACCCGCAGCCGGAAGCCGAGGGCGCCGGCCCTGCCGCGGGCGTCCTCGAAGTAGGCCTCGCCGCCCGGCGACCAGCACCCGGCCGAGATGACGGCGAGGGGTGTCCGCGTCACCAGCGTGTCGTCGAAGCCGCTCGGTCCGGGCGAGGCGACGGCGGCCACGCCGCGGATGCGGACGCCGGCCGGCAACTCGCCGCGGTGGGTGTCGGCGGCCTGGTACATGACGCCGTCACCGCCGACCGAGTGGCCCATCGTGCCCACGCGGGTCAGGTCGAGCCGGTCTTCGAAGTCGACCCGCACGGGCCGTCCGGTAGGCGGATCGGTGAAGTGGCCGGCGAGCGGGCCGCCTCCGGTCGTGTCGAGCCGCTGGAGCAACCGGAGATGCCGGTCGATCAGACGGGCGCGCTGCGGTGCCACGCCCATGGAGAAGTTGACGCCGTTGGCGCTCGGTGACACCACCACGTAGCCGTCCCGGGCCAGTGCTTCGGCCAGGTAGTCGTAGCCCCGGTGGCTGGGATACGGAGCCACCCCCGCCGGACACGGCCAGCTCCCCCAGTCCGTCTTGTCGGCGGAGTAGCAGGAGAGCTGCTGGCCGTGCAGCAGGACGACCACCGGCAGCCGGCCGGTCGACTTGAGCGGACAGTGGACCACCGCCCGGATCTCGGCGAGGCCGTCCCAGTCCGGTGGGTCGCTGAACGCCTCGTCGCCCAGGTTGTACTCGACCACTCCGACCGCGTCGGCCGCCTGTGTCCGCGCGCCGGGAACGACCGTCAGCAGGACGGTGACGAGGGCCGCGAGCACGAGCCCGGTGACGCCGAGCCTCATACGTAACAACTGGAACATGACCTGCCCCTCGGTCGTGTGAACGTGACCGGAGGGACGCCAGGCAACAGATGTGAGCACGACGTCAGCAGGGGAGGGGCCGGGGCCCGGTGGAGGACTCCCGCCCTGGAGCACCGCAGGGCTCCACCACCACGCCCGGGACGCCCACCACCTGCTCGCCTCGGACGACCACGTTGAGAAAACGACTTCCCAGACATCCATGCACCGCCTGGAGGGGACAGCCCTTGCACTTGCAGGCAGGAACACTCTGCGCGATCCCTTGACCCGGCACTGCAACGCTTCTACGTTGAGCGCCGGGAAAACCATTGCGCTCTTGCGCGGTGGTTCGTTCATCACACCGGTCCGTGGCGCCGTGGGACAGACGGCTTTCCACTGACGGTGTTCTGTGCTGTCGCAATGCTCACCCCCCCCACTCCTTTGGAGGGCATTTCGTCATGCGTGGATTCGCGCATCACCGAGCCGGCCGACCGCTGACCGGCGCTGCCGGACTCGGAGCCGCGCTACTGGCCACGGCTTCGGCCTTGTTCGCCGGGGCGCCCTCCGCTCAGGCGGCCGCGCCCCCGTCGACCACCCTCGTGGTCAACGCCAACCAGGTCCTGCGCCCGGTCACGCACGTGGCGACGGGCAGCCTGTACGGTCTGGCGAACGCCACGACCCCGGCCGACAGCCTGGTACAGGCGATCAAGCCGAACACCTTCGTGCAGAAGCCGCAGGGCGGTCATCAGCAGCCGACCGGCGACATCCTGACGGTGGCACCGAAAGCGGCCAAGGCCGGAGCGAAGGTGGTCAACCGGTTGTCGGACTACTACGCGGGCTGGCCGTACCAGTTCAGCTGGAGCAACTGGCTGAGCGTGGTCGACGACCAGATCGCGAAGACCAAGGCGTCGGGCATCACGAACCTGGCCGCGTACGCGCCGTGGAACGAGTCCGATGGCACGTGGCGGTCCTCCAACGGCACGTTCGAGGACTTCTGGACCAGGACCTACCGGGAGATCAGGTCCAAGGACACCACGACGCCGATCCAGGGCCCGAGCTTCTCGGACAACATCAGCGACATGGACAACTTCCTGAGGAACGCGGTCGCCACCAACACGGTGCCGGACATCATCGCCTGGCACGAGCTGTCGAGGTCCTCCAAGATCGCTGGCGATGTGGCGACGGTGACGGGTCTGGAGCAGAAGTACGGCATCAGCCCGCGGCCGATCGCGATCGAGGAGTACGCCGCCCCCTCCGAGGTGGGTGTTCCCGGTGCACTGGTGGGCTACATCGCCAAGTTCGAGCGCCTGGGCGTCCACGACGCCGAACTCGCCTTCTGGAACCAGTCCGGGGCGCTGGGCGACCTGTTGACCGGCCAGGGCGGCAGCCCCAACGGCGCCTACTGGTTGTACAAGTGGTACGCCGACATGAGCGGCAGCATGCTCGTCACCAACCCGCCCGCCCAGACCGGCATCGACGGAGCCGCCTCCCGCAACAGCGCCGGCAACGAGATCGACGTCGTCTTCGGCGGCAGTTCCGGCGGCTCGGCCGTGACCGTCAACGGACTGGGCTCGCTGTCGGCCTTCGGATCCACCGTCCATGTCAAGGTCGAATACACACCTTCTCCGGGACGCACGGCAGCCGTGGCCGGGCCGACCACCCTCTCCGAGTCCGACTACGCCGTGAGCAATGGCTCCATCACGGTTCCGGTGAACGCCAACAGCACCTACGGCTACCACATCGTGATCACCCCTGGGAGCGGCAGCGGCTCCACCCTTGACGGCAGTTACCAGATCACCAACAAGAACAGCGCTCTGGCGCTCGACACCCAGAACGAGGCCACCAGCCAGGGCACGCTGGTCGACCAGGCCGCCTTGGGCGGCTCGGCCACCCAGACCTGGACGCTGGTGTCCGCGGGCTCGGGTCTGTACAAGATCCGCAACCAGGCCAGTGGCCTGCTGCTGGGAATCACCAACGGGAGCACCTCGAACGGCGGCACCGCGTTGATCTGGGGTGACAACGGCACCCCCGACCACCTGTGGCGGGTGGTGCCCGACGGCACCGGCTACTACAAGATCGTCAACTACAACAGCAATCTGCTCCTGGGGATCCAGAACATGAGCACCGCCGGCGGCGCCCAAGTCCTCCAATGGGACGACAACGGCACCGCCGACCACCTGTGGAAGCTCAACCCGCGCTGACCCCTGCTCGCGTCTGCCGGTGGCGCCGCCTCGACGGACAAGGCGGCGGCCGCCGGCAACGCGCGTTCCGAGACCCTGGCCGGACGCGGGAGCCGTTGGTCGCCTCCATGGACCGCACGTGCCGTCGATCCAGCCGCGATCCAGCCGTCGATCCAGGACATCAGCTGTCCGCAACCGCTCCTAGCCTGCCGTTCGACAGCACGAGAACAGCGAGGAGAGAAAGCGGCCATGGCAGCGATCGTTCTGGTTCCGGGCTTCTGGCTCGGGGCATGGGCCTGGGAAGACGTGACATCGGAACTGAGGGCGAGGGGACATGACGTCTACCCGCTCACCCTGACGGGCCTCGCCGACCGGGTGTCCGAGGCCACCCCGGACGTGGATGTCCACACGCATGTGGAGGACATCGTCGGGTTCATCGACGGCAAGCGTCTGCGGGACGTGGTCCTGGTTGGGCACAGCGGAGCAAACCTGCCGGTCACCGGCGCCGCGGACCGCATTCCGGATCGGATCGCGCACCTCGTCTACGTGGACACCGGTCCCTTGCCGAGCGGCATGGCGGTGATCGACTTCAGCAAGCCCCAGACGCAGCAGGACTGGCGCAAGCAGGTCGCAGAGGAAGGGGACGGCTGGCGTCTCCCGGCGCCGCGCTTCGACCCGGCAGCCGATCCGGACAGCCTGGCGGGGCTCACCGACGAACACCTCGCACGCATGCGCACGATGGCGACACCGCAACCCTTCGCGACGGTCACCCGCCCTCTGAAGCCTTCCACGGTGTCACGGAACACGCGTTGCTCAGTGATCGCCTCGACTTTCACCCCGGCCCAGGTGCGCATGATGATCGACAGCGGCAATCCGGTCTTCGAGCCGATGGCCGGCATGAACCTGCGCCACCTGCCGACCGGGCACTGGCCGATGTTCTCCCGGCCGATCGAACTGGCCGCGATTCTGGACGAGACCGCACACTGACCGCGTTGTCGCGGGAGGGCCGCAGTCCGGTGTCCCGGCGGGCGCGATCAGGCGCGCCTGCCGGGCGTCCCAGCGGATTCAGCAGGTGGAGCTACTGGAGATCCTTATCCCGTTGACCCGGTAGGAATCGGCGAACACCGTCTGGCTGTTGGGCTCGAGGCAGATCGAGCCGCCGCTCTGGAGCCGCAGGTACACCACGTCGTCGTTCCGCGTGTTGAGCACCCCGTAGTGAGGTCGCGGCGTCACCGCCTGGTAGCCGCTGGTGACGTCCCGGTACTTCGAGATCGGAGTGCCCGCGTTCAAGGCGCTGCCGTCCACGTAGAAGCAGACGTACGGGTACGGGCAGCCTTGGGTGGGGGGCTCCGCGTGGGCTGCGGCTGCGCCGGTCATGGACATGGCGGCAACCGCCACGCTCACCCCCGCGAAGCTTGAAACCTTACGGACGGCGGACTTCATCGAACCTCCAAGAACGGTGTCCCAGTGGACGGGTGGCTGCGGGCGCTGCCGGACGGCCGGCCCCTTCAGCCGGTGCGACAGCCATAGCCTCGGTGCCTCGTGGCCCTGAGGCAACTGCCGCCACCCCACCCGCGACGGTGGAACGGTCCCACCCCCGACGACCTGCGCCGACAGGGGAGCCCGGGATGCCTGTCCGGGGGTGGGGGACCTCAGCAGGCACCTCGCCTCGCTGCCGTCCTCATCCGGGCCCGCAGCCGACCCGGCTCCGCAGCCGCACCGGTTGCATGGGGCAGTAGCATGAGCCGCGACCCGTATTGATCATGCGAGGAGCGGATCGTGCGAGACATCGCCGTCTTCAGTGGCAGTGCCCACCCGGAACTGGCGAAGGAGGTGTGCGCCCACCTCGGCGTGCCGCTCAGCCCGACCCGCGTCAGCCGGTTCGCCAACGACTGTCTGGAGGTGCAGCTCCAGGCGAACTGCCGGGAGCGGGACGTCTTCCTCATCCAGCCGCTGGTCAGGCCGGTGCAGGAGCACCTGGTCGAACTGCTCCTGATGAGCGATGCGGCCCGGGGGGCGTCCGCGGGACGGATAACCGTCGTCATGCCGCACTACTCCTACGCCCGCTCCGACAAGAAGGACGCCCCGCGCATCTCGCTCGGCGGCCGGCTGGTCGCGGACCTGATGGTGGCGGCCGGCGCGAGCCGGGTCCTCGCCATGACGCTGCACTCGCCCCAGGTCCACGGCTTCTTCTCGGTGCCGGTGGACCATCTGCACGCCCTGCGTGAGCTTGCCGCCCACTTCCGGCAGTACGACCTCACGCGTACCACCGTCGTCTCACCCGACCTGGGCAACGCCAAGGAGGCCGCCGCGTTCGCCCGGCTGATCGGCGCGGCTGTGGCCGCCGGCGCCAAGCAGCGGTTCGCCGACGACCGGGTGAGCATCAACTCGGTCATCGGTGATGTGACGGGGCGGGACGTCATCGTGCTGGACGACGAGATCGCCAAGGGCAGCACCGTGCTGGAACTCCTGGACCGGCTGCGGGAGTTGGGGCCACGTTCGATCCGGGTGGCGTGCACGCACGGACTCTTCGCGGCGGGCGCGCTGAAACGGCTGAGCGAGCAGCCGGACGTGCTGGAGATCGTGTGCACCAACACCGTGCCGGTCCCCGTGGACGAGCGCACGGAGAAGCTGCGCGTCCTGTCCATCGCACCGGCGCTGGCCGAGGCCGTGCGGCGCATCCACAACGGTGAGTCCGTCAGCGCTCTGTTCGACGAGCCGCGCGGCGAGTGAGCCGCGCCGACGCGGACCGTCACAGTGTGCCGGAGGCGGCCTCGGACTGCCGCAGCGCCTCCTCCAGGGTGGGGCGCGGCGGCAGCAGTCGCGCCGTCCCCGTCACCCTCAGCACGCGCAGGGTCAGCGGGTGGGTGCACACGAGGTGCAGCCGCCCGTCGCGCTCCAGCACCCGGCTGCGGGCCCGGTACAGCAGGCGCAGCCCCGAGCAGTCGAAGAAGTCGATCCGCCGGAGGTCGATCACGATCCGCGCGCCGGCCCGGTCCGTCACCCGGTCCAGGTACGGAGTGATCTCCGTGGCCGCCATGATGTCGATCTCACCGCGGAACTCCAGGACCGTGTGCCCGCGGTCCTGGTGGATGCGCAGGTGCCGGGTGAGTGGTGCGGGTTCCTGGTGCATGCCGACGTCACCTCCCACCCGTGCCGGGCCATCCGCTCTCCGCCCTGCAAGTTACCCTCGATAGAGGGAATTTGAGCATGTTCGATTGACATATGTCTTCGACTTTGGCGCGTGTCTTCCTGTGGTGTGCGCGACAGGTGACGTCGTGTCAGGCCTACGACAGTGCCTGCCAGGCCTTGGCGAGCGTCCGGCGGAACTCCTCCTCCTGGCCCGCGGTGAGGCCGGAGACCATCCGCTCCTCCAGCTCCCGTACCGGGTCCGCGAAGCCGGCCAGCAGTTCGCGCCCGGCGTCGGTGAGCAGGATCAGCAGCTCGCGCCGGTTGCGCGGATTGCGCTCCCGCCGCACGAGTCCACGGCCCTCCAGTGACCGGACGAGGTCGGCCATGGACTGGGCGGTGACGAACGAGTCGCGCGCCAGCTGCGCCGCCGACAATCCGTCGTGCCGTTCGAGGACGGTGAGTGCCGTGTACTGCAGGGCGGTGATCCCCGCGGGCTTGACCAGCTCGTCCAGACGTGCGCGCACCACCAGCTCCACCTGCTTGACCATGTAGAGCAATGATGGGCGTATGCGTGTACCGACCATGCGCGAACCCTAGACCATTGACAGGAAACCTGTCTGTAATGAGACTGCGCACCAACAGGAATCCTGTTTGTTGAAGTCTTGGCGATCTACGCTGGGGAGTAGGCAATGACGACCACCATCGACACCGGTCCCGGGCAGCTGTTCATCGGCGGTCAGTGGCGGGAGGCCGCTGACGGTGCCCGTACGGATGTGATCGACCCGTCCACCGGGCAGGTGGTCACCACCGTCGCGGAGGCGGGGGCCGCCGACGTCGACGACGCCGTGCGTGCCGCCCGCGCCGCCTTCGACGGCGGCGAGTGGTCCGGGCTGAGCGGCCGGGAGCGAGGACGGATCCTGCACCGTGTCGCCGAACTGATCCGGGAGAGCGCCGACGAGCTCGCCGCCCTGGAGAGCCTCGACGTCGGCAAGCCGATCACGCTGTGCGGCGCGGTCGACATCACCAACGCCGCCAACGACTACGAGTACTTCGCCGCCCTCGCCTACTCCCTGGACGGCGCCACCCGCGACACCCCCCTCAACGCCCTCGCCTACACCCGGCGCGAACCCCTGGGCGTGGTCGCCGCCATCACCCCCTACAACTTCCCGCTCATCCTCGCCGGATCGAAGATCGGCCCCGCCCTCGCGGCCGGCAACACGGTCGTCCACAAGCCCGCCGACGAGACCCCGCTCAGCGCCCTGTACATGGCCCGCCTGCTGCAGAAGGCCGGCGTCCCCGACGGCGTGGTCAACGTCGTCACCGGCACCGGGCCGGTGGCCGGCGAGGCCCTGCTGCGTCACCGCGGCGTCGACAAGATCGCCTTCACCGGCTCCAGCGCGGTCGGCCGGCATGTGGCCGGCGCCGCCGGTGAGGCCCTCAAGCCGGTCACCATGGAACTCGGAGGCAACGCCGCCCACCTGGTGTTCGAGGACGCCGACCTGGAGAAGGCGGTCGGCGCGGTCATCAAGGGCTTCGTCTTCAACACGGGACAGTTCTGCATGGGCGGCCCCCGGCTGCTCGTCGCGCGCGAGGTGTACGGCACCCTGCTCGGCATCCTCGCCGAGGCCGTGCCCGGCGTACCGGTCGGCGACCCGCGCGACCCGGCCACCGTCGTCGGCCCGATGGCGGGGGAGAAGCACCTGAGGAAGGTCGAGGAGTACGTCGCCCTGGCCCGCAAGGAGGGCGGCCGCATCGTGTGCGGCGGCGAGCGTCTCGACCTGGGCGGCGGCTTCTACTACAGGCCCACGGTCATCGCCGACCTGCCCAACGACTCCAGGGTCGTCCAGGACGAGATCTTCGGCCCGGTCCTGACCGTGCAGCCCTTCGACTCCGAGGACGAGGCGGTCGCCCTCGCCAACTCCACCCCGTACGGCCTGGCGGCAGGTGTGCAGACCTCCCACCTGGCCCGCGCCCACCGCATCGCCGACCGCCTCCAGGCGGGCATCGTCTGGGTCAACGACTGGGCGATGCTCGACCCGGCGGTGCCCTTCGGCGGTGTCAAGGACTCCGGCTTCGGCCGCGAGTACGGCCCCGAGGCCCTCGCCGCCTACACCAAGGTCAAGTCCGTCGTCGTCTCGCTCGACTGAGCGCCCCCCACCACCCCACCGAAAGGAGTGCACGCGATGTCCATCACCACCCGCGCCGCCGTGGTCGAGTCCGGGGGAGCGCCCTTCACCCTCACCGACGTCGTACTCGACGAGCCGGGACCGCACGAGGCTGTGGTCCGCATGGTGGCGGCCGGCCTGTGCCACACGGACCTGGGCGTGGCGAGCGGCGGACTGCCCTTCCCCCTGCCCGGAGTGCTGGGCCACGAGGGGGCGGGCGTCGTCGAGGCCGTCGGCTCCGCGGTCACCGGTGTCGCGCCCGGCGACCACGTCCTGCTGTCCTTCACCTCCTGCGGTGAGTGCCGCAACTGCCATGCGGGGCACCCCGCCTACTGCGCGACGTGGCTGCCGCTGAACCTCATCGGCGGCCGCCGGGCCGACGGCAGCAGCACCATCAGCCGGGCCGGCGAGTCGCTCGGCGGTCACTTCTTCGGCCAGTCCTCGTTCGCCGAACGGGCCCTGGTGGACCGGCGCAGCCTGGTGAAGGTCGACCAGGACCTGCCGCTGGCGTCCCTCGCCCCGCTGGGCTGCGGAGTGCAGACCGGGGTGGGCGCCGTGTGGAACGTACTGAAGCCGCGGACGGGCGGCACCGTCGTGGTGCTCGGTGCCGGCGCCGTCGGGCTGTCCGCCGTGATGGCCGCCGCGCTCACCCCGGCCACCACGATCATCGCCGTCGACCGGGTCGGCGAACGGCTCCAGCTCGCCCTCGAACTGGGCGCCACGCACACCGTGGACGCGGGGGAGGAGGACCTGGCCGCCGCGCTCGCCGACATCACCGGCGGCCAGGGTGCCGACGGGATCGTGGAGACCACCGGCAACGCCGGCGTGCTGCGCCAGGGCGTGGACGCGCTCGGCGCCCGCGGCACCCTGGTCATCGTCGGCGCCCCGCCGTTCGGCACCGAGGTCGCGCTGGACGTCAACGGAATGCTCGGCGGCAAGCAGGTCGTCGGCCTGACGCTCGGTGACAGCGAGACCCAGACCTTCATCCCCGCCCTGGTCCAGCTGGTGCGGGACGGACGGCTCCCGCTGCACCGCCTGATCAGCACCTATCCGTTCGCGGACATCGAGCAGGCGGTGCGGGACATGAAGGCGGGCAAGGCGATCAAGCCCGTGCTCACCTTCTGACTCAGTCCGCCAGCAGGACGAGCTTCCCGGTGGTCCGGCCCGTGCCGCCGAGCGCATGCGCCTCGGCGGCGCCGGCCAGCGGGAAGGTCCCGGCGATCGTGGCGCGCAGGCTGCCCTCCTCCACCAGCCGGGCGATCTCCTCCATGCCGCTGCGCGAGGCGTCGACCAGCATCCGTACCGATCGCACGCCCAGCCGCTCGGCCTCCTCGTGGAACTCGCCGGAGCCGACCGGCAGGATCGACACCACGACCCCGCCCGGGCGCAGCACACGCAGCGAACGCAGGGAGTAGTCCCCGCCGATCGTGTCCAGCACCACGTCGACGTCCTTCACGGCCTCGGTGAAGTCCGTCTCCCGGTAGTCGACCGCCTCGTCCACGCCGATCCCGCGCAGGAAGTCGTGCTTGCCCGCGCTGGCGGTGCCGATCACGTAAGCGCCGCGCGCCTTGGCGATCTGCACGGCCACATGGCCGACACCGCCGGCCGCCGCGTGGATCAGCACCCGCTGACCGGGCCGCACGTCCGCCGTCTCGACCAGCGCCTGCCAGGCGGTGAGGGAGACCAGCGGCAGCGCGCCCGCCTGGACGTGGTCCACGGATGCGGGCTTGTGCGCGAAGGCGCGGGCCGGGCCGGTGACGTACTCCGCGTGCGATCCGTGGCCGTAGGGGTAGGGCAGCATGCCGAAGACCTCGTCGCCGGGCGCGAAGGCGGCGACGCCGATGCCGACCGCCTCCACCACCCCGGAGACGTCCCAGCCCAGCACGAAGGGCGGCTCGCCCAGGAAGCCGCCGGTGGCGCGGTGCTTCCAGTCGGTGGGATTCACCCCGGCGGCGCGCACCCGCACCAGCACCTCGTTGGGCCTGGGCGCGGGCCGCTCCAGCTCCACTTCCCTGAGAACCTCGGGCCCGCCGAGGACGTCCTGACTGATCGCACGCATGGTCTTCGCATCGCTCATGGTGAACCAGCCTGCCGCGGCCCGCCCTTCCGGGAAATGGCATGATCGCCAACCTTCGATAGGATCGTGCCATGCAGCGTGTGGAACGGGTCGTGGTCGTGGCCCTCGACGGCGTCTACCCCTTCGAACTGGGCATCCCCAGCCGGATCCTCGGCGCGGCCGACGGCCGGTACGAGGTGCTGACCTGTACGGTCGACGGCGAACCGGTGCGCACCAGCGCCGACTTCTCGATCACCGTCGAGCACGGCCCCGACGTGCTCGAGTCCGCGGACACCGTGGTGATCGCGTCCTTCCCGAGCGACCGCATCCCCGACGAGCTGCCGGACGAGGTCACCGCCGCGCTCGCGCGGATCCCGGAACGCGCCCGGGTGGTCTCCATCTGCACGGGTGCGTTCGTCCTCGCCGCGGCCGGACTGCTCGACGGGCGCCGGGCCACCACGCACTGGGCGGTCGCCGAACGCTTCCGGCGTGCCTTTCCGCGCGTCACCCTCGACCCGGACGTGCTCTTCGTCGAGGACGGCCGGTTCCTCACCTCGGCCGGCGCGGCCTCCGGCGTCGACATCTGCCTGCACCTCGTGCGCGAGGACCACGGCAGCGCACTGGCGAACTTCGTGGCCCGCTGCTGCGTGGTCCCGCCGTTCCGGGACGGCGGCCAGGCGCAGTACATCATGCAGCCGGTGCCCGAGTACGCCGCCGCGAGCACCGCCGCCACCCGAGCCTGGGCCCTGGAGCGCCTCGGTGAACCGCTCACCCTGGCCGACCTCGCCGGCCACGCCCGGATGAGCCTGCGCACCTTCGCCCGCCGCTTCGGCGACGAAATGGGCCTCAGCCCCGGCCGCTGGCTGATCCAGCAGCGGGTCGCCCGGGCCAGGCACCTGCTGGAGTCCAGCGACCTGTCCGTGGACCAGATCGCCGGCGAGGTCGGCTTCGCCACGGGCGCGTCCCTGCGCCAGCACCTGCACGCGGCGATCGGGGTGTCCCCGCAGGCCTACCGGCGGACCTTCCAGGCGGCCCGCTGAACGTCGCTGTCCGTTCTGCCGGCGGGGGCAGGGCCCGGCCCGCCGGTGGGCCGTCACCGGCTGCGGTGCAGAGCGACCAGCAACTGCCAGACCTGGTGGGCGACTTCCTCGGAACTCGACGCCAGGAGGCCGTGCAGCCAGTCGGCCAGGACACCGGCGAAGGTCGCGGCCACGGCCGAGGCGACCAGCGGGGCGTCGGCGGCGCCCGCCCGTTCGCGCTCGGCCAGGCTGCGGGCCCTGAGGTCGCGGTGCAGCACCTGCCCGAGCGGCCCGCCACCGCCCGGGGTGAGCAGGGCGCGGTAGAGGGAGGCGTGCGGGGTGAGCCCCGAGAAGAACTCGAGCAGTGCGGGCGGGGCGTGCACCGGGTCGGGTCGGCCGCGCCAGGCGTGCAGCGCCTCCACCGCCTCCCGTACCACGTCCGCGCAGGCGTCGACGGCCAGCGCCTCCAGCCCGTCGTAGTGCACGTAGAACGTGGCCCGGCCCACCCCGGCCCGCCGTACCAGCGCCGCCACGCCCACCTCCGTCAACGGGCGCTCCGCGCACTCCTGGAGCAGGGCGGCGCGCAGCCGCGCCCGGGTACGGGCGGCCCGTGGGTCCTCGGGCGCGGGCCGGGTCACCAGGCGGCCAGCACGGCCGCCAGGGCGAGCGCACCGGGCAGTGCCTGCGCGAACAGGATGCGGCGGTTGGCCGTGACCGCCCCGAACACTCCCGCGACGACGACGCAGCACAGGAAGAACACCTGCGCCCGGTGCCCTGTCGGATCGGCGGCGACCAGCCCCCACACCAGGCCGGCCGCGAGGAAACCGTTGTAGAGCCCCTGGTTCGCGGCCATCGGCGCGGTCGCGCGTGCCATCTCCCGGTCGAAGCCGTGCAGTCCCCGTCCCGGCTTCTTCTGCCACAGGAACATCTCCAGCACCAGGATGTACGCGTGCAGGGCCGCCACCAGGCCGACCAGTATGTTCGCCACGATTTCCACGACACCGCTCCCTTGTTTCCTGGACAGGTGTCCAGCATAGCGGGACGGGTGTCCAGGAAGTCGGGCAGGCTCGTCACACCGGGCCCCGCCTGACCGTCAGAGCTGTGACGCCACTACGAGCAGCCTTGCTCCCGCTGGTGGCCGACTGAATCCGCAGCGCCGGGATATCCGCAGGGAAGGGTCTCTCTCATCCCCAACGGAGGAAGCAATGGCACTTGTGAAAACGGGCGTTGTGGTGCTCGACTGCGCCGAGCCGGAGAAACTCGCCGAGTTCTACAAGGAGTTGCTGCAGGGCGAGGAGACGGCCGCGTCCGCCAACATCGTCGAGATCCGGGGGGCCGACGGGGTCCGGCTGGCGTTCCGCCGGGACATGAACGCGACCCCGCCGAGCTGGCCGCGCCCCGAGAACTCGCTGCAGGTGCATCTGGACTTCCTGGTCGAGGACCTGGACGAGGCCGAACGCAGGGTGGTCGGGCTCGGCGGCCGGCCCATCGACACCAAGGCCCCGGCCGGACCGTACGAGGAACGCGGCTACGCCGACCCGGCCGGGCACTCCTTCACGGTGCGCCTGATGCCTCCCACCGCACCCAAGCAGGGCTGAGCGGGAGGCACCGGCCCAGCCGGCGGCCGGTCAGTCCCGTCCTCCCTTCCCGGACGCCGGCCACACCCCCGTGGAACGTTCGATGGCCTTGGCCCCGGTGCGGTCCACGGCGCTGCGCACCACCGCGAAGATGGCGCCCTGGACCGCCGCGGCCAGCAGGATCTCGCCCCAGCCGCGGTCCGGGTCCAGCGCGTCGGGCGCGTCGTCCTCGTGCCGGATCGCCTTCCACGCCTTGCGGAAGGCCATCCCGGCCAGCGCCCCGCCCGCCCAGCTCAGCACGAAGCCGACGGGCTGGTAGGCCAGGGGCAGCTTCTTCTTCTTGGCCACGTGTGAAACTCCTTCGTCGCGATCTGTACGTGTTCAGGGCCGCCCGGCGGCCGGTACCTCCTCGCCCGGACGGACCGGCCCGGGCGGTGTCCCGTCGCCGAACGGCCGGCCGCCGAGCTCCTCCCGGTGGTGCGGCGCGAGCCAGCCGGCGAGATCCGGCCCGAGCGGCACGATCCCCGTGGGGTTGATGCCGCTGTGCACCTGGTAGTAGTGCCGCTTGATGTGGTCGAAGTCGACCGTGTCACCGAAGCCGGGCGTCTGGAACAGGTCACGGGCGTACGCCCACAGCACCGGGTTCTCCGCCAGCTTCCACCGGTTGCACTTGAAGTGACCGTGATAGACGGCATCGAAACGGACCAGTGTGGTGAACAGCCGGATGTCCGCCTCCGTGAGGGTGTCGCCGACCAGGTAGCGCTGCCGGGACAGGCGCTCCGTCAGCAGCTCCAGCCGCCGGAAGACCGCGGCGCAGGCGGCCTCGTACTCCTCCTGACGGTGGGCGAATCCCGCACGGTAGACGCCGTTGTTGACGTCCTCGTAGACGTCCGCCATCACCTCGTCGATCTCGTCGCGCCGGGCGGCCGGATACAGGTCCGGTGCTCCCGGGCGGTGCAGTGCCGTCCACTCGGTGGCGAGATCGAGGGTGAGCTGCTGGTAGTCGTTCGTGACCAGGCGCCCGCTCGGCACGTCCACCACCGCCGGCACGCTCACCCCGCCCGGGTACCCGGTCTCCCGCCGGTCGTACGCCTCGGCCAGGAATCGGATGCCGAGCACCGGGTCGCGGCCGTCCGGGTCCAGGGTGAAGCGCCAGCTGCGATCGTCCTGCACCGGATCCGCGATCGCCATCGACAGGGCGTCCTCCAGCCCCAGCAGCCGGCGCGAGATCACCGCCCGGCTCGCCCACGGACAGGCGCGGCTGACCACCAGCCGGTAGCGGCCCGCCGCCACCGGCCAGCCGTCCCGGCCGTCCGCCGTGATCCGGTCCGCGAAGTGGCTCTTGGACCGGGTGAACGTCTTGTGGCCGTACGCGCGGTTGCCGTCGCCACCCATGTTTCCTCCTTGCCGCAGGGGGCGTCCTGGTGAACGCGTTCCCCGATTTCCGCCGTCGGCACGGTGTGAGCCGCCCCGGCCGGGGCAACCGGCGGTGGTGAGTGGGACATCTTCGAAAGAGAAGGCACGACAGCGGAATCAGGGGACGTCGCAACACGACAGCGGCCGGTTCCCCGAACGGAACGGCGGGCAGGAGGCGTCCCGGGCCGGCACCGGCGACCACCAGGCGGACCGCAAGACACGGATCACCGTCTGGGTGGCGCTCGCCGCCAACCTGATCATCGCCGCGGCGAAGGCCGTCGGAGGTCTGCTGGCGGGCTCGCCCGCCCTGATGTCCGAGGCGGCGCACTCGGTCGCCGACAGTCTGAACGAGGTCTTCCTGCTGGCGGCGCTGCGCCGCAGCCGCCGCCCCGCCGACGCACGGCACCCCTTCGGCTACGGCAAGGAGCGGTTCTTCTGGTCCCTGCTGGCCGCCGTCGGCATCTTCGTCATGGGCGGCTGCTTCTCCTTCTTCCAGGGCGCCGAGGCACTGCACAGCGGCGCCGAGGAAACCTTCAGCGGCTATGTGGCCGGCCTGATCGTGCTGGGCGTCGCACTGCTCGCCGAGGGTGCCTCCCTGTTCCGGGCGCTGCACCAGGTGCGCCGGCAGGGCGGCAGCCTGCGGGACCCCGCCCTGCGCACCGTGGTCGCCGAGGACGGCACGGCGGTGCTCGGCGTGACCCTCGCCATCATCGGCATGGCGCTGCACATGGCCACCGGCCAGGTCGTCTGGGAGGCGTCCGCCTCGCTGGCCATCGGCGTACTGCTCGTGTACGTCGCCTACCGGCTGGGCCGCGACGCCCGCGACCAGCTCATCGGGGAGGCCGCCGACCCGGAGCTGAGCGACCGCATCCGGACGCTGCTGGAGGACCAGCCCGAGATCGACAGCGTCGAGGCGCTGTTCACGATGAAGATGGGCCTCGACTCCACGCTCGTGGCCGCCAGGATCGACCTGGTGCCCGGCCTCGACAGCGAGCGGGTGGAGGAGGTCGCCATGCGCATCAAACGGTCCCTCAACGAGGCCGTCCCCGAAGCCGACCAGATCTTCCTCGACGTGACGGACCGGCCGTCGGGCGAGGCACGGGAAAGCCCCGCCGCGACGGGGGAACGCGGCGGGGCCTGACCCTCTGGTGCCCGGGCGGAGACGGTCCATGCCTCCCCGGAACAGATTTTTCTGCATCACGGCGCTCCCGGTCCGGAACCGGCCCCGGCGGCGGACGCCCCGCTCGCGCGGGTCACTCGCCGCCGGACGGTTCCAGCACGAAGACCGGGATCTCCCGGGAGGTCTTCTCCTGGTAGTCGGCGTACGGCGGGTACGCGGCCACCGCCCGTTCCCACCACTGGGCCTTCTCCTCGCCGGTGACCTCACGGGCCGTCATGTCCTGCTTGACCGGGCCGTCCTGCAGCTCCACGTGCGGGTCGGCCTTGATGTTGAAGTACCACACCGGGTGCTTCGGCGCGCCGCCCAGCGAGGCGACCACCGCGTACCGCCCCTCGTGCTCCACCCGCATCAGCGGGGTCTTGCGGATCTTGCCGCTCCTGGCGCCCCGGGTGGTCAGCAGGATCACGGGCATCCCCGTGTCCATCAGCGTCGTACCCTCGGTGCCGCCGGAGCTCTCGTACAACTCGACCTGCTCGCGCACCCACTGGGTCGGGCTGGGCTCGTACTCGCCTTCGAGAGGCATGGTGTTCGTCCCTTCGACGTCCTGCGGCCCACTTCGCACTGTGCAACATCGGCCGGTGCTCGCATCATCCGTACCACGGCCCGCCCGGCTGAATCCGGAACGTGGCCGTCCCCGTCCGGCGCCCCTATCGAGCCACTCGCGTCTCACCCGGGTGCCACCGCGGCCCGCACCGCCAGCGCCATGGTCACGGCGCTCGACAGCAGCGCCGTGACCAGCCGCCCCCGGTGCCCGGTCAGGGCGCGGCCGAGGAGGGCGCCGCCGCCGGCGACCAGCAGCTGCCAGCTGGCGGAGGCGGCGAAGGCGGCCAGGACGAAGACGCCCTGTTCCAGCGGGCGTGCGGCGTCCCCGGCGCGGGTGCCGAGCACCAGGGCGGCGAAGTAGAGCACCGTGGTGGGATTGAGGAGGGTGATCCCGAGCAGGCCCAGATAGGCGCGGCCGGGACCGGGCGGCGGCGGCCCGGGCCGGATGGTGAGCCGGTGCGCGCGGTACTGCCGTACGGCGGTCACCGCGCCCAGCACCGCCAGTGCCGCCAGCACCGCTGCCGAGGCCCAGCGCAGCGGCCCGAGCAGCGGCCGCAGCGTCGCCGCGACGGCGGAACCGCCCACCGTGGCGAGGAGCGCGTAGAGACCGTCCGCGCTCGCCACGCCGAGAGCGGCCGAGGCGCCGGTCCGCAGGGACGTACGAGCGGTGAGGGAGACCAGGTAGGTCGCGACCGCGCCGACGGGTACGGCGACGCCGTACCCCGCGATCAGGCCCGCGACCAGTGCGGCCCTCATGGGCGCGCGGGATCGGGCCTCCAGGGGCGGCCGGGCTGCTGCTGGAGGCGCCCCGGACGGACGGCGGCGGCGATCGGCGGCAGGATGGAGTCAGTGGTGAACATGCGGGCGATCCTGCAGCCCGCGGATCAGCACCCGCAACCGAATATGGGCCCGATCACGACGGCCGGGGGCACGGTGTTCGGCCAGAAGGCGCGGATCACCGATCTGGCTGAACTTGCCGTCGCCACATAGATGCCCCGGGCATCTAATGAAGATCGGCACGCACCCTTCGTCTGCGAGGTCCGCCATGACGGAAACGACCGCACCGATGGCTCAGCACGAGCCCGTCGCCTTCCCCCAGGACCGCACCTGCCCCTACCAGCCACCGACCGCCTACGACCCGCTGCGCGCGCACCGCCCGCTGGCCCGCGTCACCCTCTTCGACGGCCGCCCGGCCTGGCTGGTCACCGGCCACGCCACCGCCCGCGCGCTGCTGTCCGACCCGCGGCTGTCCTCCGACCGCACCCGTCCCGGCTTCCCGGTGACCACCCCCCGTATCGCTGCCGTCCGCAACCGCCGGGTCGCGCTGCTGGGCCTCGACGACCCCGAACACCGCACCCAGCGGCGGATGATGGTCCCGGACTTCACCCTCCGGCGCGCCGCCGAACTGCGGCCCGCCATCCAGCGGGTCGTCGACGAGCGGCTGGACGCCATGATCGGCCAGGGGCCGCCCGCCGAACTCGTCGGCGCGTTCGCGCTGCCGGTGCCGTCCATGGTGATCTGCTCCCTGCTGGGCGTCCCGTACGCCGACCACGAGTTCTTCGAGGAGCAGTCCCGCCGTCTGCTGCGCGGCCCGGCGCCCTCCGACACCCTGGACGCCCGGGACCGGCTGGAGGCCTATCTGGGCGAGTTGATCGACGGCAAGGCGAAACGGCCGGGGCCCGGTGACGGCATCATCGACGACCTCGTCCACCAGCAGCTGCGCGACGGCACGCTGGACCGCGCGGACGTCGTGTCCCTGGCCGTCATCCTGCTGGTCGCCGGACACGAGACCACCGCGAACATGATCTCGCTCGGCACCTACACGCTCCTCAGGCACCCCCGGCGGCTGGCCGAACTGCGTGCCGATCCCACGCTTCTGCCCGCCGCCGTCGAGGAGCTGCTGCGGCTGCTGTCGATCGCCGACGGGCTGCTGCGGACCGCCCTGGAGGACATCGAGGTGGCGGGGACCACCATCCGGGCCGGTGACGGCGTGGTCTTCGCGACCTCGGTCATCAACCGGGACGAGTCCGTCTACGCCGAGCCCGACACCCTGGACTGGCACCGTCCGGCCCGTCACCACGTCGGCTTCGGCTTCGGCATCCACCAGTGCCTCGGCCAGAACCTGGCCCGTGCGGAACTGGAGATCGCCCTGGGGAGCCTCTTCGCCCGGCTGCCCGGGCTGCGGCTCGCCGCCCGACCGGAGGACATCCCGTTCAAACCGGGCGACACGATCCAGGGGATGCTGGAACTCCCCGTGACCTGGTAGGAGGCTCCTGCCATGCACATCGACATCGACAAGGGCGCCTGCATCGGCGCGGGCCAGTGCGCCCTGGCCGCCCCGGGCGTCTTCACCCAGGACGACGACGGCTACAGCGCCCTGATCCCCGGCCGGGAGGACGGGGGCGGCGACCCGATGGTGCGGGACGCGGCCCGGGCCTGCCCGGTCGGCGCGATCAAGGTGACCGAACCGGCCGGCTGACCCGCGAGTCGCCTTCACCCGCGTGGCCGACGCCCTGGCCGCCCATCCCGCCCACCAGGAGAGCCTGACACGCCTGCGCGGGACGGGCGTCCGGTTCGGCGGCCCGTACGCGGGCGAACCGCAGGAGGGCGGCGGACGTCCGGACTTCGCCCGGGAGCGTGCGCTGGACCTGCCGGCGGGACCTTGGGTCCGGTCCGGTCAGCGGCAGCCGACCGTCGGCCCGGCCAGTGTGCCGCCGGTGTACAGGGCCTGGCCCTGCGGCATCCAGTAGCCCAGTTTGGACACCACCGTGGAGCAGGTGCCGCCGACCGTCACCCGGACGACCACCTCTGCGGGATGGCCCGGCTGGAGGTCGGTGAGCGCGCAGTCCAGGGAGTGGGCCAGCCGGGTCCTCGACGGATAGCGGCCGACCAGCGGGTTGACGCAGCGCGCGTCGGCGGTGGACAACCGCACCCCGCTGCCCTCCTCGCCGATCAGACCGAGCCGTGCGCTGCCGTCACCGCGGGCACTGTCCCGGTCGACCGTGTAGGTCAGCGTCGTCACACCACCGGCCCGCACCGTGTCCCGGTCCACCCGGATGCGGTGCGTCTCCTCGGGCGGCGGCGCGGTGAGGGTGAGCCTGGCCTGCACGGTGCCCCTGAGGTCGACCCCGGCGGGCGCCGACCGCACGCGTACGGTGGCCGAGATGTCGTAGGTTCCCGGGCCGGGGTACTGGGCCGCCCCGGGCAGCGTCCCGGACAGGGCCGTCCGCTCGCCGTGCCGGGCCGTCCACCGGCCCGAGGTCTGGCAGGTGTAGCGCACCCGTGTTCCCGCCCGCCCGCACGCGGCCGGGGCGGAGACGGACATCGTGGGGGTGCCGTCGCCCGCGCACAGGCTGACGGTGGCCCGCTGGCCGTGCTCGCCGCGCAGGACCCCGGCGGTCGCGCACAAAGTGACCGGCGGCTCGGCCGCGACCGCCCGTGGGGGAGCCGGTTGCCGCCCCCAGGCGGGTGAGACGAGGACGAGGGGCAGCAGCGCCGCCCCGGCCAGAATCCTGGGCGTGCTCGTACGTGTCGGCACGGCGGTTCCTCCGTACGGCCGTGACCGGCCGGGCGCCGGTCGCCTGCGCCGAGGATGCGGCACCCCGGCGACCGCCCGGCCGTTCCCACGCCGACCGGTCACCTGCGGGCAGCAACCGCGGGCCCGTCCGCCGCTTCCGGCCGCGGCTCACCGTGTCCTGCGCACGTACCCGTCACTGCCCGGCGTCGAGACCGGCACGTCCCTGCGCACGATGCTCAGCCGTCCGCCGAAGCCCGCCACCGCCTTGCGCAGCCCGGCGTCGGAGTACTCGACCACGAGGACCCGGTCGTCGAAGGCCTTCGCGTACGTCCCGCACTCGTCGTACTCGGCGCACTCCTCCGCCACCGCGAAGTCCAGCCCGGTCCGTTTCCGGTCCCCGGCCAGTTCCGCGGTGTTCTTCTGGGCGATGGCCAGATGCCGGGCGTGCGCGTGCCGGGCCAGCAGGGTGATGAAGGCGGTCGCGTCGTCCGCCGTCAGCAGGTGCCGCGAGCGGGTGTAGCTGTCGTAGTTGTCCGCCTCGACGGCGTCGAAGCCCTTGGCCGCGCAACCGTCGATCCAGCGGTCGACCCGTTCGGCCACGCGCCGGCGTTTGGCGGGCGTCCGGATGTCCAGCAGCGGTTCGTGCCAGTCACTGTCGATGACCACCTCCCCGTGCCCGTCGCGCAGCAGCAGGTCGGCCGGCCAGGAGGCACGCTCCTCGGGCTGGGCCTGGAAGGCGTTGACGTAGCAGACGTTGTACAGCCCCGGCGCCGGGGACGCCGAACGGTCACGGACGACGATCCGGACACCCGCGGGCGGGCGGTAGGGGCCGCCGATCTGGTAGTCGAAGCCGGCGGCGCGCGGCGGGAGGCGGACCGCCCCTTTCGCCGGACCGGCCGCGGGCGGTCCCGGCGTACCGCCGGACGAACCGCATCCCGTGAGCCCGAGGGCGGCGGTGACGGCGAGCGCGACGGCGCCGGCGGCCGTCGCGAGACGTCCGGCGCGTGAGAAGTCCTGGGCGGCTGGTGACGGCACGTGCGTGATCAAATCCCCCGGGTACGGGGGCCGTCAAGTCCGGCCCGGCGGACGACCCGGGACGACGTAGGCTCGACTTCCGGCAACCCATCCGAAGGCAGGAGCGTCAACGATGGAGTACGTGAAGCTCGGTTCGACGGGCCTGGACGTCTCGCGGATCTGTCTGGGCTGCATGACCTACGGCCTGCCCGACCGCGGCGTCCACGAGTGGACCCTCGACGAGGATGCGTCGCGCCCGCTGATCCGCCAGGCGCTGGAGGCGGGCATCAACTTCTTCGACACGGCCAACGTCTACTCCGACGGCACCAGCGAGGAGATCGTCGGCCGGGTGCTGCGCGAGTTCGCCGACCGGGACGAGATCGTCCTCGCCACCAAGGTGCACGGCCGGACGCGGCCCGGGCCCAACGGCGCCGGGCTGTCCCGCAAGGCGATCATGACGGAGATCGACCACAGCCTGCGCCGCCTCGGCACCGACTACGTCGACCTCTACCAGATCCACCGCTACGACCGTCACACCCCGGTCGAGGAGACGATGGAGGCGCTGCACGACCTGGTCAAGGCGGGCAAGGTCCGCTATATCGGGGCCAGTTCGATGTACGCGTGGGAGTTCTCCAAGGCGCAGTACACGGCCGAGCGGCACGGCTGGACGAAGTTCGTGTCCATGCAGAACCACTACAACCTCCTCTACCGCGAGGAGGAGCGGGAGATGCTGCCGCTCTGCGCCGACCAGGGCGTGGGCGTACTGCCCTGGAGTCCCCTCGCGCGCGGCCGTCTCACCCGCGACTGGGGCGCCGTCACCGAGCGCAGCGCCAATGACGACTTCGGCAGCCGGCTGTATCCGGAGAGCGACCGTACGATCGTCGAGGCCGTCACCCGTATCGCGGGGGAGAGGGGCGTGCCGCGCGCCCAGGTCGCCCTGGCCTGGCTGCTGCACCAGGACACGGTGGCCGCGCCGGTCGTCGGCGCCGCAAGGCCGGGGCACATCGAGGACGCGGTGGCCGCCGTGGAACTCTCCCTGAGCGACAAGGAGCTCGAGGAGCTCGAGGAGCCCTACACCCCGCACGCCATCAGCGGGCACTGACGCTCAGTGGGGTCCGTGCGGTGCGAACTCGGTACCGCACGGACCGGCTCCCTCGCTGGGAGGCAGCGGCACCCGGTCGCCCGCCATGGACAGCGTCCGGTAGTAGCCGCCGATCCGCTCGGCCGAGCGGCCGACGTAGTGCCCGATGAAGGAGCGGCGGAACCGGTCCGCGCTGCGGTTGGGCGAGGAGCCGTGCACCAGGCTGCCGTTGAAGAACAGCACGTCACCGGGGGCCATGTCGACGGCCACCGGGCTCAGACCGGGCGGCGGTGGCACGTACTCCCGCGCGAACGACAGCCGGGCGTCCGCCTCCTCGGGGCAGAACAGGTCCATCCGGTGCGTGCCGGGGACGACCTCCAGCCCGCCGTTGTCCCGGTCGATCACGTCGCAGGCCACCCACGCGGCCACACAGGTGCCCGGCTCCACCCGGAGGTAGAAGTTGTCCTGGTGCAGTGCCTGCCCCCGGCCGCCCGGGGGCTTGAAGTAGAACATGCTCTGTGCG
>NZ_JBSFIK010000002.1:213382-300066 GCF_053597535.1 Streptomyces sp. NPDC001348 | reverse complement strand
CGCGGCCAGCACCTCCTCCCCGAGCAGCGCCCGGAGGACCGTGCGCAGCCGGGCGTCGAGCAGGAAGTCCCGCGCGAGGCGGCTGATCTCGTGCGGATGCATGACCCTCGGGTACGCGTCCAGCGGGTCGGCCGGGCCGTCGTCCGGTACCGGGGTGCGGGGCTCGAAGTGCCCGGGCACCGGACCGGCCGCGCGTAGTGCCGCGAACTCGGCGCACAGCCGGTCGATCTCGTCGTGCCCGAACAGTCCGCGCACCACCGTGAACCCCGACCGCTGGAACTCCTCGACCCGCTTCCGCAGGGCCTCGGAGGCGACGGCGGCGCTGTTCTCCCTGGCTGTCATGGCTTCCACGTTACGGGGGCCCGGCCGGACGCGTAACGGGTGATTACCGTGCCGGGGCGGGGCAGACCCCGAAAACAGGCTGTTGACGATTCGTCGAATTGCCGGGTGGAAGAGCAAAGGGCAAAACCGGGGGTACTTGTTCCGGCCCGTCGGCCTGTGCAAAGGTGTGCCCTGCCCGCGGGCGGACAATTCCGTGTCGCACTCCGCACGCTCGAAGCCGCTCCCGTACGCCTGGCCGGTGCTTCAAAAGAGCCGCCGAAGCCGGACGTCCGAGGTGCCGAATCCCGTACGGGTGTCCGGGTCGTGTCGCAGGGCCGGATACCATACCCCCTGGTATGGACTAAATCCCGCGTGGCGTCTTGGAGGAATGCACCGGTGAATGACGCAGGCCTGTCGAATTCCCCCACTCCGCCCCAGCCGTTCGACATCCCGGACGAACAGCTCAGCGCGGAGCTGAAGAAGTGGACAGGAGCGACACCCGCGCTGCATCCCGTGGGCGAACTCCTCGACCGGCACTGGGAAGCGGCCTTCGCCTACGCCCGGCTGTGCACCGACGGGCCGCGCGCGGCCGGCATGCTCACCACCGCGGCCTTCACCCGGCTCTTCGGCGCCACCATCAGACAGGCGGGGCCGACCTCGGCCTGGAGACCCGAACTGCTGGTCACCGTGCGCCGTATCGCGGCGGAATGGGACAACGACGGCCGGCAGGAACTCCTCCACCCCGAGCTGCGCTCCGGTGCCGGCGACGGCGAACGCGCGGCGGTCCGGATGCTGCCCCCCGCGTACCGGCGACTGGTTGCCCGCGCGTTCCAGCGGCTGCCCCAGTCCGCCCGCGCCGTGCTGTGGCACACCGAGGTCGAGGCCGAACCCCTCGCCACCCCGGCCGCACTGCTGGGCCTGGACGAGGAGTGCGCCCGCGTGGAGCTCGGGCGTGCCCTCGACCGGCTGCGCGACGAGTGTCTGCAGGCCCACCGCGAACTCGCCGAGGACGGCGAGTGCCTGCGCTACATACGGATGCTGGACGTGACCTACCGCCGGGGCGGCGTCGACGTGGACCCGGACCTCCGGCACCATCTGAACGGCTGCCGGCACTGCCGGGACACCGCCGACCAGCTGGACCGGTTCAACTCGGGGCTCGGCCTCTCCCTGGCCGAGGCGGTGCTCGGCTGGGGCGCCGCGGCCTACGTGGAGTCCAGGGCGGCCCGCACCGAGGCACCCGCCGGGCAGGAAGCCGGCACCCCGTCGGCCGGGGGCGAGCACGCGGCCGCCATCGCGGCGGACCTCACCGGCGGCAGGCCCGTCACCGGCGCGGCCCCCGACCTGGCCGGCGGTGAGTCCTTCATCGATCCGGCCCCGGGAGCCCCGGCAGGCGATCCCTTCAGCCGCCCGGCAGCGGGCCTGCCGGGCGGCGCCTCCCAGGCCGCCCCGGAACCCGCCCCGATGACGGGCGTCGGGGCCGCCCCCGCCGCACCCGCGCCCGGCGGCGAACCCCGCCGACCGCGTGGCGCGCGTCGCGCCGAACGCCCCGGCTCCGGCGGCACCGCACCCCGCGGCAGGCGCCGGAGCACCTCCCGCGCGTCCGCCCCGGACGGGGAAGCGGCCACCGACGCCTCGAGCCCCGCCTCCCGCCGTTCCGCGCAGCGGGCGGCCCGCCGCGTCCGGCGGCGCAACCTCTCCGTGGCCGTGGCCACCGTGAGCGGGCTGGTCGTGCTGCCGTTGGTGCTGTGGACGGTGCTCGGCTCCGGCGACGGCGCCACCACGGCCGCGAACGGCAAGGACGGCAAGAAGCCCGGTCCCGGCGCCTCGACGACGAACCCGTCCTGGGTCGGGTCCGGCCAGACCGCCAAGGGCACCCTGCGCGGCCGGCTGCACAACCTCGCTTCCGGGCTGTGCGTCGGCGTCGTCGGCAAGAAGGCCGTCGAGGGCGCCGAGACCGAGCTCGCCACCTGCTCCTCGACGGCGAGCCAGCAGTGGACGTACGAGACCGACGGACAGCTGCGCAATGCCGCCGACCCCGGCCTGTGCCTGGACTCCCACCTCGGCTACTCGGTCCAGCTCGCCCCGTGCACGGCCGCGACCGGCGTCAATGTGCGCTACGACTTCACCCTCCAGGGAGCCCTCGTGCCGCGCGGGGAGCAGGATCTGGCGCTGGCCCCCGCCGCCACCGACGGCGCGGGCGCCCTCGTCGTCAAGAACCGCGTGGACAGCGACGTCCAGCGCTGGGTGATCGACACCTCCAAGTCGGACCTGCAGATGCAGAACGTCGACTGGGACGCGGACAGCGCGCCCCTGGCGACGTCCTCGGCCCCGGCCACGCCCAAGTCCGCGAAGGCCCCGGCGCCGGCCCCCACCCCGTCGAACACCCGCTCGGCGCCCTCGCCGAGCACCAAGCCGACGCCGTCGAGCACCGGCTCCACCGACAGGTGCGCCTACAACCCGTACTACTGCGGCGGAGGCGGCCAGTACGGCAGCGCCGGCGGCGAGTACGGCGGCGGATGGGGCGGCGGCACCGGCTACGGAGACGGCTCGGGCTTCGGCCACCGGAGCCGCTGAGCCGGCCGGCCCGGCGTCAGTGGTGCGGCGGTGGGGCGGGCGGCATCGTGGTCAGGGCCGGGGCCGCCTCCGGCCACACCAGCAGTACCGGGCAGGGCGCGTGGTCCACGGCGAACCGCACGGCCGGCCCCAGGCTGTGCGGGCCGAGGCGTGCCCGGTCCCCGTCGCGGGCCAGCACCAGCAGATCGGCGCCCTCGGCGGCGGCCACCACCTCCCGCTCGACCCGCCCGGCCCGCTCCAGCCGGGTGCAGGGCCGTCCCAGCCGGTCGGCCGCCGCCTCGAGGAGCTCCGCGGCCGAGCGGCCGCCGAGGCCCTCCACGCGGGTGCCCGGATCCCGGTCGGGACGGCCGCGGCCCAGCAGCCCGGCGAAGGCGCCGTGCGCGACGCCCGGCACGTCCGGCCCGCTGACATGCAGCAGCACCACGTCGGACGCGTTCGGCGCGTGGGTGCGCACGGCGTCCACACAGGCGGGCCAGGTGCCCTCGACGAGCCACACGATCACACGCATTGCGGTCGGCCTCCCTCGGTCGCTCACGAGCTGTCTCCCACCACCTGGTGTCTCACACCACCTGCAGCGACCCCCACAGTGCCACCACGGCCAGGGCGAGCGCCGACGGCACGGCCAGCAGCCCGAGCCGGGTGAACTCCCCGAGGTCCACGTCATGTTCGTGCTGGTGCACGATCCGCCGCCACAGCAGTGTCGCCAGCGAGCCCGCATACGTCAGGTTCGGGCCGATGTTCACCCCGAGCAGCACCGCCAGCACGGCACCGGGCCCGGCCGGCGCCGCGAGCGGCAGCAGTACCAGTACGGCGGGCAGGTTGTTGATCAGATTGGCCAGCACCGCGGCCAGCGCGGCCGTACCGAGCAGCGCCGGCAGCCCCGTGCCACCCGGCAGCACGTGCCCGAGCGCGTCGGCGAGCCCGTTGTCGACCACCGCGCGCACCACGATCCCGAGAGCCAGCACGAACGCCAGGAAGCCCGGTGCCGCCGCCCGCACCACCGTCATGGGCGTCGCCCGCCGCCGCAGCAGTCCCCGGCCGGCGAGCACCAGCGCCCCCGCCGCCGCGGCCCACGCCGGATCGACGCCGACCGCCGACGCCACCACGAACCCGGCCAGCGTGCACGCCACGGTCACCAGCGCGAACAGTGGCAGCCCGGGTGGCTCCGCGCCCCCCTCGGTGCCCGGGGCCGCAGCCGACAGGTCACGGGCGAAGAACCGCCGGAACACCGCGTACTCCGTGCCGATCGCCACCAGCCACGGCAGTGCCATCAGCGCGGCGAACCGGGTGAAGCCCAGCCCGCTCGCCGTGAACGCCAGCAGGTTGGTCAGGTTGGACACCGGCAGCAGCAGCGACGCCGTGTTCGACAGATGGGTGCAGGCGTAGACGTGCGGCTTGGGCCGTACACCGGTACGGGCGGCCGTGGCGAACACCACCGGCGTCAGCAGCACCACCGTCGCGTCCAGACTGAGCACCGCCGTGATCACCGAGGCCAGCGCGAACACCGCCGTCAGCAGCCGCACCGGCCGCCCGGCCGCCCGGCGGCCCATCCACGCCCCGCACGCCTCGAACAGGCCCTCGACGTCGCAGAAGTGGGCGAGCACCAGCACCGCCGCCAGGAACCCGACCACCGGGCCCAGCCGCTCGGCCTCGGCCCGGGCGTGGTCCAGGGTGATCGCGCCGGTGGCGACGGCGACCCCGGCCGCGGGAACGGCAAGCACCGCCTCCGGCCAGCCGAAGGGCCGCACCACGGCCCAGGCGAGCACGGCGACGAGCAGAACGACCGACAGGGCCTCGGCGAGCGGGGTGTTCAGGGCTCGGTCCTTCGCTTCGGTGATCGAGGAGTGCCCGCCCATGAAAGCAGACGACGGTAAGAGGCCTACGACGCCCCCGTGCCCGCCGCGCCCAGGAACTCCGCCCAGCCGCCGGCCGGGGCCTGCCCCGGGCTCAGCGTGCGCATCCTGCGCAGGACGGCCGGGTCCTGCGCCTCCAGCCACGCCACCAGCTGCTTGAAGGAGACGAAGCGCACGTCGTCGTACTCGGCCATCCGCCCGATGGCCTCCTCGACGGCGTCCATGTAGATGCCGCCGTTCCAGCGCTCGAAGTGGTTGCCGACGAAGAAGGGCGCGCGGTTGGTGGTGTAGGCGCGGTGGAATCCCGCCACGTACGTGTCGCGGGCCTGTGTGCGCCAGGCGTCGAACCGGGAGCGGTCGCCCAGCGGGTTACCGGCGGACTGGTTGTACATCATGTTGTAGTCCATGGAGAGGACCTGGAAGGAGTGGCCGGAGAAGGGTATGGACTGCAGCGGGAAGTCCCAGATCCGGTTGCCCTGCACCTTGCCCGGCCAGATCTGCAGTCCGCCGGGCGAACTGGCGTCGTACTTCCAGCCCAGCGCGGCCGCCGTCGGCAGCAGCGCGGCCTGGCCCTCCAGGCAGGGGGTGCGGCCGCCGATCAGCTCCTTGCGGTAGTCGAAGGGCAGCGGGTCGAGATCGGTGAAGCCGGTGTTGGTCCGCCACTCGGTGACGAAGCGGACCGCCTGGTCTATCTCGCTGCGCCACTCGGCGCTCGACCAGTTGCGCACCCCGTCCGCGCCGCAGAAGTGGCCGTTGAAGTGGGTGCCGATCTCGTGGCCCTCCAGCCAGGCGGAGCGCACCTGCTGGAGGGTGGCGTGGATGTGCCGGTCGGCGAGATAGCCGATCGCGGACGCGCCGACCGGGTGCTGCGGCGGGTGGTAGAGGTTCTTCTTGGACTCGGGCAGCGTGTAGATGCCGCTGAGGAAGAACGTCATCTTCGCCCCGTGGTCGGCGGCCACCTTGCGGAACCGGGAGAACAGCCTGTTGCTGAGCTCGCCGGCGCCGTCCCAGGAGAACACCACGAACTGCGGCGGCCGGGTCCCCGGCTTCATCCGCGTGGCCTTCGGCTGGTGCGGCTGGGCCCCGGTGTCGGCGGTGGAACCGTCGCCGATCTTCTTCAGCGGCCGGGCCTGCGCCGTGCTCCGGCCGCCCTTGGAGCCGTCGCCCCCCAGGGAGATTCCCCCGGCCGAGCAGGCCGAGAGGGCGCCCAGGGTGCCCGCCGTGGCTCCCGCGGTCAGCAGACGCCTGCGTGAGATGCCGCTCATGTCTCGTCCCCGATTTCCTCGTCGCGGCCCCGTCGGGGGCCTCATCGCTGTTGCGGTCGACGGGTTCGATGGGCGGCTGCGGCCAAAAGATCGGGACGGACCGTGGCTGTTCCCGTCCTGTGACAGTCGGCACGCGGCAGTGACGAACCCCGCTGCCGGGGGAGTGGCGGCGGGGTCCGGGCCAGGGCTCTTCGCGGAAGGGGCGGGCGGCGGCAGGTGGATCAGGCGCCGGTGCCCGGAGCGATGACGGTCAGGAAGACGGACGAGGAGTTGCCGGACACCGGCACCGCACCGGCCGTCCACTTCACCGTGAGCTGGTCCCGCTCGTCCGGCGGGGTGACGAGCAGCGCGGCGGGCTTCGCCGTCTTCGCCTCGCTGATCTCCGGGTTGGAGAAGCTCAGGCCGGCCCAGGCGCTCTGTCCCGGCTTCAGGGTGACCGTGGCGGCCTTGCCGGAGGAGCGCTTCGGGTCCGGGCCGAGCTGGGCGCCGGAGGCGTTCACGAAGGCGGCGCCGGGATAGCCGTGCAGGGTGCAGGTGCGGGCGGACTTGTTGGTGAGCACGACGGGGAAGTTCTCCTGACCCGCGCCCGGGTTGTTGCGGCCCACGGCGGCACTCAGCTCCGAGGTGTGGCAACGGGTGCTCCTGGCCGCGTCCGCCGCGCTGTCGCCGCCGGTGCGCGCGGTGGCGGTGGGCCGCGGCGACGACGGGGTGCCGGCCGGGGAGGCGGCGCTCGGCGACGCGGGCTCGCTGCCGCCCGGGGTGTGCGTCGCGCCCGTCGGGCCGTCCGACGCGGGGGAGGCGTTGCCCGGCACCTTCTGCGGAGCACCGTTCCCGGTGTCGTTGCCGCATGCGCTGATGAGGCCGAGCACGGCGACCGCACTCCCGAGCACGGCCGCTCCACGCAAGGACTGGGAGGTGTGTGCCATGTCCGTCAACACTCCTGCAAGGTCGTGGCACGCGCCGCGACGGCGGGTGCCCGCGGCGCCTCGTGCGCCGTCATGAGAGTCCGATGCGCCGAGCGGCCGGGAAGTTCGCGGTCCGCGCGGCTTTTTCGCCCGTTCTTCCGTACGGATTCCTGCCGCACGGGTGTTTTCCGCGCGGTGTCTCCGTGGGGATCTTCCCCTCCGGGATGGTGCGTTTCACCCGTCAGGTGACCCGGAGGGAGCGGAGTATGCGCTCCGTCGCGTCGGTCTCCCCGGTCTGGCGTATCTGCACGTATGCCTGGGGCTGGGTCCTGCCGCCCGCCGGGCGCAGCGCGGTCTCGCTGATCGAGCCGCCGCCCGGGCAGTCGCTCCAGGTGCGGATTTGGCCCTGCCACGCCGCGGCGGTGTAGTCGCGGCTGCCGTCGTAGTGGCAGCCGCCGTGGGAGAGCGCGTTCACCTTCGCGGTGACGTCGCCGTGCTCGCTCAGGCCGACGAACAGGCCGTCCACCTCGGCGCCGAGGTCAGGCCACTTCGCGAGGTCGTCGGCGACCGCGAGCCCCGGCTCGTGACCCGAGGCCAGGCCCAGCGCCCGCGGGTCCCAGCCGGCGTCACGCAGTTGGCGGCCCCAGCCGGAGGGCACCTCCGCCGCGATCCGGCCGGTGGAGTCCTCGACCCGCACCTCGTCGGCCGGCGAACCGGCCGAGGAGCGCCCGTGGACCAGCACCACCGTGAGGGCCGCGGCCACGGCGGCCAGGACCGCGGCGACCGAGAGGGTGAGGGCGCCGATCCTCCCGCGCACCCCGTCGAGCCGGCGTCGCCGCGGGGCGTGGGCCGTCCGCACGGCCAGCCGCTCCAGTTCGTCCGCGAACGCCTCCGCGTCCGGCCAACGACGCTCGCGGTCCGGCTGCAGCGCCCGCATCAGGGCGCGCTGCTCCTCGTCGGCGAGGTCCGGGCGCAGCCGCCGCGGGGGTACGACGCTGCCCGGCGGACCGGGGACCGTGCCGGTGACCAGCTCGTAGCCGACCGCGCCCAGAGCGTAGACGTCGGCCCGGGCGTCTATGCCGGCGCCCGGTTCGGCCTGCTCCGGCGGCTGGTATCCGGCCGAACCGGCGGCCAGGGTCAGCCCCGAGGCCTGGGCCAGGCTCTTGGCCAGGCCGAGGTCCGCCAGCAGCACCCGGAGGCTGCCGTCCGGTGCGGTGCGCATCAGCACATTGCTCGGCTTGACGTCCCGGTGCACGATGCCCGCGTCGTGCAGGGCCGCCGCGCCGCGTGCCGCCAGCGCGGTCAGCCGCAGCGCCTCGGGCACCGGCAGCGGGCCGCCTGCCAGCCGGTCGGCGAGAGTGCCGGCGTCGGCGTACTCCATGACGAAGTACGGCCTGCCGTCGGGGAGTTCACCGATGTCGTAGACCTGCACCACCCGGCCGGAGTCGGCCTTGCGCAGCAGGCGTGCCTCGGACAGGAACCGGTCGCGGACGTCGAGGCGGTGCGACCAGTTCTCGGCGAGGACCTTCACCGCCACCGGGGCCTCGAGCTGGTCGTCGTGGGCGAGCCACACCGTGCCGAACGCGCCGGAGCCAAGGCGTCGTTGCAGGCGGTAGCGGCCGATCCGCTCGAGGGAGTGCATACGACTATCATGCCTGCTCGGAGATCGAGTCCAAGGGGGACCTGCGGTGTACGACGCGGCGCTGACCGAAGACCTCGCCCGGCGCGCCGCCGCGGGCGATCCGGCGGCCCTGGAGCGGTTGCTCGCGGAGGTCCGGCCCGAGGTCGTCCGGCGCTGCGGGCGCTTCCTGCCGTGCCGGGAGGACGCGGAGGAGGCCGCGCAGGACGTGCTGCTGCAGATCGCCCGGCGGATCTCCACCTTCGAGGGCCGCAGCCGTTTCGGTACCTGGCTGTACACCGTCGTCGCCAACTGCGCCCGGCAGAAGTACCGCGAGCTGAAGCGGCGTGCCGCCGAGCAGCCGGCCGCGATCGAGCCCGCCGCGTACGTCGACCCGCGCACCACCAGCGTCATCGCGGGCTCCCGCGTCGACCTGCTGGACGCCCTGGACCGACTGGAGCGGGAGCACCCGCACCTGGTCGCGCCACTGGTCTACCGGGACATCTGCCAGCTGGACTACGCGGAGGTCGCCGAGCGTGTCGGCATACCGCTGGGCACCTTGAAGTCCCGGCTGCACGAGGCCCGCAAGCAGGTACGTCCCTGGCTGACCGTCTCCTGACCTCCGGCCACCGGCGCTACTGGTCCTCCGGGAGCAGCTCCAGCTCCGCCCAGATCGTCTTGCCCTCCGCACTGTGCCGGCTGCCCCAGCGCTCGGTGAGCTGGGCGACGAGGAGCAGTCCGCGGCCCCCCTCGTCGAAGGTCTTGGCGCGGCGCAGGTGCGGGGCGGTGTGGCTGGTGTCGGACACCTCGCAGATCAGCGTCGCCGCGTCCTGGATCAGCCGTAGCCGGATCGGACGGGCGCCGTACCGGATGGCGTTGGTGACCAGCTCGCTGACCACCAGCTCCGCCGTGAAGGCCAGCCCGCTCAGCGACCAGTGCTCCAGTTGCTGCACGACCTGCTTGCGGATCGGGGCGACCAGGGCCGGGTCGGGCGGGATGTCCCACGTCGCCACCTGGGAGGCGGAAAGCCCCTGGGTGCGGGCGAGCAGCAGTGCCACGTCGTCGGCGGAGTCGCCCTCCGGGAGCAGGGCGCGCAGGATCAGGTCGCAGGTCTCCTCCAGCGAGCCCGCGTATCCCGCCAGGGCCTCGCTCAGCAGCCGGTGGCCGGTCTCCGCGTCCCGGTCGCGGGACTCGAGCAGGCCGTTGGTGTACAGGGAGAGGACGCTGCCCTCGGGCAGGTCCAGCTCGGCGGACTCGAAGGGCAGTCCGCCCAGGCCCAGCGGGGGCCCGGCCGGCAGGTCGATCTGGCGGGGCGTTCTGCCGGGCAGGAGCAGCACGGGCGCGGGGTGCCCGGCGCGGGCCAGCGTGCAGCGGCGCGACACCGGATCGTAGACGGCGTACAGGCAGGTCGCGCCGACCTCGCCGGTGCTGCCGCCGTCGCCGCCCGACTCCTCGGCCAGCCGCAGCACCAGGTCGTCGAGGTGGGTGAGCAGCTCGTCCGGGGCGAGGTCGATGTCGGCGAGGGTGCGTACCGCGGTGCGCAGCCGGCCCATGGTGGCCGAGGCCTGTATGCCGTGGCCGACGACGTCCCCGACGACCATCGCGACCCGCATCCCGGACAGCGGGATCACGTCGAACCAGTCGCCCCCCACCCCGGCGCGCGCCGCGGGCAGATAGCGGGACGCGGCCCGCACGGCGGCCGTGCGCGGCAGGGTGCGGGGGAGCAGGCTGCGCTGGAGGGCGAGGGCGGTGTCACGCTCGCGGGAGTAGCGGCGGGCGTTGTCGATGCACACGGCGGCGCGGGCGGTGACCTCCTCGGCGAGCAGCACGTCGTCCGCGGTGAACGGGCCGGGACGCCGGTAGCGGGTGAGTACCGCGACCCCGAGGGTCAGCCCGCGGGCCTGGATCGGCACGGACATGGTGGAGTGGATGCCGAGTTCCCGTACCCGCTCGGCGCGCTCCGGGTTCCAGGTCAGCCACTGCTCCAGGTCGCCGGAGGCCGTGGAGGCGACGATGGTGCGGCCCGCCGTGATCGAGTCGCCCTGCGGGGAGGCGGCCGGATAGAGATCGGCCTGACCGGGTTTGGCCACCGCCTCCGGAGTGCCCGGCAGCAGGGACCGGTGGGCCACCCGGCGCAGCCGTACCGGGGCCGTGACGCTGGCCGGGGGCTCGCCGCCGTATTCCTGGGGATCGAGCAGGTCGACGGTGACGAAGTCGGCGAGTGCCGGCACGCACACGTCGGCCAGCTCCTGGGCGGTGGTGACCACGTCGAGGGTGGTGCCGATGCGCACACTCGCCTCGTTGACTATCTGGAGCCGTTCGCGGGCCAGGTAGTGCTCGGTGAAGTCGTGGGCGGCCAGGCACACCCCCCGTACCCGGCCCGAGTCGTCCCGGATCGGGGCCATGCGGGCCAGCCAGGCGTACCCGCGTCCGTCGGTGCCGGCCGGCACGTACGAGCGCACGTCGTGCCCGCGGCCCGTGGTGAGCACACGGTGCAGGTGCTGCTCGATGTCCGCGCTCTGCGGTCTGCCGCTGATCTCGGTCACGCGCAGTCCGCGCAGCCGCTCCGGCGGCAGGCCGAGTTCCTCGGCCATGGCGTCGTTCATCCGGCGCAGTCGCAGCCGCTCGTCGTAGATGGCGATCGCGCAGGGTGACTGCAGGAGCTCGGCCCGTTCCAGTGGGTCGTCGGGCGACGGCGGCGCGTCCCCGTTCAACGGGGCGACCACGAGCCAGCGACCTGCGTGATCGCCGTTCGGCGGGGTGCGGTGGGCCAGGACCCACACGGACACCGCCGAGCCGTCACGGTGACACAGTGTGACCATGCCGTACCAGCGCTCCGCGCCCCGGGCGAAGGGCAGGGCCTTGTCCCCGCCCGCCAGCATGGTCACGACGGAGCGGCCCACGACGTCGGCGGCGTTCCAGCCCAGCAGCCGCCGGGCGCCCGAGTTCCATTCGAGCAGGGTGCCCCGGTCGTCGATGACGGCCCGCGCCGTCGCGGCATCGTCGAACGGATACACCGGGCTCATCGTCGTACTCCATC
Organism: Streptomyces sp. NPDC001348; assembly: GCF_053597535.1. Taxonomy (NCBI): domain Bacteria; kingdom Bacillati; phylum Actinomycetota; class Actinomycetes; order Kitasatosporales; family Streptomycetaceae; genus Streptomyces; species Streptomyces sp. NPDC001348. Next base: position 288,490 of record NZ_JBSFIK010000002.1, on the reverse strand, counting down.
GCGCCACTCACTGTGAACACGGGCGTTACTCGGGGTCCAGCCTAGTGCGTCCGGCTGCGGGCAACCCCATGGGGAGCAGCACCGGAGTCAAGGGCCGGATCCGGCCGATGTCGTGCGTGGGGCAGACGCGCGGCCCCGCACCCTTGACTGACCCATGTGCCACCACGTCAGAATCTGTGCGTTCACGATCAGTTGTGAGTACTTCTGGGCCCTGATGAGGGAGAGCCGCCATGACGGTCACGCGCAGATCGGTTCTGGTCGCCGCCACGGCGGCCCCGACGGCCGGAGCGCTCCTCGGCGCACCGGCCGCCGGGGCCGCGGAGGCGCTCGGCACCGGCGAGGCGTCCGGTGACGCGGGAGGACGCCGCATCGTCCCCCTGCGGGACGGCTGGCGCTTCGCGCTGGTCAACCCGGGCGGCATCACCGACCCCACCGGCGCGTACGCGAACGCCGCCGACCCGGGGTACGACGACTCCGCCTGGCGCGAGGTCGCGGTGCCCCACGACTGGAGCATCGAGCAGACCCCGACCACCGAGCACGGCACGACCAGCGGCACCGGCTTCTTCCCCGGCGGCCTCGGCTGGTACCGCCTCGCCTTCACCCTGCCGCCCGCCTGTGCGGGCAAGCGGATCTCGGTCGAGTTCGACGGCGTCTACATGGACTCGTACGTCTACTGCAACGGTACCCAGGCCGGCCGTCACCCCTACGGCTACACCGGCTTCGCCCTCGACCTGACCGACCTGGTGCACACCGACGGCACCACGCGGAACGTCCTCGCGGTCAAGGTCCAGAACCAGCTGCCCAGCAGCCGCTGGTACTCCGGCAGCGGCATCTACCGCGAGGCCCGCCTGGTGGTGACCGACCCCGTGCACGTGGCCCGCTGGGGCACGTACGTCACCACGCCTGACATCACCGCGGAGCGGGCCGTCGTCCGGGTGCGGACGGATGTGGTGAACGAGTCCGGCAGCGGCACGGACGTGCGGGTCGTGACACGGATCCTCGATCCCGGTGGCCGCACGGTCGCCCGTACGTCCTCCACGCTCGCCGTCTCCGGCACGGCGACCGAGACCCACGAACTGACCGTCGCCCGGCCCCGCCTGTGGGACTTCGACGCCCCGCACCGCTACACCGCGGTCACCGAGCTCCGGGTCGGCGGCCGGACCGCCGACACCTACCGCACCACGTTCGGCATCCGCTCCTACCGCTTCGATCCGGACGAGGGCTTCTCCCTCAACGGCACCCACGCCAAGATCAAGGGCGTCGACCTCCACCACGACCAGGGCGCCCTCGGCGCGGCGATCAGCATCGACGCGGTGCGCCGGCAGATGACCATCATGAAGTCGATGGGCGTCAACGCCTTCCGCACCTCGCACAACCCGCCCTCACCCCAGATGATCGAGGTCTGCGAGGAGCTCGGCATCGTGATGATGGTCGAGGCCTTCGACTGCTGGAAGACCGGCAAGACCAGGTACGACTACGGGCGGTTCTTCGACGAGTGGTGCGAGAAGGACGCCACCGAGATGGTTCTCGCCGCCCGCAACTCGCCCGCCGTCGTCCTGTGGTCGATCGGCAACGAGATCCCCGACTCCACCAGCACCGCCGGGCTCGCCATGGCGGACCGGATCATCGGCGCGATCAGGGCGGCGGACGACACCCGGCCGGTCGTCATCGGCTCGAACAAGTACCACGGCGTGCCCGCCACCGGCTCCCCGGCCGACCTCATGCTCGCCAAGCTGGACGGCCTGGGCCTCAACTACAACACCGCCAGATCGGTCGACGCCCTGCACGCGAAGTACCCCAAGCTGTTCCTCTTCGAGTCGGAGTCCTCCTCCGAGACCTCGACCCGCGGCAGCTACCAGGAGCCCGAGCACCTCAACACCGGCGAGAACCACACCCCCGGCAGGCGGGAGGTCTCCTCCTACGACAACAACCTCGCCTCCTGGACGATGAGCGGCGAGTACGGCCACAAGAAGGACCGGGACCGCAAGTGGTTCGCCGGGCAGTTCCTGTGGTCCGGCATCGACTACATCGGCGAGCCGACCCCGTACGACGTCTTCCCGGTCAAGGCGTCCTTCTTCGGCGCGGTCGACACCGCCGGTTTCCCGAAGGACATGTACCACCTGTTCCGCAGCCAGTGGGTGAGCGAACCGATGGTGCACCTGGTGCCGATGACCTGGAACCACGAGCCGGGGGACACGGTGGAGGTCTGGGCGTACGCCAACGTGCCCTCCGTCGAGCTGTTCCTCAACGGGAAGTCCCTCGGTGTGCGGGAGTTCGACACCAAGAAGACCACCGACGGCCGCACCTACCTGGAGACCACCGAGGCCACCGGCGACGACAAGACCTTCACCGACGGCCCCTACCCGGGCAGCTACACCAGCCCGAACGGCAGCGCCGGCAAGCTGCATCTGACCTGGAAGGTGCCGTACGCGCCCGGCGAGCTCAGGGCGGTGGCCCGGCGGGACGGCAAGGCGGTCGCGAGTGATGTGCTGCGCACCGCCGGGGCCCCGCACGCGGTGCGCCTCAGCGCCGACCGCGCGTCCCTGGCGGCCGACGGCCGTTCCCTGGTGTTCGTGACCGCCGAGATCGTCGACGCGCACGGGGTGGTGGTGCCCGACGCCGAACACCTCATCGCCTTCGACGTGAGAGGCGGCTCCCTCGCCGGCCTGGACAACGGGCGCGAGGAGAGCGCCGAGCGCTACCAGGCCAGTACCCGCACCGCCTTCCACGGCAAGGCGCTGGCCATCGTGCGCTCCGGTACGAAGGCGGGCACCCTGAAGGTCGCGGCACGGGTGGAGGGGCTGCGGGGGGACGCGGTGACCGTCCGCACCACGCCCGCCCGCTCGGTGGTCCGCACGCCGGCCCCCGGCTTCCCGGACGACCGCCCGGCGCCGCGCGACTACCCCAGCGCGGACGCCAGTTACTCCGGGCGTCCGGACACCCTGCCCGCCGCCATGCTCGACGGCGACCCGGCGACCGGCTGGTCGAACGCCTTCTCGAAGTCGGCGACGGCCCTGTTGCCCGCGTTCAACGGGGCCAGGCCCGAGGACTGGGTGTCCGTCGACTTCGGCCGCACCCGGACCTTCGACCGGGTGGAAGCCGCCTTCACCGTCGACGCGACGCACACGCTGCCCGCGTCGGTCGGCATCGCCGTGTGGGACGGGGCGAAGTACGCGCCGGTGACGGGGGCGAACGTGGACTGGGCGACCACCTCGGACGCCGCGACGGTGATCACCTTCGACGCGGTCCGGGGTTCGCGCATCCGGCTCACCCTGACCAGTGCCCACCCGGGTGAGGCCAAGGGGGCGGTGCGGATCACCCGGCTCGACGTCTAGGACGTCCGGGACGTCGAGCGGGTCCGGGCGGGAATCCGTCCCGTCCGGACCGTTGACGACGTGTCATGTCTCGCACAGCATTGCCTGCGTCCGCATTTGGGAGCGCTCCCACCTCATCAGAGGAGCCCGCCGTGAAACGACGCAGAACCGCCCTGCTCGCCGTGACCGCCCTGTTCGCCGCGGCCTTCACGGCCCTGCCGGCCGCGCAGGCCGGTGCCGACGAGGTCGAACAGGTCAGGAACGGAACCTTCGACACCACCGCCGACCCGTGGTGGACCAGCAACGTCACCGCGGGCCTGTCCGACGGGCGGCTCTGCGCCGACGTGCCCGGTGGCACGGCCAACCGCTGGGACTCGGCCATCGGCCAGAACGACATCACCCTGGTCAAGGGGGAGTCGTACCGGTTCTCCTTCAAGGCGTCCGGTACGCCCGAGGGGCACGTGGTCCGGGCGGTCGTCGGGCTCCAGGTGTCCCCGTACGACACCTGGTACGAGACGAGCCCGCAACTGACCCCCTCCGGTGACGGCTCCTCCTACACCTTCACCTCGCCCGTCGACACCACGCAGGCCCAGGTCGCCTTCCAGGTCGGCGGCGGCGCGGACGCCTGGCGGTTCTGCCTGGACGACGTGTCGCTGCTGGGCGGCGTCCCGCCGGAGGTGTACGAGCCCGACACCGGGCCGCGCGTCCGCGTCAACCAGGCCGGCTACCTGCCGGGCGGCCCGAAGAACGCCACCCTGGTCACCGACGCCACCACGAAGCTGCCCTGGGAGCTGAAGAACGCCGGCGGCAGGACGGTCGCCCACGGCTGGACCGTGCCGCGCGGCACCGACGCCTCCTCCGCGCAGAACGTCCAGTCGATCGACTTCGGCGCCTACCGGCGGCGCGGCAAGGGCTTCACACTGGTCGCCGACGGGGAGGCCAGCCGTCCCTTCGACATCGGGACGCAGGTCTACGAGCGGCTGCGCCGGGACTCGCTGAAGTACTACTACACGCAGCGCAGCGGTATCGCGATCAGCGACGCGCTCCGCCCCGGCTACGGCAGGCCGGCCGGGCACCTGAACACCGCTCCGAACCAGGGCGACGCGCACGTCCCCTGCCAACCGGGCCTGTGCGACTACACCCTCGACGTCACCGGCGGCTGGTACGACGCCGGCGACCACGGCAAGTACGTCGTCAACGGCGGCATCGCCACCTGGGAGCTGCTGAGCACCTACGAACGCTCCCTGCACGCCCGCACCGGAGAACCCGGGAAACTGGGCGACGGCACCCTCGCCCTCCCCGAGAGCGGCAACAAGGTGCCCGACGTCCTCGACGAGGCCCGGTGGGAACTGGAGTTCCTGCTGAAGATGCAGGTACCGGACGGACAGCCGCTCGCCGGAATGGCGCACAGCAAGGTCCACGACGCCCAGTGGACCGGTCTGCCGCTGCTGCCCAGTGAGGACCCGCAGAAGCGGGAGCTGCACGCCCCGACCACCCAGGCCACCCTCAACCTGGCGGCGACGGCCGCCCAGGCGGCCCGCCTGTACCGCCCCTACGACCGCGCCTTCGCCGCCCGCGCCCTGACGGCCGCGCGCAAGGCCTGGGCGGCGGCCCTCGCCCACCCCGCGGTGTACCCGGACCCGAACGACGGCACCGGCGGCGGCGCCTATCCCGACGACGACGCCACCGACGAGTTCTACTGGGCCGCGGCCGAGCTGTACCTGACCACGGGCGAGAAGCAGTTCGCCGACCACGTGCTCTCCTCGCCGCTGCACACCGCCGACATCTTCGGCAGCCTCGGCTTCGACTGGGGCCGTACCGCCGCGGCGGGACGTCTGGACCTGGCGACCGTGCCCAGCAAGCTCCCCGGCCGCGACAAGGTGCGCCGGTCGGTGACCAGGGCGGCCGACACCTACCTGGCGACCGCCGGATCGCAGCCGTACGGCATGCCGTACGCGCCGGACGGCAACCGCTACGACTGGGGCTCCAACGCCCAGGTCCTCAACAACGCCCACGTCATCGCGGCCGCCTACGACCTCACCGGCGCCGCGAAGTACCGCGACGGCGCGGTCCAGAGCATGGACTACATCCTCGGCCGCAACGCGCTCAACATCTCGTACGTCACCGGATACGGCGAGGTCGCCGCCCACAACGAGCACAGTCGCTGGTACGCCCACGAACTCGACCCGGCCCTCCCGAACCCGCCCAGGGGAACCCTCGCCGGAGGCCCCAACTCGGGCATCCAGGACCCGTACGCACAGAGCAAACTGCTCGGCTGCGTCGGTCAGTTCTGCTACATCGACGACATCCAGTCCTGGTCGACCAACGAGACCGCGATCAACTGGAACGCGGCCCTGGCCTGGATGGCGTCGTTCGTGGCGGACCAGAGGTAGCGCACGGGTGCGCGGGTACCGGCGGAAACCTCATCTGACCTGGGGGCATTTACGCTTGAGTACCCGCGCGCTATTTTTGTGGCATGCCAGCTCTCAACGTGGAGTTCAGCGAGCGCGAGCTAGAGGACCTGCGGCAGATCGCCAAGGAGCGCGGGACGTCGATGAAGGCCCTGGTGCGCGAGGCGGCCGCGGCCGACATCGCCCGGCACCGCGCGCTGCAGGAAGGCGCCCGGGAGTTCCGCCGCTTCTTCGCCACGCACGCCGACGAGTTCGCGGCCGCGTTCCCGGACGACGAGCCCCCCGGCAGGGGCGAGGCCGCCTGACCCATGTCATCCGTCCTCCATATCGACGTGCCGTGGCTGCTCCAGCGCCACGAGGAAGTGCTGCCGGAGCAGCCGACGATCAACGACTTCTCGGCCCTGGTCGCCGCCGTCGCCCGGCACCGGGTCGATCCGCCCCGCCTCGGCGTGGACTCCGACCCGGCCTGGCGGGCCGCGGCCCTGCTGCACACCCTCGCCCTGCTCAGGCCGCTGCCGTCGGCCAACGCGCGGTTCGCCTGTGCCACGGCGGTGTCGTACATGTTCGTCAGCGGGGCCGGTATCGACCCGCCCTACGGGGCCCTCGTCGACCTCGCCCGGGACCTGATGTCCGGCAAGACCGATGTCTACGGCGCGGCCGACCGGCTCCGTTCCTGGCAGATCTGATCGCCGGACCCGACGGCCGGTCCGGCACCCGCCCCCGCCGGCGGGGGAAGAAGCCCCGGCCGGCCGGGGCCGCCGGCCGAGGGCGGGAGGAACGGGGCCGGCGGCCGTCGATCGCGCAGCAGAGCCGCCGTCCTGCGCGGGGCCTGCGAGTAGGCCGGCTCCCAGTGCACTCCCCGGCGACGGGCGCCGGGAGCGTGCGCGGCGGGCCGGCGTGTGCGCGCGCTTCACACGGGGCGCACGGACCGGCGAGAGCGGACCGGTGGCCCGAAGTTCTGTGAGAGGTATGGATGCGGTCCAACGCCTTGTTGGGCTTTGGTGAGTTGTGCAAGGGTGAGCCACTCGAGCGCACACGCACCAAAGGATTCACCCCGTGCCCACCCCCCACCCCCCTCGTCCTCCGTACCCGCCTTCCGGCGGTGCTGCCGGAGATTCCGACGAGTCACTCGCCGAACGACTGCGCGGACGGGAGGACGAAGAGGCCGGCGCAGCCGTCGCCCTGCTGATGGCACGGCACTGGCAGCCGGCCGAGGACTACGCGGCCGTCTGCCTCGCCGCCCAGGGCGCCGTCGTCCGCATGGTCACCGCCACCGCCTTCCATCGGGTCCTCGACCGGCTGGCGCTGGGCGAACCGGCCGATCCGCTGCGGCCCCGGCTGCTGGTGACCGTGCGCGACACGGTCGCACAGTGGTCGGCCGACGACCGTCTGCCCGAGGTGCTGCCGGACCTGGCGAAACCGGCCGGGGGCCGCGGCATGCGCACCGTGCAGTCCATGACCCCCGACAACCGCGCCCTCGCCGAGCGGTCCTACCGGGGCCTGATGCCGCTCGCCCAGTGCCTGCTGTGGCACACCGAGGTCGAGGCCGAGCCGCTCACCGTGCCGGCCGGTCTGCTCGGCCTGGACGCCGACACCGCGGCAGCCGGACTCGAGCAGGCCCGGGAAGCCTTCCGGCGGGGCTGCGTCCGCGCCCACCGGGAGCTCGCGCCCACCAAGGACTGCCGCTTCTACAACCGCCTCCTCGACGTACCGATCCGACGCGGCGGCGACCTGCTGCCCGACGTGCAGCAGCACCTGTCCGAATGCCGCTACTGCCGGCACGCCGCCGAGCAACTCGGCCAGATCGAGGCCGGTACCAGCATCCTGCTCGCCGAAGCCGTGCTCGGCTGGGGTGCCCGCCGCTATCTCGACTCCCGCCCGGGACGGGCCGGTTCGCAGGCGTCGCGGACCCGGGGCACCTCCTGGCGCACCGGGGGACGGCCCGGCGGGGGAGCGCGCCACCGCATGCTGGGGCGGATTCCCCTGTCGGCACTCGTCCCGCGGCCGGCCCCGTCACCCAGGACACTGCTCACCGGCGTCGGCCTGGCCTCGGCCGGACTGCTCACGACGGTACTGGTGGCCGGAGTGTGGCCGGACGGTGGGGACACCACCGACCCCGTCGCCTCGACGGGTGCCGCCGGTGCCCGGAGCACGCCCGACGCCACCGCCTCCCCGCCCGGTGCGGCGCAGTTGCCCGCCGCGACCCCGGGGACCCATCTGCGCAACGCGGCCACCGGGCTCTGCCTGGACATCCAGGGCACACCCGAGGCCGGGGCGGGCGTCCGGTCGGCGGCCTGTTCGTCGGCCTCCACCCAGCAGTGGACGTACGAGACCGACGGGCTGCTGCGCAGCGCCGCCGACCCCGGCCTGTGCCTCGACTCGCACGCGGACGCCGGGGTGGTCGTCCTCGGTACCTGCGCGGACGGCAGGATCCGCCGGGCCGGCGACGTGCGCTACGACCTCACCGTGCAGGGCGAGTTGCTGCCCCGCTGGGACGAGACCCTCGCCCTGGCCACCGCGGGGAAGGGCGCCGGCGCCGACATCGTCGTGAAGGTCCGTGACAGATCGGCCGGCCAGCGCTGGCTCATCGACCCGCCGTCGGCGAGCCCCGGCTCCCTGTCGGTCACCGGAACCGAGGCACCGCCCGCCCGGCCGGCCGGACTGCCGGAGCGGGAGGCGCGGGGCTGACGGACAGGCCGGCCCGCCCCGGCCGCCGGAGGGCCGCACGGGCTTCTCCGGAGGGTCACGCGGGCTCCTCGACGAGATCGGCGGCTCCCACCGTGGCCGGGGTGGCGTGGCCGGACAGGGCGAGCGTGAGGTCGAACTCCGCGAGCAGGCAGCGGATCACGTGCTCGACGCCCGCCTGCCCGTCGAGGCCGAGCCCGTAGACGTACGGCCGCCCGAGCAGCACCGCCCGGGCCCCGAGAGCGAGGGCCTTGAAGACGTCGTCACCCGTGCGCACCCCGCTGTCGAACAGCACCGTCAGCCGGTCACCGACCGCCGAAGCGACCCGGGGCAGCGCGTCGGCCGCGGCGACGGAACCGGCCACCTGCCGGCCGCCGTGGTTCGACACCACCACCCCGTCCATCCCGGCGTCGGCGGCCAGCCGGGCGTCGTCCGGGTGCAGGACACCCTTCAGGACGATCGGACCGTCCCAGTGCTCCCTCAGCAACGCCAGGTCCGGCCAGGTGTGACCGGCGTCCCCGAACAGGCCGAGGAAGTGCCGCACCGCCGCGTCGGGGTCCTCGTGCACCGGTTTCGCCAGCCCCGCCCGGAAGGCCGGGTCGGTGAAGTAGTTCGCGGTGCCCACCCCGTGCAGGAAGGGCAGGTACGCCTGGTCCAGGTCGCGCGGCCGCCACGCCAGCAGCGGCGTGTCCAGGGTGACGACCAGCACCGTGAACCCGGCCGCCCGCGCCCGGCCGAGGAAACTCACGGTCACCTCCCGGTCCTTGCCCCAGTACAGCTGGAACCAGCGCTCACCGTCCCCCATGGCCTCGGCCACCTGTTCCATCGGTGTGCTGGACGCCGAGGACAGGACGTACGGCACGCCCTCGGCGGCGGCGGCCCGGGCGGCGGCCGTCTCCGCCTCCGGATGCATGATCGACAGCACGCCGACGGGTGCCAGCGCCAGCGGGGCGGGCAGCGCGCGGCCGAGCACGTCCACCGACAGGTCCCGTTCCCGGACGTCCCGCAGGAGACGCGGAAGGATCCGCCGCCGCTCCAGGGCGGCCCGGTTCGCTCGGGCCGTACTGCCGTTGCCCGCGCTGCCCGCCACATAGCCGACCGGGCCGGGACCCAGCCGGTGCCCGGCGAGTTCCTCGAGCCGGGTCAGGTCGGTGGGCAGACGCGGCACGGCGCCCGTCGTCCCGTTCAGATAGATCTCGTACTGGAAGTCCGCCCAGTGCTTCGCCATCCGTACGTCCCGCCTCTCGTCGCCGGTCGCGCGCCGTGCCGACGATACCGGCGGGTAGGCGAGGCGGCCCCGGGGCGGTCATGCCGGCAAGGTTGCCGCAAGGTCCGGCAGCATGCCGGTCGTCGGCTGGTCTCACTCCTCGCCGGTGTTCTCGGTGTTCGCACTGTCGTCGGCGGGCGAGGCGGGTGGCTCATCGGCGTCCGGTCCCTGAGCCCGTACCCGCTGGACGTGTTCGAGGGACTCGCGCAGTTCGGTGAGCCAGTCGTCGGTGTGCCGCTGCACCAGCCGCACACACCAGGCGAGGGCGTCGCTGCGGCTGCGTGCGACCCCGCCGGCGATCAGGGTGTCGAGGACCTGGCGCTCGGGCTGGCGCAGCCGGGTCATCACGGGTGCCGCCACGTGCGTGAACAGGGCACGCTCCCCGTCGCACTCCACGCCCCAGGAGACCTTCCTGCGGAAGTGGTGCTCGGCCTCGCGGGCCACGGAGATCCGGACTTCCCGGGTGCGCTCGCGAAACTCCTGGACACGGCCCTGTACAGCAGCCTCCCGCTCGGCGTCCGAGGCGCCCTCGACGACCCGGGGCCCGGGGATGCGGCCGATCACGGTGATCTCCTCGCGGTCGGCGGTCACCTCGACCAGCTCCTGGAAGAGGTCGTCGGGCAACCGGCCGGTGAACCAGCCGCGCAGCTTCTCGCGTTGCTCTGAAGTAATCATGTAATGACGATTACGCCGCATTCACATGAACACAAGGGGGTGCCGGGAAGTGCGCCGAGGGCGGAACCGGAATGTTTCAGGCCTATTAACGAAGTGGTGAGATTCAGCCACGCGGCCGCTCGAGGCGATCAAGAACCGCTCAGTTCCGGCGTTGTAACGTTCGAATTCTGTGACTTCGCGCCACTGATTCAACACGCAAGGTTACCGAAAGCTGTGGGTCCGATGTGAGTTTCGGCGGCGGACTCGGCAGAGTGGCGCACGCCGTTTCCGGCACCCACCGGGCCGGGCGGCGACCCGTCGAATCGAGCGGAAGGATGCACACAATGCGAACCACCGCGCGCTGGGCAGCGACCATCGGCCTCACGGCCACCGCCGTCTGCGTACCCCTGACCGGGGCCGCCGTCGCCGCACCGGTCAGCGCCCCGTCGTCGCTCTACGCGCCCTCGGCCCTGGTGCTCACCACCGGCCACGGCCAGAGCGCGGCGACCGCGACACCCGAGCGCGCCGTCACACTGTCCTGCGCCCCGACCGCCTCCGGCACGCACCCGGCCGCCGCCGAGGCCTGTGCCCAGCTGCGCGGCGCGGGTGGCGACCTCGACGCCCTCAAGGGCGACGACGACGTGTTCTGCACCAAGGTGTACGACCCGGTCGTCGTCACGGTCGAGGGTGTCTGGCAGGGCAAGCGTGTCTCCTACGAGCACACCTTCGGCAACGCGTGCGTGAAGGACGCCTACGGCTCCTCCGTCTTCGCGTTCTGAGGACCGGGATCGCCCGGTCTCCGCGACCACCGGAACAGGGCCCGCAGCTGGGGAGTGCGGACCAGGGTCCCGGGGACCTCGCGATCTCGCACCGGGGGCCGGACGGGCGGAGTGGGGCCGCCCGCCGTCCCCCGGCATCACGGCCGCTTCCCGGGCTGCCCGTCCCGGGGCATCCCGGGAAGCGCCGGGCAAGACCTCAAGATCTCGCCGCCGCTCCCAGCGCCGGCTGTCAGGCCCTGCGCCGGTGGCTGGTGTCGCACCAGGGATAGCGGCGGCTGCGCCGGCAGGTGCACAGGGCCACGCGGAACCGGTCCGAGGACACCGTGGTGCCGTCCTCCAGCTCCACCTCCACCGGACCGTCGACGAGGATGGGCCCCCGCCGCTGCATGCGTACGTGCCGGGGCGGAGCGGGGCGCTGTGCGTCAGAGGGCTCGTTCGGCACGGATGACCACCAGCTCTTCCTTCTCGTCGGCGGCCGACAGCAGCCCGTGATCCCGCAGCCAGCCCTGCCGCGCCCGCAGCACGGGCCCGAAGGCGATCCAGCGGCGGCGGGTGACCGCGGCCTTGAGGCCGGTCGCGCGCAGCAGCTCCAGGGTGCGGTCGGGGCCGCTCAGCGCGGAATGGACGATCAGCAGGACTCCGCCGGGGCGCAGCAGTGCCGGGGCGTCGCGGCAGATCCGGTCCAGGACGAGACGGCCGTCCCGGCCCGCGTCCCAGGCCCGCGCCCGGCCGCGTGGCTCCGGCCGGGCGTCGGGTGCCGGCACGTACGGCGGGTTGGCCAGGATCATGTCGAAGGACCGTCCGCGCACGGGGCCGAAGAGGTTGCCGCGCCGGATGCGTACCGGCAGCCGGGCCAGCCATGCGTTGAGCCGGGCCGTCCACACGGCCCGCCGGGACATGTCGACCGCCGTCACCTCCGCGCCCCGCCGGGCGGCGACCAGGGCCAGGGCGCCGCTGCCGGTACCCACGTCGAGCACCCGTGCGCCGGGTTCCAGCGGCTCCTCGGACAGCGCTTCGGCCAGCAGCTCGGTGTCGTCCTGCGGGGCGTACACACCCGGGAGTACCAGTGAATTCACGGAACGCGAGTACCCCGGCATTCAGGAAATATGGTTCATTTCCCTCAGCGGGGTGCGCAGCGAGGACCGCCCCGCACGCCAGGAGTCCAGCAGCCGGCGGGCGAGGCGTTCCTCCAGGTGTCCGGTCGCGTCGATGCCGAAGGCGATGTCGGGGGCCAGCTGCGGCTCCTGTTCGAGCAGTCCGCCGATGACCTCGTGGCGCACCACCTGTTCGTGCACCGCGTCGGCCTCGACGTGCTCGTCGTAGAAGAACTCCGCGGCCGGTCCGGCGCCCGTGCGGCGCATCGCCTCGGCCAGCCGCCGGGAACCGGGGGAGGAGGTGATCTCCACCGCGGCGAAGTGGCCCACCAGCGCGCCGCGCAGCTCCCGGTGCAGACCGAAGAGGGACATGAGGTTCACGGTCGCCAGCACCTCTGCCGTCGCCGCGTCCAGGTAGCGGCCGTACGTGGTGTCCAGCCCGAGGTCCGTCATCAGGTCGGCGAACAGCCGGGCGTGCACCCGGTCGGGACGGCCACCGCCGTACTCGTCGAACTCGACGGCGGCCATCGCCGCCTTGGCCCGGCCCCACAGGCGCGGCAGCACCCAGGCGTGCGGGTCGGCCTCCTTCAGGTGGTACAGGGAGCGCTGGGCCGCGTACTCGCGCAGCTGCCACAGTTCGCCCTCGTCGCGCAGGTAGTGGCTGACACCGGAGCCGTCGACGGGCTCCACGAGGATCTCCGCGAGCGCGTCGTCGAGGCTGGCGTGGACCGGTGTTCCGGCGCGCAGCGCGGAGAGGAAGCGCCGTTCCATCGCCGCGCGGGCACGCAGCAGGCCGGGGTCCCACTCGAGGTCCGGGGCGACGCCCGCGAAGCCGCGGTAGTGCAGCTCGTAGCAGAGGTAGAGGCCGAGCTGGAGGTCGTCCCCCCACGCGTCCGCCCCGGCGACCGCCTCGTCGGACGGTGCCGGGCCGGTGCCGAGCAGATACTCCTCGACGGCCGCGGAGACCGGGCCGCGGGCGGGGGGCAGCGCGGGTCCCTGGGAGTGCTGTTCCATGCCGCCCGGGTACCCGGACCGTGCCCCGCCATCCCGCCCGGTCAGTCGCCCTGCGAATCCTCCTGGGCCCGTGTGTTCGGGGTGATCGCGTCTCCCGCCTCGCCCCGGTGTTCCTCGGCGCGGGCGGGATCGGTGGTGCGCTTCTCGGCCCGGTCGGCCTCGTGGAGGACCTCCTCGAGGGCCGTCTTCGGATGCTCGTCCCGGTTCTCCGGCTTGGACATGGCTGTCTCCTTCTCCTTCCGTATGTTCTGTACGCCGGTTCCGTGCGCAGGCGCGGTACGGCGGCTCAGTTCGCGGCGCCCGCGACGTGCAGCGGCACCGGCTCGGGGGGCGGGGGCTCCTCCGCGCGGCGGGTGGTCTCCGCCCACCAGGCCGGGCCGTCCTCGATGCGCCGCAGCAGGACGCCCTCGCGGATCGCCCACGGGCAGAGGGTGACCGCGCCGAGGCCGGTCAGCTTCATCACGGTGTGGCCGACCACCGCCCCGGCCAGGCTCTGCGCGGCACGCGGTGCGGAGATACCGGGCAGCCGGGCGCGCTCGACGGCGGGCAGGGCCGCCAGCCGGCTCACCGCGTCACGCAGGTCGTCACGGTGCAGCACCCGCTCCACGAACGGTCCGTGCCGTCCCGGCGGGGCACCGCACAGCCGGCCCAGCTGCTGGAAGGTGCGCGAGGTCGCCACCGCGGAGCGCGGGCCCTCCCAGCGGATCCGGGCGGCCACGTCCCGCAGCTGATGGCGGACCCTGCGTCTGAGGGCACGCAGCTGTTCGGACGAGGGCGGGTCCTCGTCGGCGAGGAACTCGCGGGTCAGCCGCCCCGCCCCCAGCGGCAGCGAGGCCACGAAGTCCGGCAGCCGGCCGCGCCCGAAGGCGACTTCCAGCGATCCGCCGCCGATGTCCAGCACCGCCAGCGGCCCGGCCTGCCAGCCCAGCCAGCGCCGGGCGGCGAGGAAGGTGAGCTCGGCCTCGACCTCGCCGGGCAGGGTGCACAGGTCGACGCCCGTGCCCGTGCGGACGGCCCGCAGGACCTCCGCCCGGTTCGGTGCCGCACGTACCACGGCGGTGGCGAAGGCCAGTGGCCCCGCCGCGCCCCACTTGGCGGCGGTCCTGCTCGCCCCGGCCACCGCCTCCACCAGTCGTTCCACGGCCTCGTCGGGGATACGCCCCCCGGGCTCGACCTGCTCGGACAGGCGCAGCCGCCACTTGGCGGTGTGCACCGGCAGCGGCACCCCGCCCTCCGCGTCCGCCACCACGAGCCGCACCGTGTTCGAGCCCACGTCCACCACACTTATCCGCATGGCTGGCAAGTACCCGCTGCGGCCGTGTCATGCCCTTCACCCGGGCGGCGGGCACGGCTCCGCTTGCGTCCCGGCGGCCAGGGCCTGTCCGGCGGCTCCGCGGGCGGGGAGTTCGGCGACCGGCATCGATGAGCACCGCCGGTCTCTCGCGGCCCGGACCGCCGGACAGACCGTGAGCGGGGCCGCCGTCCAGCCGCGGACGGCGGCCCCGCGGGGCCGAGGGCGCCCAGGTCCCCCGGACCGGAGCGGTCCTGCTCACATGTGGACCACCGGTGCGGCGTCCGCGTCCTGCTCCGGCACTCCGCGGCGGAAGACGGTGAAGGCGATCAGCGCGCCCGCGGCGAACAGGCCGGCGGACCACCAGAAGGCCGTGGTGTAGCTCTCGATGGTGGCCTGCGCCTGGACCAGCTTGCTGGTGGCGTCCCGGCCGGACAGGTAGTCGGTCGCGGCGCTCGCCGCGAGGGTGTTCAGCAGCGCCGTGCCGATCGAACCGCCCACCTGCTGCATCGCGTTGACCGTCGCGGAGGCCACTCCCGCGTCCTCGGCCGCCACCCCGCCGGTGGCCAGCTGCATGGCGGGCGGCATGACCAGGCCGAGGCCGATGCCGGTGACGAGCAGCTGCGGCAGCACCGCGCTCATGTAGTGGGAGCCGACGCCGATGCCGGTCAGCCAGGCCATGCCGGCCGCGGCGACCGCGAAGCCCAGCGGAACGACCGCCCTGGGTCCCATCCGCGGCACCAGGACGGTGGTGCCGAGCTGGGCCGTCACCATCAGCGCGCCGACCATCGGCAGGAAGGCCACACCGGTCTTCGTCGGGCTGAAACCCAGGTTCAGCTGGAGGTAGTACGTCAGGAACAGGAACACGCCGAACATGCCCGCGCCGGAGATCAGCACGGCGAGGAACGAGGCGGCGCGGTTGCGGTCGGTCAGGATGCGCAGGGGCAGCAGGGGGTGCTCGGCCCGGGTCTGCCACCAGGTGAAGGCGGCCAGGATCACACCGCCCGCGATCAGGAAGCCCCAGGTCAGCGGCGAGCCCCAGTCATGGGTCTCGGCGTTGGAGAAGCCGTAGACCAGGGAGAACAGGCCCGCGGCGACCAGGACCGTGCCCGGCACGTCGAGCTTGGAGTTCGCCGCGTCCCGGTGGTTGGCCAGCAGGATCCAGCCGCCGGCGAAGGCCAGGACCGCGATGGCCACGTTGACGTAGAGCGTCCAGCGCCAGTCGAGGGCGTCGGTGAGCACGCCGCCGAGCAGCAGGCCCACCGCGCCGCCGGCCCCGGCGATGGCGCCGTACACGCTGAACGCCCGGGCCCGCTCCCGGGCGTCGGTGAACGTGGTGTTGAGCAGCGACAGCGCGGCCGGTGCGAGAAGCGCGCCGAAGGCACCCTGCAGGGCGCGCGCGGTGACCAGCATCGGGAAGCCGTTCGCGGCGCCGCCGAGCGCGGAGACGGCCGCGAAGCCGACGACACCGATGAGGAACGCCGTCTTGCGGCCGAACAGGTCCGCTGTCCGGCCGCCGAGCAGCAGCAGCGAGGCGAACGCCAGCGCGTACGCGGTGACGATCCACTGCCGGTTGCCGTCGGAGAAGCCGAGGTCGGCTTGGGCCGAGGGCAGTGCGATGTTCACGATGGTGGCGTCGAGGACCACCATCAGCTGCGCGAGGGCGACGACGGCGAGGATCCACCACCGCTTCTGTGAGGCGTCCGGCGGCGCCTGGACGGCGCCCGGACGGGCCTCGTCCTCCAGGGTCTTGTGTGACATCGGGGAACCACTCCGGGGAAGTCGGTCTGGGCAGCGAGCAAAGAGCATGTAAACGAAACGGTTTCGTACACCTGCAGGGCCGAGGTTAGACCACTTTCTGCGAAACGGCAAAGTTTCGATGGGTGCGCGAGGCAGGGGTGCCGCGAACGCCGGCACCAAGGCGCGCGGCGTGCGTGCCGGGGCTGCTACGCCAGCTGCCGACGCACCAGCTCGTGCAGCCTGCCGCCGGTGTCCGCGAGGAGCTCGGCGGGCGGTCCCTGCTGGGCGACCTTGCCGTCCTCCATCACGATGACCCGGTCCGCGTCCAGCACGGTGGACAGACGGTGGGCGATCACGATGCGGGTGGCGTTCAGTTTGCGCGTGCTGTCGATGACCGTGCGCTGGGTGTCGTTGTCCAGCGCGCTGGTCGCCTCGTCGAAGAACAGGATGCGCGGGCGGCGGATCAATGCCTGCGCGATCATCAGACGCTGCCGCTGGCCGCCGGAGACGGCGCCGCTGCCCGACACGATCGTGTGCAGGCCCATCGGCATCCGCTGGATGTCCTGCGCCAGCCCCGCCATCTCGGCCGCCGCCATCGCCTCCTCGGGCGTGTACGGCTCGGTGCCGCAGATGACGTCCAGGATCGACCCGGTGAACGGCTGTGCGTGCTGGAGCACCACTCCGCACTGCCGCCGCACCGCCGACTGGTCGAGGGCCGCGAGGTCCTGGCCGTCGTACAGCACGCTCCCGGACACCGGCTTGTCGAAGCCGATGAGCAGCCTCAGCAGCGTGGACTTGCCGCAGCCGCTGGGGCCGACGATCGCCACGAACTCGCCCGGCCGTACCTCGAAGGACACGTCGTCCAGGACCAGCGGCCCGTCCTCGGCGTACCGGAAGGACAGCCGCCGGGCCTCCACCGCGCCGGACAGCGGGCCGGGCCGGGTGCTCGCGTCGCGCACCTCCGGGGCCGCCTCCAGCACCGGCCTGATCTCCTCGAACAGCGGCAACGCGGCCACCGCCGAGACGAAGGAGCCGGTCAGCTGGGTGACCGAGGTGAGCAGCATGGTCACCGAGGTGTTGAAGGTGAGGAAGGCCGCCGCCGACATCGTCCCGCGGGCCGGACCCGCCAGCAGCATGAACATCAGCAGGGTGCACACCGGCAGGTACACCGCGCCCAGCACCGTGGTGAGGTTCTTGATGCGCCCCACCTTCTGCTGCAGCTCGCGGCTGCGCGCGAACTCGGCGGCCCAGGCCGCGTACGCGTAGTTCTCCGCCGCGGCCACCCGCAGCTTCGGCAGACCGCGCAGGGTCTGGAACGCCTGGTTGTTCAGCTTGTTGCCGAGCACCACCAGACGCCGCTGCCAGCGCACCTGCCACAGGCCGAGCCCCAGGAATACCGCCGCGATGACCACGAGCATGCCGATCGCCGCCATCGCCATCGGCACGCTGTACCAGAACAGCAGCCCCAGGTTCATCGCGCCGACGGTCACCGACTGGGCGACCACCGGGCCGACGCCCGCCAGCAGCCGCCGGATGGCGCTGATGCCCATGGCCGCGCTGGCCAGTTCACCGGTCGAGCGCCGGGTGAAGAACTTGGTCGGCAGTCGCAGCAGCCGGTCCCAGACGGCCGGTTGGAGCGTGGCCTCGATACGGCCCTCCAGGCGGAGGATGGTGAGGTTCTCCAGCAGCATGAAGGCCGCCGCCACCACGCTGCTGACCATCACGGCCAGACAGACCTGGACGATCAGTTCCTGCCGGCCCTTCGGCACGTACTCGCCCAGCACCTTGCCGGTCGCGATGGGCACCAGCGAGCCGATGGCCACCGTCACCAGCCCGGCCAGCAGCAGGTTCAGCAGGTCGCCGCGGGTGCCGCGCATGCTGAACCGGAGCAGGCCGAGCGGGCCGAGGCGCCGCTCGGGCAGCGGACGGTAGAACATCACCGCGCGCGGCTCGAACTCCTCGGCGTTGGCCTTCTCGACCGGCGTCTCCCGGCCGGTCGCCGGATGCACCGCCACATAGCCGCCGCGCCGCCACAGCAGCGCCACCGGCGCCCCCGACAGTGCCCGGTGGCCCACCAGCGGTCCGGCGTTCTCCCGCCACCAGCGTCCGCTCAGCCGCACGGCCCGGGTACGCACCCGCGAGGCGAGCGCCACCCGCTCGACCGGGTCGAGACGGTCGCCTCCGGTGCCGTTCTGCGCCGGTTCGGCAAGGGGGATCCCGGCCGCCTGGGCGACCAGTCGGCACGCGGCGTAGGTGGCGTCGGCGTCGGCGGCCGTCGTGCGTTTCGCCGGGCCCTTCCCGATGGACGCCAGCAAGGTCCGGTCGGCCTGTGCGCGGACCGCCTCACCGGCCTTGATCCCGGCCGCCGTACGGTCCTCGTGGGTGCGTTCCAGCTGCTCGATCCACCGGTCGAGGGTGGTGAGCAGCCGGTACTGCTGGTCGACCATGCTCTGCCACACGGCAGGGTCCATCAGCAGGTCGGCGGCGGCCTCCGCGCCGTACAGCGACCCGTACTGGACGCTGCCCGGCGGCACCTGCATCCAGAACACGTCCTCGTCGTCCCCCACGCTCGAATCAGCTCGCGCGGGGGCGCCCCCATCCCCGGCGGCCGCCTCCCCGGCCATCGGCGCCTGGAACAGGACCGAAAGGCTGCGTCCCACACCGAGCGCGAGGGCGTACTCCAGCGGGCTCGAGGTCGGCGGCACGTACTGGGGGTTGCCGTACTCGTCGTACGACCAGGTCTGGGTGTCTGCGGGCTGGTACAGCTCGCGCAGCCCGATACGGTGCACGACGCAGTCGCGCAACGGCCGGGCCACCAGGGTGTGCTGGGGGCCGGCGACCGGCCCGAGCAGCAGCGAGCCGGCCTCCAGACGGCCGAGATGGTGCCAGTGGCCCTGCTGCCCGGCGTCCACCGCGAACAGGTCCACGGCGCCCGCCGCGACCAGCCACAGCACCTGCGGACCCTCCAGCTCCAGCCGGTTCAGGCCCGTGCAGTCGATCGGCGTGCCCAGGGTGCCGAGCGCGCCGAGTACGAGGTCGCCTTCGGGTACGGACGTCATCTCATCGCTCCCTGACCAGCGCGGCGTACGCGCCGCCCCGCGCCACCAGTTCGGCGTGCCGCCCGCGTTCGACGACCGTGCCGTGCTGGAGCACGACGATCTCGTCGCTGTCGCGCACGGTGCTCAGCCGGTGGGCGATCACCACGCAGGCGCAGCCCCGCCGGCGCAGGTTGTCCATCACGATCTGCTCGGTCTCCGCGTCCAGCGCGCTGGTCACCTCGTCGAGGACGAGGATGCTGGGCCGCCGCACCAGCGCCCGGGCGATCTCCAGGCGCTGTCGCTGCCCGCCGGAGAAGTTCCGGCCGTCCTGCTCGACCTTGCTGTGGATACCGCCGGGGCGGCGCATGACCACGTCGTACAGGGCCGCGTCCCGCAGGGCCTCCACCACGGCGTCGTCGGGGATCGACGGGTCCCACAGGGCCACGTTGTCGCGGACCGAGCCTTCGAAGAGGAAGACGTCCTGGTCGACGAAGGAGACGGATGCCGCGAGCGCGCCGCGCGGGATGTCCTCCAGGCGCTGCCCGTCGATGCGGATCACGCCCTCCCAGGGCGTGTAGAGGCCCGAGATCAGCCGGGACACGGTCGACTTGCCGCTGCCCGACCCACCGACCAGCGCGACCTGCCGGCCCGGGCCCACGACCAGGTCGAAGCCGGTGAGCAGGGGCTTGTCCAGGGGGCTGTAACCGAAGCTGATGTTCTGCAGCTCGACGTGCCCGTGCAGGCGCCGCGTGGAGTCGCCGCCGGGGCGGGCGTAGAGCGGGTCGGCCTGGAAGTTCTCCACGTCCTTCAGCCGGGCCACGTCGGCCGCGAAGTCCTGGATACGGCCGGCCACGCCGTTCAGCCGGGTCAGCGGGGCGGTGAAGCGGGTGACCAGCGCCTGGAAGGCGACCAGCAGACCGACCGAGACGTGGCCCTCGACCGCCCGCATCCCGCCGATCCACAGGATGAGCGCGCTGTTGAGGGTGGCGAGCGTCGGGGCCACCACGCCCAGCCAGGCACTGGGCACGCCGAGCCGCTGCTGCTCCTCCAGCGTGGTGGCGTGCTGTCCGGCCCACTTGCGGAAGTAGCCGTCCTCACCGCCCGTCGCCTTCATCGTCTCGATCAACTGCAGACCGGTGTAGGAGGTGTTGGTCAGCCGCGCGGTGTCCGCGCGCAGCTTCGCCGTGCGGGTGGCGCGCAGCCGTACGACGAACCGCATCGCCACCACGTTGAGCAGCGCCACGCCGATGCCGACGAACGTCAGCTGCGGGTCGTAGGTGTACAGCAGCATCGCGTACAGCACGACCACCACCGCGTCCACGCCGGCCGCCGCGAGGTCGCGGGCCAGTGTCTCGGCGACCTGGTCGTTGGACTGCAGGCGCTGCACCAGGTCGGCCGGGCTGCGCTGGGCGAAGAAGGTCACCGGCAAGCGCAGCAGATGGCGCAGGAAGCGGGCGCTGGAGAGGGTGGAGGAGACGATCCGGCCGTGCAGCAGATTCGCCTGCTGCAACCAGGTCAGCACCACCGTGAGCAGCACGCAGGCGCCCATGGAAGCGAACAGCACGCCCAGCAGTGAAGTCTGACCGCCGATCAGGAACATGTCGATGTAGGTCCGGCTCAGCGCGGGCACCGCCGCGCCGACCGCCACCAGCAGCAGGCTCGCCAGCACGGCCGCGGGCAGCGTGCCCGCGGTGCCGCGCAGCCGGGCGGGCATGGCACCGAGCACGCCGGGCCGGCGCCCGCCCTTCACGAAGTCCTCGCCCGGCTCCATCACCAGGACGACGCCGGTGAAGCCGACGTCGAACTCCTCCATGGGCACGAAACGCCGTCCCTTGGCGGGGTCGTTGACGTACACCCCGCGGCGGCCGAAGCGGCGGCCCATGCCGTCGTAGACGACGTAGTGGTTGAACTCCCAGAACAGGATGGCCGGAGCGCCCACCTCCGCGAGGGCGGCCAGGTCCATCTGCATGCCCTTGGCGGTCAGGCCGTAACCACGGGCCGCCTTCAGCAGGTTGCTGGCGCGCGAGCCGTCGCGGGAGACACCGCAGGCGATGCGCAGCTCCTCCAGCGGGACGTGCCGTCCGTAGTGGCCGAGCACCATGGCGAGGGAGGCGGCGCCGCACTCGACCGCCTCCATCTGGAGCACGGTGGGGGTGCGCACGGCCCGGCCCCGGCTCTTGGGAACGGCACGCCGGGGCGGGGCGGCACGGCGTCTGCCGCGGGTTTCCTGGGCGGTGGTCACGGGAGCAGCCAATCGACGGGACGCTGGTCGGCCAGCCGGATCGAAGCGGTGGCCGGGGTCATGGAGTCCAGTCCGTACGGAGGCGCGGAGCGGCTCCACTCGTAACGGCCCTTCGTCCCGGCGGACCCGTCGGGCTCGGCGGGCTTGTCGAGTTCGACGAGCACGGCCACCGGCCGTCCCTTCTTGGTGAACTGCTCGCCCAGCTGGCTGTCCCCGAGGAACGCGCCGATCGACTGGGCGGACTGGGCGGTGCGGTCCACCGACTTCACATGGCCGCGCAGCACCCCGTACTCCTGTGTGGACACCGACGACACGGTCAGGTCGACGGGGGCGTGCGCGGGGATCGAGGCGGCGTTCTCGGCCGGTACGTACACGGTGGCGTACAGCGGGTCCGAGGCGTGGGCGACCTTCTCGACGGCGGCGACGTTCGCGCCGGTGCTGACGATCTGCCCGATGGTGGCGGCCAGCGCGGTGACCCGGCCGGCGGCGACCGTACGGACGACCGACTCGCCCTGGCTGGTACGCACCTTCAGTACGGGGGAGCCGGCGGGCAGTCGCTGACCCTGCTTCGCCAGCACCGCGGTGACCTGGCCGGCGACCGGGCTCTGCAGGACGTAACTGCCCTCGGCGTGCGTGAGGATGGCGGGCGCGCCGATGGCGGAGGCGACCGAGCCGGTCACCGCCCATACGGAGGCGGCTGCCATGGCGAGGACCGAGACGGACAGCGCGAGCCAGCCCTGGGGGCGGGCCAGGCGCACCGGAAGGTCCAGCTCTTCCGGCGACTGCAGCTTGGCGAGGGCCTGTTGGCGGAACTGCACGGGAGTGATCCCTCACCTGTGGAGTGGGACTGTCACGGCATCCGAAGAGTCCCGGAACCGGGGAACGGCTCCGGGACTCAGCGGCAACGAGGTGCGATCAGAGACCGGCGACCAGGTTGGTGACCGGCTGGGTGTTCAGACCGGTGACACCCTCGACCGTGCCGATGGCGGTGTCCGTCAGGCCGGAGACCGGGGCGATGCCGTTCAGGGCGCCGGTGGCGCTGTTGAGGGCGTTCACGGAGAGGCCGCCGGAGACGTTGTCGAGCTCGGCGTCGGAGATCTCGACGGTCTCGACCTGGGGGGTGGAGTTCATGGGGGAACTTCCCTTCACATATGGGTATTTCACAAGGGGGGAGCGGCCCCCTCTGGGGACAGATGACGGCCGCGACCGCGGGCGTCCGTTCCGGAAGCCCTGAGCGGCCCCCGCGGTGCGATGGATCAAAGCACGCGCGCGGGTCGCGCTTCCAATCAACAACCGCTCTCACCTGCGCACTTGCCCGCCGGACCGGCTCATCCGTGCAGGTGCGGGCACGGCTTGTCGGCGACTCCTTCACATCCGTCACGGCATCGGTGCGAACGGGCGCCCGCACCGTCTCGGCGAAATCGGGCACTCCGCGCCAATGGCATGGCCGGGGGCGCGCATCTGTGCAGAATCCCCGTACGCCGTGACCTCGTTGGGTATTCGATGTGCAGATTCCCTGAAGCCGGGATTCCGCTCCGTGTTCGCAACCGAACGTGAGTGGTCGGTCGCTGATCGTGTGCGGTTCGGAAGTGCGCGCACCGGGATCCTGCGGCGAGCGCTTTCGCGTTGTCGTTGCCCGGCGTGACGTCCGCGAACGCCGTCCGGCGGCCCGACCCGGTCGGCGCCGCGGCGTTCAGGACAGCCGAACCGGTCACCACCGCCGGAAGGACGTCGGCCGCCGAATCGTCGTCATCCGTGGGAGGACGCCGCGTGCCGACGCCACCACGGTCGCCGTCATCGTGTCGGTCGCCACCGGCAACGCCTGCCCCGACGCGTCGCAAACTCCCTTGCCGACAGCTGTGACCAGGGAAGACGTGGTGCCGCGCGGTCCTTGACCGGCGTCTGGACCGTCCGTCGGGTGCCGGGACCAAGGCCACGAAGCCGATGGAGAGGATCTTGTCGGCTTCGGCGGTGGTCATCGTCATATGGGGGGTTGTGCACGGGCCGCGCGGCGACGGGCGGAACTCAACCGCACCTGGCCGATTCACCGTCGCGCAAAGGTTTTTGGCAAACGCAATTGAACGCACCGCCCACCGCTTGCGTACCAACAGCCAACCAGGCGCCCAGGATCCACTGCCCCACAGCGGCAGACCCCCCGTTCCCAGGAGGTCGAGTAGTTTGAGTCACAAGCGAATGCCGAAGCGCAAGGCCGCGATAGCGGTGGGTGGCGTTGCGGCACTCGGAGCGGCGGCCTTCCTGCTGCCGAACGCCAACGCGTCCCAGGACGGCGCCTCGGGCGACACCTCCGTCGCCGCCCCCAAGGTTCTGAAGGCGTCGGACGCCTCGAACCTCGCCTCGCAGTTGCAGAAGCTTCTCGGTGACGCGCTCGCCGGCTCCTACTACGACGGCAACAGCAAGCAGCTCGTCGTCAACGTGGTCAGCGGCGACAACAACGTGATCCTGCAGGCGAAGAAGGCCGGCGCGGTCGTCCGCCAGGTCAAGAACAGCACGGCCGCACTGCAGGCCGCCGCGAAGACCCTGAAGGCCAAGGCGACCGTTCCCGGCACCGCCTGGGCGGTCGACCCCAAGACGAACAAGGTCGTGGTCACCGCCGACAGCACGGTCACCGGTGCCAAGTGGGACCGGGTGGAGTCCACCGTCAAGGGTCTCGGCTCCAACATGGCCACGCTCAAGAAGTCGTCGGGCAAGTTCAAGACGCTCGTCTCCGGCGGCGACGCCATCTTCTCCCAGGTGCAGAACGGCACCGTCCGCTGCTCCCTCGGCTTCAACGTCACCGCCAAGGACGGCAGCCCCGCCTTCCTGACGGCCGGTCACTGCGGTGTCGCGGCCAAGGACTGGTCCGACTCCGAGACCGGCCAGCCCATCGCCACCGTCGACCAGGCGACGTTCCCCGGCGACGGCGACTTCTCACTCGTGAAGTACAACGACGCCAACACCCAGGCGCCGAGCGAGGTCAACGCGGGCAACGGCCAGACCGTCCCGATCACCCAGGCCGCGGACGCCACGGTCGGCGAGACCGTGTTCCGGATGGGCTCCACCACCGGCCTGCACAACGGCCAGGTGACCGGCCTCGACGCCACCGTCAACTTCCAGAGCGAGACCGACCCCAACGGCGTCGACACCGTCAACGGCCTGATCCAGACGAACGTCTGCGCCGAGGCCGGCGACAGCGGTGGCTCCCTGTTCACCCAGGACGGCGGCGCGGTCGGCCTCACCTCCGGCGGCAGCGGCGACTGCACCGCTGGCGGCGAGACCTTCTTCCAGCCGGTCACCGCCGCCCTCCAGGCCACCGGCGCCACCCTCGGCGACTCCGGCGCGGGTGCCGGTGCCGGTGCGGGAGCGGGTGACCAGGCGGGCGGCGGCCAGCAGGCCGGCGGCGACCAGGTGGGCGGCAGCGCCGACCCGTCCGCGTCGGCGGGCGACCAGTCCGGCGCCGGCGACCAGTCGGGTGCCGGTGCCGGTGCGGGCGACCAGTCCGGTGCCACCGCCGACCCGTCCGCGACGGCGGGTGACCAGTCCGGTGCGGGCCAGTCCGGCGCCGACCAGTCGGGTGCGGGCCAGAACGGCGCCGACCAGTCGGGTGCGGGCCAGAACGGTGCGGGCCAGTCCGGTGCCGGCCAGTCCGGCAGCGGCGAGTAGTCCTCGGGGACCGAGACCCACCGATCGGCCTCACCCAGCGGTTCCGGCCGACGGTGGACGGCCCGGCCCTCCGGCGGGAGGGCCGGGCCGCGTCGGTGTTCCGGCCACGGCGGACTCGCCCTGAGGCCGCGGTCGCGGCCGGTCAGTCCTCCCGCCGCGCCCGCAACAGCAGCACCGCCACGTCGTCGACCGGCTCCCGGGCCGCCGCGGCGTGCCGGACCAGCTCGTCCGCCAGCCGGTCCAGGGGCAGTTCACCGGCCGCGGTCAGCAACTCGCCCAGTTCGGCGAGGGAGTCCTCGATGTCCACCCCCGGTGACTCCACCAGGCCGTCGGTGTAGAGGACGAGGACCGAGCCGGGGGCGAGGGAGACCTGCGTCGTCGGATACGTCGCCGACGCGTCGATGCCCAGCAGCGGACCGCCGGCCAGATCCAGCACGCGCACCCGCCCGTCCGGGCGCCTGAGCAGCGGAGGCGGATGCCCCGCACGGGACATGACGGCCCGTCCGTGCGCCGGATCGAGGCGGAGGTACAGACAGCTCGCGAACAGGTCCGCACCGAGATCGAGGAGCAGCCGGTTGGTGCTGCGCATGACCTCCTGCGGCGGCTGTCCCACCGTCGTGTAGGCGCGCACCCCGGTGCGGATCTGCCCCATCAGCCCGGCCGCGGTCACGTTGTGGCCCTGGACGTCCCCGATCACCGCCGCCGGCAGCGGACGCGCGGGCACGAGGTCGTAGAAGTCGCCGCCGATCTCCATGCCCTGGGTGGCGGGCACATAGCAGGCGGCGGCCTCCAGGCCCGGCAGCGCGGCCAGCGAGTGCGGCAGAAGAGCCTCCTGCAGGCCGTGCGCCAGCCGGTGCTTGGCGTCGTACAGCTGCGCCCGCTCCAGCGCCTGCGCGATCAGGCCGCCCAGGCTCGTCAGGACGGCCCGCTCCTCCGCGGGAAAGACATGGGGTTCGGCATAGGCCAGCACACAGGTCCCCACCGGCCGCCCCGACGCGATCAGCGGCAGATACGCCCAGGCCGCGAAGCCGTCCGGGGTCCGCTGCCGGTTCGGGTACACCCGGTACAGCTGCTCCGGTGAGTCGAAGAAGCCGGGCACCCCGCTGCTGAGGGCCTGGGTGCCCGGGGTCCGCTCGCTCAGCGGCAGTCCGTCGAACCGCTCGACGACCCGCGGGTCCGGGTACCCGCGGTGTCCCAGTACGTGCAGCCGGCCGCCCCGCGAGCCGAGGAGCACCAGGGCCGTGCTGCCCACGGCGGGGGCGATCTCGTCCGCGACCAGCTGGACGACGTCCTGCACACCCGCCGCCTCGGTCAGCGCTCCGGCCAGGCTGAGCACCGTGGAGATGGTCACCAGCCGGGACGGGCCCGAGTCGCCGGGCCGCGGTGTGTCCCGCGCCAGCTCCGCCACCGACCGGGCCCGGCCGATGCGCACGCTCAGCCCGCTCGTGCTCGGGTACAGCCGGAAGGACAGCCAGGTACCGGGCGGGCGCAGCGCCACGAACGAGGTGATGTGCTGGCTGATCAGCGCGGCCCGGTAGCGGTCCTCGTACACCGGGTCGTTCAGCCAGGGCACCGAGGTCCACGGCTGGATGCCGAGCAGGTCGCCGACCGCCCTGCCGAGCAGTTCGCCGGCCGCCTCGTTGGCGAAGACGATCCTGCCGTGCAGGTCGAGCGAGACCAGCCCGTACGGCAGCCGCTCCACCATCCGGGCCGCCTCCACCGCGCCCGGCGTGCCGGCCGCGCCCGCCAGCGGCGGCGCCGCCAGCAGATCGGGCTCGTGGTGCGGCGGCGGCCGGTTGTACTGCGCGGCCCGCTCCAGCCGCTTCGCCAGCCGGTCGCAGGCCGCCGTCAGATGCTCCCGCTCCCATTCGGACAGCAGCGGGGGGTGCGAGCCGGGCCAGGTCACGAAGACCGCGCCGTACGCGGCGTTGTCGGTCGCCACGGGCAGGGCGGCCAGGGCGAAGGGGTAGGGCAGCACCACCGCGATGCGCGGATAGCGGCGCGCCATGTCCTCCTCGCCGCCCACCCACACCAGCCGCCGCTCCCGCACCGCCTGGGCGACCGGGATCGGCGCGCTCAGGCCCACCCGCTCCCAGGGCGCCGCGAACGCCCGGGGCAGTCCCGCCATCACCGCCATCTGCAGTACCGACTGGCCCGGGGCCAGCAGGTACACCGCCCCCGAGTGCGCGTGCACCTCGTCCATCATCGAGGCCAGCGCCACCGACAGCACGGGCGGTCCGGCCTGCGGCCTCGCGGAGGCGGGCGTCGGCCCGGACGTCTGCCCGTCGGACACGCCGACCACCTCCTCGCACGGCCGCGCGTCGCATCCCCGGATCAAGACTCCCTCCTCCCGGCGTCCGGCGCACGGCGAGTGCCCGCGCCTACCCCCTCCGCCCCGTCCCATGCCCCCTCAGTCGATGCGCGGAGCCATGCGCGGGCGCCGCGAGTGCGCCCCCGCGCACCCCGTTGGCCGGTTCTTCGCGCCCACGAGCTGTCCCCGACGCAAAGAATGGGGCACGCGCTCAACCACTGGATGTCCGGCGAGCCGAAGGGGCGGTAGTGATCCGAGTACTTCTGGTCCACGACGTGTGTCTGGTGCGGTCTGTCCTGGCGGAATGGCTGAGCCGCGAACCCGACATACGGGTGGACGGCACGGCCTGGCGGGGCGCGCCCGCGCTGGTGCGGTCATTACGGCCGGACGTGTGCGCGGCGGACCTGGAAACAGCGGGCGGTTACGGCATTCCGCCGCTGGGCGAACTGTGCCCGCCGGGTACCGCCGCCCCGCTCCCACGGCTCCTCGTGCTGGCCGGGGTGGACCGCCCCGGGCTGCTGAGACAGGCGGTCGAGGCGGGGGCGCTCGGCTACGTGGACAAGGAGGGGTCCCCCGAGAGCCTTATGCGCGCGATCCGGCACGTCGCCGAGGGGAAACGTTTCGTCGACGACTCGCTCGGCTTCGGCTTCCTCAAGGCCGCTCAGATGCCGCTGACCCGACGCGAACTGAGCGTGCTGTCCCTCGCCGCCGCCGGAGCGTCCATCGCGGAGATCGCCGGAAACCTGCATCTGTCGCACGGAACGGTGCGCAACTACATGGCGGCGATCACCCGCAAGACCGGGGCCCGCAACCGCATCGACGCGATCCGTATCTCACAGGGGGAGGGCTGGCTGTGACGGCCCGGTGGCCGGGGCGGGAGTCCAGCCGCCGACGAGGTCGCGGTACAGCGGGGAGGTGCCGAGCAGCTCGTCGTGGGTGCCGTACGCGGTGCGGCGGCCGTCCAGCACCAGGATCCGGTCCGCGCGGCGTGCCGAGCTGATGCGGTGGGCGACGACCACCAGCGTGCCGCCCGGACGCTCGGCGAAGGCGCGCTCGGCCCGTGCCTCCGCCTCCGGATCGAGATGGCAGGTCGCCTCGTCCAGCAGTGCCAGCGGCGCCGGGGACAGATAGGCCCGGGTCAGCGCGATCAGCTGCCGCTCGCCCGCGGAGAGCGCCGCCGGCCCGACCCGGGCGTGCGGCCCGCCCAGCGCTTCGAGGACCGCGGTGAGCCCGACGGCCTCGGCGGCGGCCAGCAGTTCCCGCTCGGGCACCGGGTCCGCGCGCAGGCCGCCCAGGTTCTCGGCGAGGGTGCCGGTGTGGACGTACGCCTCCTGCGGAATCAGCACCCGTCGCGTGGCCGCGTCCCCGCCCGGCACGGGGTGCCCGTACACCCGGATCGTCCCGCCGCCGGGCACCAGCAGGCCCGCGGCCAGCGCGGTCAGCGTCGACTTCCCGATCCCGCTCGGTCCCACCACGGCGAGATGACCGCCGTCCGGCACGCGGAGGTCCAGCCCGTCGAGGACGGGTTCGCTCGCGGGACCGTAGGCGAACGTGACGGAGGTGAGGGCGAGCGCGTCGGGGGGCGCGGCCGGAAGGGCCGTGGGACGGGGGCCCGCCCCTGCCGGACCGGCGCCCGGCGGCGGGGGCGCGGGCTCCGCGGCTGCGGGGCGGTTCCGCGCCTCCCCGGGAGGGTCCAGGCGCCGCAGGACCACCGTCAGCCGGGAGCCGCTGGTGCCGAGGCCGTGCACGAGGTTCTGGAGGGCGGGGAGCAGGGACTGGGTGACGTAGGCCAGGGCACCGACCAGGGCACCCGGGGTGACGCCGTGGGCGAGGAGCCAGGGCGCGGTGGCGAGCAGGAGGACGACCGGCAGCTGCCCGCCGAGGGCGAGGCAGGCCACCCGTACGACACCGAAACGGGCCAGGGAACGGGCGGCCAGCAGCTCGGCGTCGGCCCGGCGGTGCAGGTCGGCGCCGACCTGTGTCTCGGCCCCCGCCGCCGTCACGTCGCGCAGTCCCGGGCCCACCGCGCCCCACTGCCCGGCCAGGGCCTCGTCGGCGACCAGGAAGGCCTCCTGCCGCCGGGCCAGCGGCCGCAGCGTCGCGGCGAACAGACCGGTCCCGGCCAGCAGCGGCGGTACGACGACCAGCAGCAGCCGCGGAGAGAGAGAGAACAGGCCGACCAGAGCACCCGCCGCCGTGAAGAGGAACGAACGCGCGACCATCACCAGGCCCGCGAGGGTGTCCCGCGCGATCTCCACCTGCTGGGTCAGGCCGGACAGCGCCCCGCCGTCCGCCTCCCGCACCCCGCGTGCCACGACCCGCCGCACGAGCCGGTCCCGCACCGGCTCGACCAGCGCGGCGACGGCTCCGTACACCCGCCCGGTCCCGTACGCCCCGGCGACGGCGCCGAGCCCCGCAACGCCGAGCCACAGCAGCCCGGTTCCGGCCCGGCCGGCCAGGAACCCCTGGTCCAGGGCTCGTGCGAGCGCGTATCCGACGAGGAAGGTCTGCCCCGCCTCCAGCAGTGACCAGCCGCCCAGCCGTGCCAGGACCCGCCACGGGGGCGGCCCCAGGACCCGTGACATCACCGCGGCACCTCCGCCCCGGTGCCGAACACCGCCCGGTACGCCGGGTCCCGCCACAGCCGGGCGTGCGGCCCGACCGCCCGCAACCGCCCCCTGTCCAGCCAGGCCACCGCGTCCGCGCGGGCCGCCGTCGCCGCGCGGTGGGCGACGACCAGCCGGGTGCCGCCGCCGTCGCCCAGGAGGGCCTCGGTGACGTGGTGTTCGGTGACCGTGTCGAGGCTGGAGAGGGCGTCGTCGAGGATCAGTAGCCGTCCCTGGCGGGCGAAGGCGCGGGCGAGGCCCAGGCGTTGCGACTCGCCGCCCGAGCGGGGGGCGTCCGCGCAGGGGGTGGCGTAGCCCTGCGGAAGCCGGCGTACGAACGCGTCGGCGCGGGCCCGCCGGGCGGCGGCCCGGACCCGGTCGGGGCCGGGGGACACCAGGCCCAGGGCGATGGTGTCCTCGATGGTCGTGCCGAGCAGCACGGGGCGTTCGAAGGCGTAGGCGACCGCGGCCCGCAGGTCCTCGGGGGCCAGGTCGGCGAGCGGCACCCCGTCGAGCAGCACCTCACCGGCGTCCGGATCGGCCAGGCGCCCGGCGAGGGCCGCGAGCAGGGACTTGCCCGCGCCGGAACGGCCGACCACCGCGAGTGTCGTACCGCCGGGAACGTCCAGGTCCACGCCGTCGAGCACGGTGCGTCCGCCGCGCCGGACGGTGACGCCGCGCAGCCGCAGACGCCCGGGGCCCGGTGGCAACCGGCGCGCGCCGGACACGGGCGCGGGTTCGGCGAGCACCTCGCCCAGCCTGCCCGCCGCGGCGCGGGCCCGCGACAGCGCGGCGACCCGGCCGACCAGCACGCCCACCCCGCCCGCGAGGACGGCGTACCGGGAGGCGGCGAGCACCTCGCCCACGGACAGCCGGTGCCGGGTGAGCAGGAACCCGGCCACGGCGACGACACCCAGCTGCAGCAGCGGTGCCACGGCCACCGCCTGTGCCGCGGCCCGCCCCTGCACCCGCCACATGCGGCGTCCCGCCCGGGACAGTTCCGGCAGCGGCCGCAGGACGCGCGCCGTCTCCCGGTCCTCGGTGCCCGCCGCGCGGATGGTGCGGGAGCCGCCGACCGCCTCCGCCATGGCCGCCGCGATCGAGCCCTGCACCCGCTGGTAGTCCGCCAGGCACTCGGAGGTGTCGCGGGCGAAGGCGCGCAGCAGCAGCGCGAGGAGCGGCGCACCGGCGAGCAGGACGGCCGCGGTCCGCCAGTCGATGAGGCCGAGCGCCACCACGCCCCCCACGGGTCCGGCGAGCGCGGCCAGCAGTGCGGCGAGGGCGCCGGGCGCCGTCCCCGCCTGAGCCGCGCCGCCGACCAGGCGGGCGACGAGGTCACCGGAGGCGAAGCGGTCCGTGGCGCGCGGGCCGAGCGCCAGCACGTGCCCGGCGAGCCGCCGCCGCAGCCAGGCCGTGGCCCGCGCGTCGACCGTGCCGGACAGCACGCTCTCGCACCCGTCGAGGACGGCGAGCAGCACGACCAGCCCGGTGCAGCACCACACCCAGCGGGCCGCCGGGCCGTGCGCCAGCAGCAGGTCGAGGGTCCGGCCCAGTACGGCCGGCAGCAGCAGTCCGACGGCGGTGGCCGCGCTGCTCACCGCGCACAGCGCGGCGCCGCGCACCCGGTCGTGCCGGACGGCCCCGCGCAGCAGGGCGTGGGCCTCGGCGGCCACCGGGCCGTCGTCAACGCGGGTCGTCATGAGTCTGCGGCCTCACATCGAGGAGGGGGGCGAGGAGGAACGACGTCATGGGTGAGGCCCCGGACGGCCCCTCCCGCAGGAGAGGGCCGCCCGGAGCCGCGGGCCGGTGCTCGTCAGAGACAGAGCAGTACGCTCGTCGCCGAGACGCAGGAGAGCAGGCTCGCCGTGCTCGCGCCGCCGCCGCCGGTGTGCTCGTCGGACTCCATGGTCTGCAGGTCGAGGAGTGCCATTGCAGTGTCCTTTCGGTCGGTTGTGCGTCGGTTCCCTTGAACCCCTTGATGGGGACGGGGGTTGTGTCACGACTCCGTCAGACGCGGAGCCGCGTGGTGGGGGCCGCCGGTGGCGGCGGCAGGAACGGCAGGTGCGCGGTGTGCTCGCCGTCGAGCGCCGCCGCGAGGGCGAGCAGGCACCCGGCCGTTCCGGTGGCGAGGTCCATGGACAGCCGCATCATCTGGTGTCCGGGGAAAGCCAGTTGGCCCTGGTAGGCCATGGCGAACCAGCCCAGCCCGGTGATCTGGCCGGCCAGCCGCGACGGTGTCGCGCCCGGTGCGGTGGTGCGGCTGAGGTGCAGGATCATTCCGGCGCGGCCCTGGAACAGGCCGGGCTGCGCGTAGAAGCGGGAGGTGGCCGCCGTGACGATGCCGGCCCGGGCCCGTTCGAACTCCTCGGTGCCGCCGGTGGCGTGTGCCAGGAAGTCGTCGAGGACCAGCCCGATGCCCGCGCTGCCGTCACCGAGGTAGGGCAGGGTCCGCCAGCCCTCGTCCACCTCGAGTCCGCCGGTCCTGTCCTGCAGCACGCAGCGTGCCAGGTCCCGGCGCAGCGCCTCGGCGGCCGCCGTCAGCAGGCGGGGCTCGCCGGTCGCCTCGTACCGGCGCAGCAGGAACAGTGCCGGGCCGGTGGCGCCCCGCAGCAGCCCGGCCCGTCGTCCGGCGCCCTCCGGGACGGGTTCGGCGAGGCGGTCGACGAGGAGGTCCGCGGCCTCGGCGGCGCGCTCGGCGAGTTCCCGCTCGCCGGTCGTGCGCGCCAGGCCGTCCAGGACCAGGCCCAGGCCGGCCAGCCCGCCGTGCAGGTCGGAGGAGAGGTGCTGCCATCTCTCCCGGAGGATCCCGTCGACCAGGTCCAGGGCGCGCTGCCGGTGTCCCAGCCGGTCGAGGACGTGGGCGACGCCCGCGAGGCCGTCGTACAGGCCGAGCGGTGTGCCGGCCGGTGGTGGCGCGGTGTGGGCCAGCAGCCAGCGCTCGCCCTCCTCGTAGCGGCCCGCTCCGGCCTCGGCCAGCGCGTACAGCACACCGGCCGCGCCGTGTGCGAGGCCGAGTCCGCCGCCGTCGTTGAACTGGGCGATGTCACCGGGGAACAGCCGGTCCTCGCGCTCCGGGGTGGCCGAGGCGAGGATCGCCTTGACCATCGAGTCCCGGCTGTAGGGCCAGTCGCCCGGCACCACCGGCTGGATGGGTTCCACCGTGCGGGCCGGCCCGGCCGGGTCGCGGCCGATCTCCGCGACCGCCTCGTCCAGGAAGGCGCGCGGCACGTCCGGGAACTGCTCGGCGACGACCCGGGCCAGATGCGCGGCCTTGCCGCGGTCGACCACGAACAGCGTGGTCACCGGCAGGAACAGGGCCAGCCGTAAGCAGGCCAGCGCGTAGCGGTCGACGTCCTTGCCCCGGCGGTCGGGCGGCGCGAAGAAACCGGGGTGGGCGACGATCTGGCGGCCCATCTCATCGGCCGGGGCCGCGGCCTCGAAGTCGATGAGGAACACCGACTCCTCGTCGGGGGCCACCATGATGTTGAAGACGTGCAGGTCGTTGAAGACCAGTCCGCGGTCGTGCACCGCCGCGACCGCCTCCTCGACCGCCCGGTGGATGCGCAACGCCCACGCCGTGTAGTCGGCGACGGCCCGCGGATCGGGGTCGGCGGTCAGCAGCGGGTGCCGTTCGGCGAAGAAGGAGTTGAGCGGCCGGCCCTCGAGGAGGTCCATCACCAGGAAACGGTGGTCGCCCAGGGTGAACCAGTCCCGCACCTCGGGCACCACTCCGGTCCCCGCGACCCGTTCCAGGGCGGCCTTCTCCCGTTCCAGCCGTGCCACCGCGTCCGCGCCGTCGGCGGCGAGACCCGCGTGCGGCCTTCCCTCCTTCAGTACCACCCGGCGCCCGTCACGGGTGTCGGTGCCCGCGTACACCCCGCCGCCGTTGGAGAAGTGCAGTGCCTTCTCGATGCGGTAGGGCAGCTCACCGACCGTCGTGGTGTTGCGGGCCGCGAGATGCGGCTCGAGGAAGGAGGGCAGCGTCACCCATCCGGGCACCTGGAAGGACGGCGCCCGGTTGTCCGGCACCAGCCTGCCCTCGCCGTCGCGCACCGCGGGCACCAGCGAGCCCCGCTCGTCGACGACGAAGGCGCGCGCGAAAGCGCCGTAGCGGACGTACAGCGGACCGTCGTGCCAGCGCAGGTCGGTCAGGATGTACGGCCCTTCGCAGCCCTCGAGCAGTTCCCCCAGCTCACGCAGCACCCGGTGCAGCTGCTCCTCGCCGTCCGGGTACACGGTGACGAACTTGCCGCTGGTGTCCCGGCCCGCGTACTTGGCGTTGCGCAGATGCAGCAGGTGGGGGGCCGGCACGAACTTGAAGGGGATGCGGCGCGGCACGCAGTAGTCCCACACGGTCGCCGCGATCCGCTCCGCGTTGTCCCGGGTCGCCGAGGCGTGGATCTTCCAGCCCTGCGCGGGCGACGGCAGCGGCGTGCCGTCCGCGTCCAGCGGAGTGAGCATCAGCCAGTCACCGGTCCGGCCCGCGTGCCAGCCCTCCGGGACGTCGCGCCGCGCCGTGTCGTACAGCGGCGCGGCCTCCGGACCGGCTTCGGACAGCCGGTCGGGCGTGTCGTAGAAGTGCCGGTCGGCGAGCGCGTACACCTCGTACCGCTTGTCCATGCCTTGTCCTGCCTTCCCCTCCTTGGCCCGCAACGACCTTCCCAGGCCCCGGGGGTACGCGGACAGTCACGGCTGTCACGACATCACTGTGCGGAACGCATGGGTAAAGACATGTTCGGCCCGTTTCGAGCGCCGCCTGCCGCGGACGGCCGGACTGTCACAGGGGCTGCGCGGGAATCCCATAAGCGCTGTAATGGCGAACGTGGTCGGTGAGGGCGCTGCGGTGAACAGAACGAGAACGGAGCGTGCCGAACTTGCCCTCGAAGCGGTCACCGCCGACCTCGGCTCTCCCGACCGGCTGCGCCGCGTCCTCGAACACGCCCTCGTCTTCGCCGGTGCCGCGTTCGCCGGGGTGTACGCGCCGGCCGCGAACGGCGTCTCGTTGTTCCTGGTCGAGTCGGCGGGCCTGCCGCGCACGCTGTACGGGCTCCGTGACAGCTATCCCGCCGCCGGCCGGTCCGCGGCGGCCGAGGCGCACCGCGGCGGTCGGCCCGTGTGGCTGGGCCCCGAGGCGATCGCCGGCGGACCGCAGGGGCGGCGCACGCCCGCCCCGGACTTCTCCCTGGCGTGCCTGCCGGTGCCCATGGACGGGGGTGGTTGTCTGCTCGCCGTCACCGAGAGCCCCGGGGGGTTCGGCACCGAGGACCGCGCCTGCCTCGAACTGATCGCGCGGGCCGTCGCCTGGCCCGCCCCGGTGGGTGCCGCCGACACCGGTGAACTGCCCGCCGACGCCTTCAGCCTGGCCATGGACACCGGCCGCATCGAGGTCGGCGAGGGGATCCTGGAGCTGTTCGGAATCACCAGGGACCGGTTCGACGGCAAGGTGGAGACCCTGCTCGGCCGGACGGTGCCGGAGGACCTGCCCGCGCTGATGTCGGTCGTCGAGGCCGGCCACATGTCCATCGGCGACCGCGAGCTGGAGTTCCGCATCCTGCAGCCGTCCGGCCCGCCGAAGTGGCTGAGGCTGCGCGGGCGGCTGCTCCCGGGCGGTGAGGGCCTGCCCGCCCGCCTGGTCGGTACCGTCGCGGACGCCTCCACCCTGCGGTCCGCCGTCACCGACGTGGCCCGGGTGCAGCGCCTGGCCGCCGCGCTCGCCACCGCGGGCACCGTCAGGGACGTCAGCCAGGCCGTGGTCGCCGCCCTGCGCAGACCGCTGCAGGCCGACCGGATCGCCCTGGCCGAGCTGGAGAACGACCGTCTGGTGGTCACCGTCCTCGACCCGCCCGAACCGGAGGTCTGGCCCGAGGTGTGGCGTGCGGAATGGCG
This sequence comes from Streptomyces sp. NPDC001348, assembly GCF_053597535.1. Lineage (NCBI taxonomy): Bacteria > Bacillati > Actinomycetota > Actinomycetes > Kitasatosporales > Streptomycetaceae > Streptomyces > Streptomyces sp. NPDC001348. The sequence continues at coordinate 252,498 of NZ_JBSFIK010000002.1, read as the reverse complement.
CACCGAGTGGCCGGACGCGCCGGTGCGGGCGATGCCCACCCTGGCCGCCGCGCTCCGGGAGGGCCGCACCCGGATCTGGTCCGCCGTGACCGGGCTGGAGCCCGCCCTCGCCGAGGTGGGCCCCGGCGGCCTCGCCGTTCTGCCGCTGCCCGCGCAGGGCCGTATGGCGGGGGCGTGCCTGATCGGCTGGGACCATCCGCACGACTTCGGGCCCGACGAGCGTGCCCTGCTCACCGCCGCGGCCACCCTGGCCGGCCAGGCCCTGATGCGCGCCCACGCCTTCGACGCCGAGCACGAGCTCGTCGGCATGCTGCAGCGCACCCTGCTCCCGCGCCGTCTGCCCAGGCTGCCCGGCGGGGTCGCCGTCGCCCGCTACCTGCCCACCACCGCAGGGCTCGAGGTCGGCGGCGACTGGTACGACGTGATCCCGCTGCCCGACAACCACGTGGCCCTGGTCATCGGCGACGTGCAGGGCCACAACGCGGGTGCCGCGACCCTGATGGGCCAGATGCGCACCGCCCTGCGTGCCTACGCGGCCGAAGGGCACCCGCCGGACGTGGTCCTCTCCCACACCAACCGCCTGCTGCTGGAGATGGAGACCGACCTCTTCGCCACCTGCGCCTACGTCGACGTGGACATGGAGGAGGGCACCGCCTGGTGTGTGCGGGCCGGGCACCTGCCGCCGGTGCTGCGCCATCCCGACGGCACCACCACCGTGGTGGAGACGGAGGGCGGTCCGCCGCTCGGGGTGGCCGCCCAGGCCGAGTTCCCCATGACCCCACTGCGGCTGCGGCGCGGCACCGTGCTGGCGCTCACCACGGACGGCCTGGTGGAGTCCGCCGAGGAGGAGCTCGACGCCGGGCTGGACCGGCTCGCCCGCGACCTGTCCGCGTCCGACCCCGCCCACCTCGGCCTCGTCGCCGACACACTGCTCACGGGCGCCCACCGCGGCGACGACGTCGCACTGCTTCTGCTGCGATACGACGGACTGGCGGTGCGCCCGCTCCGGGAGGGGTGGACGGTGTGGCGGGTCCCGGAGGCCGTCCGGCACGCCCGCCGCTTCACCCGGCGCACCCTGCGCGCCTGGGACCTGCCCGCCGACGACGTCGACGCCGTGCTGCTGGTCGTCTCCGAGCTCGTCACCAACGCCCTGGTGCACACCGACGGCCAGGTCCGCCTGGACCTCACCTTCGTCAGCCGGCGGCTGCGCGTCGCCGTCACGGACGCCTCGCCGCGCACGCCGGTCAAGCCCACCAGCATCGGCTGGGAGGCCACCGGAGGCCGCGGCATCCTGCTCGTGGACGCCGTGTCGGCGGCATGGGGAACGCTGCCGGTCAGCGGCGGCAAACAGGTCTGGGCCGATCTCACCCTCGAGGACTGACCGGTCGCGGCACCGGGGCCGACCCGCCACTCGGGTGCGGGTGCGAGCCGCGTACGGCAGGTCGCCCGGGTCCGCACGGCCGCCTTGCCTAGGTTTCCTGACGTGGCACACACCTTCGAAGAGCTCGTGGAGAAGCAGCGCGCGGCCGCGGCGGCGCACGAGAGGGCCATGGCACTGCGTGACGCGTACGGCCCACCGGCCCAGGGGCAGTGGACCGGCCCCCAGTCGTCGACCTACGAGACGGCGCTGCGGGCCTGGCGCGACCTGGCCCGCGAGGTGCAGACGGCGCTCGGCGAGTACGCGAAGGAGACGGGAAGGTCGCGGGCCGAGATCGAGACGGAGGTGCAGCGGGCGGCCGCGGAACCGGAAGGGACGTGACGGCACCCGTGCCGCCCGAGCCGGACCGCAGGCCCCGTGGTGAACGGCTCGCCGATGCCGCGGACGCCCGGCTGCCGGTCGTCGAGGCCGGCTCGCTGCTGCGCAAGGCGTTCCCCGAGCACTGGTCGTTCCTCCTCGGCGAACTGGCGCTCTACAGCCTCCTCGTCCTGGTGCTGACCGGTGTCTGGCTGACCCTGTTCTTCAGGCCGGAGATGCGCGAGGTCGTCTACACGGGCTCGTACCCGCCGCTGCGCGGGGTGCTGATGTCGGAGGCCTTCGACTCGACCCTGCGCATCAGCTTCGACGTGCGCGGCGGCCTGCTGATCCGGCAGACCCACCACTGGGCCGCGCTGGTGTTCGTCGCCGCGATCGGCCTGCACATGCTGCGCATCTTCTTCACGGGTGCCTTCCGCAGACCCCGCGAGCTGAACTGGGTCGTCGGACTCACCCTGTTCGTCCTCTCCCTCGCCGAGGGTTTCGCCGGCTACTCGCTCCCCGACGACCTGCTCTCCGGCACCGGGCTGCGCATCGCGCAGAGCATCATGGCCTCCCTGCCGGTCGTGGGCACGTACGTCAGCTTCTTCGTCTTCGGCGGCGAGTATCCCGGCCACGACATCGTCACCCGGCTGTACCCGGTGCACATCCTGCTGCTGCCCGGTGCGCTGATCGCCCTGGTCACCGTGCACCTGGTCCTGGTCTTCCACCTCAAGCACACCCAGTGGCGCGGACCGGGCCGGAGCAACGCCAACGTCCTCGGCAAACCCCTCGTACCGCAGTTCTCCGCCTCCTCCGCGGGCCTGTCCCTCATCGTCTTCGGCGTCCTGGTGCTGCTGGCCGGCCTCGCCCAGGTCAACCCGGTGTGGAACTACGGCCCCTACCGGCCGGACCTGGCCTCCACCGGCTCCCAGCCCGACTGGTACGTCGGCTTCCTGGAGGGCGCGCTGCGGCTGACACCGCCGTGGGAGACGAACATCGCCGGGCACACCTTCATGTGGAACGTGCTGCTGCCCGCGGTCGTGCTCCCCGCCCTGCTGTTCCTCGTGCTGTACGCCTACCCCTTCGTGGAGCAGCGCCTGACGGGGGAGTGGCACCAGGAACGGCACCTGTGCGACCGGCCGCGCGAGCGCCCCGTACGCACCGGCCTGGGTGTCGCCGGGACCGTCTTCTACGGCGTGCTGCTGCTGGCGGGCGGCAACGACATCGTCGCCCAGACCTTCCGGATCTCGCTGAACACCCTGACCTGGGTGCTGCGCGTCGCGCTGGTGGTGGCCCCGGTGGCCGCGTTCCTGCTGACCCGGTGGGTGTGCCTGGCCCTGGTGGAGACGGAACGGCACCGACTGGACGAGGGCGAGCCCACCGGCGAGGTGCGCCAGGACGTCACCGGCGGCTACGACAGCGCCCACCGCCCGGCCGACACCTTCCCGCCCGGTGCCCCCCGGCGGCCCGTCACCGATCCGCGTACTGGAGGACCAGCCCGAACACCCCGCGGGCCAGCACGCCGCAACCGATGAGGAACAGCCACAGCCCGAACACCACACCGGTGGCCGCCAGGGCGAAGCCGAGTGCCGTGACCACCGGCCAGGGGCTCCGGTCCGGGAAGAACGCCACCGGCCCGGCGCCGTCGGCGACCTCGGCGTCCCCCCGGTCCTGGGCCCGCGCCCCCCGGCGCCGGTACTGCACCGCGCAGAAGAAGCCGACCACGCCTGCCATCCCGAAGGCGACGACCAGGGCCGCGGTACCCGCCGGTTCGCCCGACCACGCCCCGTAGAGAGCGGCGGTCCCCGCGAAGAACAGCGCGACACCGCCGAACAGGAACGCCTCGGCCTTCACCGCAGCCCCTCCTCCTCCGCCCGCCTGACGATCGCGGGGTGGTGCAGGTCGAAGGCGGGCGCCTCCGACCGGATACGGGGCAGCGCCACGAAGTTGTGGCGCGGCGGCGGACAGGACGTCGCCCACTCCAGGCTCCGCCCGTACCCCCACGGGTCGTCCTCCGTGACGGCCGGCGCCCGGGTGGCGGTGCGCCAGACGTTGTGGAGGAACGGCAGTGTGGAGACCCCGAGCAGGAAGGCCCCGGCCGTCGAGATGCTGTTGAGCAGCGTGAACCCGTCACCGGGCAGGTAGTCCGCGTAGCGGCGGGGCATACCGGATTCGCCCAGCCAGTGCTGGACGAGAAAGGTCAGCTGGAACCCCGGGAAGAGCAGCCAGAAGTGGATCTTCCCGAGCCGCTCGTCGAGCATCTTGCCGGTGATCTTGGGCCACCAGAAGTAGAAGCCCGCGAACATCGCGAACACCACCGTGCCGAACAGCACGTAGTGCAGGTGCGCCACGATGAAGTACGAGTCGGTGAGGTGGAAGTCCAGCGGCGGTGAGGCGATCAGCACCCCGCTGAGCCCGCCCAGCAGGAAGGACACCATGAAGCCCATCGACCACAGCATCGGTGTCTCGAACGACAGCGAGCCGTACCGGATGGTCCCGATCCAGGCGAAGAACTTGATTCCCGTGGGCACCGCGATCAGAAAGGACATGATCGAGAAGAACGGCAGCAGCACCGCGCCGGTGGCGAACATGTGGTGCGCCCACACCACCGCGGACAGCATCGTGATGGCGATGGTCGCGCCGATCAGCGGCAGGTAGCCGAAGAGCGGTTTGCGCGAGAAGACCGGCAGGATCTCCGTGACGATCCCGAAGAACGGCAGCGCGACGATGTAGACCTCCGGATGCCCGAAGAACCAGAACAGGTGCTGCCAGAGCAGCGCGCCCCCGTTCGCCGCATCGAACACATGTGCCCCGAACTTCCGGTCCGCCTCCAGCGCCAGCAGCGTCGCGGTCAGCACCGGGAACGCGGGCAGCACCAGGATCGAGGTGAACAGCACGTTCCAGGTGAAGATCGGCATCCGGAACATCGTCATCCCTGGGGCGCGCAGGCAGAGAACCGTGGCGACGAAGTTCACCGCGGTCAGCGTCGTCGACACACCCGAGACCACCAGTCCCATCGCCCACAGGTCGCCGCCCGCGCCGGGGGAGAAGTAGGCGCTGTTCAGCGGCGCGTAGGCGAACCAGCCGAAGGCGGCCGGGCCGCCGGGCACCAGGAAGCCCGCCACCACGATCAGACCGCCGAACAGGTACATCCAGTACGACAGCGCGTTCAGGCGCGGGAAGGCCAGGTCCGGGGCGCCGATCTGCAGCGGCATGACGGCGTTGGCGAACCCCGCGAACATCGGTGTCGCGAACAGCAGCATCATGATCGTGCCGTGGATCGTGACGAACTGGTCGTAGCCCTGGGCGCTCAGGAACTGCAGGCCCGGACGCGCCAGCTCGGTGCGCATCCCGAGCGCCAGCAGCCCGGCCAGGAGGAAGAAGCAGAAGGCCGTGACCATGTACAGCCGGCCGATCACCTTGTGGTCGGTGGTGGTGGCCCAGCGCACCAGGGCCCGGCCCGGGCGGGGTGCTGTACGGGTGTACCGCTCGAGGACGTCGCCGCCGTCCGGAATCTCCGATAGTTCCGACATCGTCCGTGACGCTACCCGGGCGGCGGAGCGGCCCGCCCACGCCACGCCGGAACCACCCGGGCAAGGCATTCGCCGCGCCCGCCCGGGTACCCGGCGTCCATGGACACTGCCATCAGCGAGGCCGCAGGAGCCGTCTCCGCCTTCGGGTACATCGCCATCCTCGTCGTGGGCGTCGCCGTCGTCGCCGGGCTGATCTGGGCCTTCCGGCTGGGATTCAAGGTGCGCCGGCGCGAACCGACACCGCCCAGGCCGGAAGAGCAGCCCACGCGCCCGGTATCCGGGCCGGTGCAGGAGGAACGCCAGGCGCGCTCGTGGGACGAGGTGCCCCAGGCGGCCGACGAGAGCGAGCGGCTCACCCCGCATCAGCTCAACCCCACCGGGACCAAGCGGGCCGACGATCAGCGGCGCCCGCGCTGGGAGCCCGGTTCGAGCGGGTCGTTCGGCGGTGGCGGCGGTGGCCGTACGTGAAAAGGCGGCAAGAAGGCAGTAAGAGGATGCAAGGAAGAAGTGAGACGTCGTGACCGTGTACAGCAGTGAGAAACCCGTCGCCGGCATGGCCGAGACGGGCTGGGCGAAGGCCCGCCGACGGTGGGGAAAGGGGCTGCGTACCTGCCTGCCGGCCATAGTCGAGCGCGGCGGCCCGCGCGAGGCGCCGCAGGGCCAGGACGGCAATATCGTCCGCGGGGAGGACTGACTCCCGGCTGAAAATCGGCGGACCGCTTCACTCCGGTCTCACCAGAACCGCACATCAGAGGCGCATCGTCTTAACGAACCGGCACGACACACAAAGGCCGGTTTTGGACTATGGCCGATAAGGTGTGGCAGATGAAGGCTCTGGTGCTCTCCGGCGGTGCAGGTACCCGGCTGCGGCCGATCACCCACACCTCCGCCAAACAGCTGGTCCCGGTGGCCAACAAACCGGTGCTCTTCTACGGGCTGGAATCCATCGCCGCGGCCGGGATCACCGAGGTCGGCGTGATCGTCGGGGACACGGCCGCCGAGATCCAGGAAGCCGTCGGCGACGGCTCCAAGTTCGGCCTGGACGTCACCTACATACCCCAGGAACGTCCCCTCGGCCTCGCCCACGCGGTGCTGATCGCGCGGGACTTCCTCGGCGACGACGACTTCGTGATGTACCTCGGGGACAACTTCGTCGTCGGCGGCATCCGCGACCTGGTCGAGGGCTTCCGCGTCAGCCGCCCCGACGCGCAGATCCTGCTGACCCGGGTCCCGGACCCCCGCTCCTTCGGCGTCGCCGAGCTCGCCCCCTCGGGCCGGGTGATCGGCCTGGAGGAGAAGCCCGAGCACCCCAAGAGCGATCTGGCCCTGGTCGGGGTCTACCTGTTCACCCCGGTGATCCACGAGGCCGTGCGGGCCGTCAAGCCGTCCTGGCGGGGCGAGCTGGAGATCACCCACGCCATCCAGCACCTCATCGACGCCCGTGCCGACGTCCGCTCCACGGTCATCAGGGGCTACTGGAAGGACACCGGCAACGTGGGCGACATGCTCGAGGTCAACCGCATGGTCCTGGAGGGCATGGACCGGCGCATCGACGGCGAGGTGGACGAGGCGTCCGAGACCGTCGGACGGGTCGTCGTCGAGGAGGGCGCGCGGATCGTCAACTCGCGGATCGTCGGCCCGGCCGTCATCGGCGCCGGAACCCTCGTCGGCGACTCCTACGTGGGACCGTTCACCTCCATCGCGGAGAACTGCCGGATCACGGACAGCGAGCTGGAGTTCTCCATAGTGCTGCGGGACTCGTCCATCGACGGGGTGGGCAGGATCGAGTCCTCGCTGATCGGCCGGCACGTCGAGGTGACCCCGGCGCCCGACGTACCCAGCGCCCACCGACTCGTCCTCGGCGACCACAGCAAGGTGCAGATCCGTTCATGAATCTCCTCGTCACCGGCGGCGCCGGGTTCATCGGCTCCCGTTACGTCCGCACTCTCCTCGCCGACGACGGCCCCGACGCGCCGCACATCACCGTGCTGGACAAGCTCACCTACGCGGGCACGCTCACCAACCTGCCCGCCGGCCATCCCCGCCTCGAGTTCGTCCAGGGCGACATATGCGACGCCGGCCTGGTCGACAAGCTGATGGCCGAAGCCGACCAGGTCGTGCACTTCGCCGCCGAGTCCCATGTGGACCGCTCGATCGCGGGAGCGGGCGAGTTCGTGCTCACCAACGTGCTCGGCACCCAGACGCTGCTGGACGCGGCGCTGCGCCACGGCGTCGGCCCGTTCGTGCACGTCTCCACCGACGAGGTCTACGGCTCCATCGACACCGGGTCCTGGCCCGAGACCCACCCGCTCGCCCCGAACTCCCCGTACTCCGCCTCCAAGGCCTCCTCCGACCTGCTCGCCCTGGCCCAGCACCGCACCCACGGCCTGGACGTGCGGGTCACCCGGTGCTCCAACAACTACGGCCCGCACCAGTTCCCCGAGAAGGTCATTCCGCTGTTCGTCACCAACCTCCTCGACGGCCGGCAGGTCCCGCTCTACGGCGACGGGCGCAACGTCCGCGACTGGCTGCACGTCGACGACCACTGCCACGGTGTGGAACTGGTGCGCACCAAGGGCCGCCCCGGCGAGGTGTACAACATCGGCGGCGGCACGGAGCTGAGCAACAAGGAACTCACCGGGCTGCTCCTCGACGCCTGCGGGGCGGGCTGGGACCGGGTGGCGTACGTCGCCGACCGCAAGGGGCACGACCTGCGCTACTCCGTGGACTGGAGCAAGGCCCGCGACGAGCTCGGCTACCGGCCGCGCCGCGACTTCACGACCGGCCTCGCCGACACGGTCGCCTGGTACCGGGACAACCGGGCCTGGTGGGAACCGCTCAGGCAGCGCACCCGTCAGGGGGCCTGATGAGGTGGCTGGTCACCGGCGCGGGCGGCATGCTCGGCCGCGACACCGTCGAGGAGCTGCGGCGGCGCGGTGAGGACGTGACGGGCCTGGACCGCGCGGGCCTCGACATCACCGACGCCGACGCCGTCCACCGGGCCCTCGAAGAGCACCGGCCCGGCGTCGTCGTCAACTGCGCCGCGTACACGGCCGTCGACGACGCCGAGACCGACGAGGCCCGGGCACTCGCCGTCAACGGTGACGGACCGAGGCTGCTGGCCCGCGCGTGCGCGGGACACGGCGCCCGCCTGATCCATGTCTCCACCGACTACGTCTTCTCCGGAGAGGCCCGCGCCACCCCCTATGCGGAGCACCACCCCCCGGCACCGCGCACCGCCTACGGCCGCACCAAGCTGGCGGGGGAGCGGGCGGTCCTGGAGGAACTCCCCGGGGCCTGCGCCGTGGTGCGCACAGCCTGGCTGTACGGCGTCCACGGCCGCAGCTTCGTGCGCACGATGCTGGAGCTGGAAGGCCGCCGGGACACCCTCGACGTGGTGGACGACCAGCGCGGGCAGCCGACCTGGAGCGCGGACGTCGCCGTCCGGATCGCGGACCTCGGTGCGAAGCCCTCCCGGGACGCGGCCGCACACGGTATCTTCCACGCCACCGGTTCCGGTGAGGCCAGCTGGTACGAGCTGGCCCGGGAGGTGTTCCGGCTCGCCGGCGCCGACCCGGACCGGGTGCGCCCCACCGACAGCCGGGCCTTCGCCCGGCCCGCCCCCCGCCCCGCCTACAGCGTCCTGGGCCACGACCGGTGGCGGGAGGCGGGCCTGGAACCGCTGCGGCACTGGCGGTCCGCCCTGCACGAAGCACTGCCCCACATCCGCAAGGAGATCTCTCAGTGAAACGGCACGAGTTCCTGCGGGAACTCCACAAGGTCACCGCGAACCGCAACTACCTGGAGATCGGCGTCAACGACGGCCGCAGCCTGACACTGTCCCGGGTGCCGAGCATCGCGATCGACCCGGCGTTCAAGGTGGTCACGGAGATCCGCTGCGACGTCCACCTGGCCAAGGCGACCAGCGACGACTTCTTCGCCCGTGACAACCCCCTCGCGCACCTCAGGGGCGGCCGCCACCCGCTGCGCAACCTGGCCCGCAACCGCAGCCCGTTCGGATACTGGCGGCGCACCACCCTGGACCTGTCGTTCATCGACGGCATGCACCTGTTCGAGTACGCGCTGCGCGACTTCATCAACATCGAGAAGCACTCGGACTGGGCCAGCGTGATCGTCTTCGACGACATGCTCCCGCGCAACGTCGACGAGGCGGCCCGCGACCGGCACACCGACGCCTGGACCGGTGACGTCTACAAGCTCGTCGAGATCCTGAACCGGTACCGTCCCGACCTGGTGACGGTCCTGGTGGACACCGCGCCCACCGGGCAGCTGGTCGTCTTCGGCGCCGACCCGGACAACACGGTGCTGGGCGACAGGTACGACGAGATCATCGCGGAGTTCGAGGTCCCGGACCCGCAGAAGGTGCCCGAGCAGATCCTGGAGCGCACCACGGCCGTGAAGCCCCGGACGCTGATCGACGCGGGCTTCTGGAAGCCGCTGGTGGCGGCCCGCGACCGCGGCACCAAGCGGTCCCGCGGCTGGGGACCCCTGCGCCGGGCGGTGCAGCAGCTCGGCGTCAGCCCCTGAGCCGCCCGGCGCCGTCCTCCCTGCTCGTTCACCTGCGCAGCGCGCTCGCACGAAGCCGCTCGTAGTGGGCGGAGCAGTCCGCGTAGCTGGGAAGCAGCCCGGACCGCTCCGCCTCGGCCAGTGAGGGGGCCGCCGCGTCCTTCTCGGACAGCAGCGGCTCGATGCCCCCGGGCCAGGCGATGCCCAGCGCGGGGTCGAGCGGGTGCACCCCGTGCTCACGCGTGGGCGCGTACCCGGCCGAGCACACGTACACCACCGTGGCGTCGTCGGTGAGCGCCATGAACGCGTGCCCCAGCCCCTCCGCGAGGAACACGGCGTTGTGGGTGTCGTCGTCCAGCCGTACGGCCTCCCACCGGCCGAAGGTGGGCGAGCCGACGCGGATGTCCACGACCACGTCCAGGACGGCGCCCCGCACGCAGGTGAGGTACTTGGCCTGGCCGGGCGGTACGTCGGCGAAGTGGATCCCGCGCAGCACGCCCCGCCGCGACACCGAGCAGTTGGCCTGAGCGAGCGCGAGGTCGTATCCGGTGGCCGCACGGAACTCCTGGCCCCGGTACCACTCGTGGAAGCTGCCCCGGGCGTCCGGGAACACCTTGGGCTCCAGCACCCAGGCGTCCGCTATCTCCAGTGCACGCACGCCGTCACGCCTTCCGTGTCTCGCTGGTGGAACCGATCCTGCGCCGGGCCGCGCCCGCCATCCGCCGCGCCGCGCGCGCCAGCCGCCGTGCCGGGCCGGGCACGGGCGGACCCGCCAACCGGACGCGGCCGGTACGACTGACGTGCAGGGCCAGCGGCAGGGCGAGGAAACGCGGCGGGGCCGCATCCGGCGTCAGACACACCTCCGGCCGCCATCCCGACGCCTCCCGCATCGCGGACAGGGGCAGCGTGGTCCGCAGCAGGGAGCCGTCGCCCTCGGCCGGGGTCAGCGTCCCGGTCTCCGTGAGGGGGCCGCCGGAGGCGGTGCCCACCCAGCGCAGCACCACCTCGGTGCGGTCGGCGACGTACAGCGGCAGCGCGAGGCTGAGCAGCCGGTCCCCGGAGACCGTCGCGTCCTCGGGGGTCAGTCCGCCGAGTCCGAGTGCCCTGGTCGCCCGGTCGACGTCCAGGGAGAAGTTGTCGTGCTGCTTGGTCCAGTACGGCAGTACCACGCGCCCGGCCACGAGCCCCGCGGGCGGGGCGGGGCGGTCGTGCCGCGGGGCCGGGCCCAGCCGGCATTCCCTGGTCCAGCCGCCGAGGCCGACCCGCACGTACGCGTCCCACAGGCCGGCGTGCAGCGGGGCGCCGCCCGCCGCGTCGGCGGGGTCGACGGTGGCCGTGCCGTGCAGCACCAGCCGGATGCGGCCGTCCCCGGCCGGAACGCGCTCGCGGGCGAGGTCCACCTTCTGGAAGAAGGACGCGGCGCTGTCGCGGTCGCGCAGGAGCAGGTGGGCGGTCGCCCTGCCGAAACCGTCCACGGCGGCCCCGCCGAGCCGGGCGGCCGCCTCGTCGAGGTCCCGGGGCGCGCCGTCGGCGGCGGCGACGGCCGGGTCGGCGGGGTAGGTCAGCGCCCGGCCGTCGCGGTGGTACTCGGCGGTGAAGGCGACCCGCAGTCTCCCGTCGCGCCATTCCACCCCGGTGGGCACCGCCTTCGGTGTGACGCCGCTCTCCCATTCGGCGTAGGCGACCAGGTCGTCGTAGCGGTCCTCGCGGATGAGCTCGGCGACGATCCGCTGCCCCGGGCGCAGCCCGGTCGCGACACCGGGGCCGAAGCGCTCCAGGACGACGCCGCGCATCTCCCGGAACAGTTCCCGCCGGTAGTCGTCGGGCTTGCGCAGCAGACGGCGGCCGCTCATCCGCTCGACCATCTCCACGCGCAGCCAGCGGCGCAGCAACCGGTCGCGCAGCGGGCCGGGCTCGGTGTACCGCTCGACGACGTCCAGGGCCTCACGGAGGTTCTTGAAGTAGCCGACCGGGTCGAAGCGCTGGAAGCCCGCGTTGGACGCGTCGTCCCGCTTGACGTGGTAGTAGCAGACGTAGTCGCTGAGCACGGAGACGTTGTCGGCGCGAAGGTAGGCCTCGGTGACGAAGACGTGGTCCTCCAGTCGCCGCCGGCCCTCCGGGAAGCGCAGGCCGGTGCGGTCCAGGAACGCGCGGCGGACCATCTTGTGCGGGGTGAGGCTGTCGATCAGCGGGGCGTTCTCGACGGTGGCGTGCGGGTGGTTGCGGCGGAACAGCTCCACCGGGACCGGTCGGCCCTTTCCGGCCATCTTTCCGACGACCACGTCGGCCTTGTTCGCCACCCCGTACTCGTACATACGTTCGAGAGCTTCGTCGCCGAGGTAGTCGTCGTTGTCGACGAACATCACGAACTCGCCCCGGGAGGCCTCGATGCCGACGTTGCGGGGCTTGCCCGACCAGCCGGAGTTCGCCTGGTGGATCACCTGGACGTGGGGATGCTCGGCGGCCAGTTCGTCCAGGTGGGCGGGCGTCCCGTCGGTGGAGCCGTCGTCGACGAAGACCACCTCGAACTCGTCGGGAGGCAGTGACTGCCGCAGCAACGAGGCGATGCAGTCCTCGATGTAGGGCCCGGGGTTGTACACGGGGACGATGACGCTGACCTTGACCGGCATCCGGCTTTCGAGCCCCTTTCGGTCGCCACCCGTCGCCTGGGTGGCATGTGCGCGTGGCCGAATGCTAACCCGGCCACTTGCGGGGACGTCTGTTCGGTCTCGGTAAGGGATCGGCTCGATCTGGGTAAGGAGCCGGCTCGGCCCGGGCGGGGTCGGCCGTCTTCGTGACGCCGCCCGCGGAGCTCAGTTGGACCCGGCGATCCCTGGGTACTCGCACGTCCGTGACCGGGCGAAGGCCATGGGGAGAGACTCGAGGACGTGAGCAGATGACCCCTCCGGACGTGACCGGACTGGAGGCGGCGCTGCACGCGGAAGTGGACGGCGAGGTCCGCTTCGACGCCGGCAGCCGCGGCGCCTACGTCACGGACGGCTCGAACTACCGGCAGGTCCCCATCGGCGTCGTCGTGCCCCGCACCGTCGAGGCGGGCGCGCGGGCGGTGGCGGTCTGCGCCCGGTTCGACGCCCCCGTGCTCTCCCGTGGCGGCGGCACCAGCCTGGCCGGGCAGTCCACCAACACCGCCGTGGTGATCGACTGGAGCAAGTACTGCAACGCGCTGGTCTCGGTGGACCCCGAGGCACGCACCTGTGTGGTCGAACCCGGCATCGTCCTGGACGAACTCAACCGGCAACTGGCCGACCACAAGCTTCAGTTCGGTCCCAAGCCGTCCACGCACAGCCACTGCGCGCTCGGCGGGATGATCGGCAACAACTCCTGCGGCGCGTCCGCCCAGGCGTACGGCAAGACCGTGGACAACGTGCGCCGCCTGGAGATCCTCACCTACGACGGCGTGCGTGCCTGGGTGGGACCGACGTCCGCCGCCGAACGCGAGCGGATCACCGCGGAGGGCGGACGGCTCGCCGAGATCTACGCCGGACTGGACCGCATCGCCGGCGAGTACCTGGCCGACATCCGCCGCGGTTACCCCAAGATCCCCCGCCGGGTCTCCGGCTACAACCTGGACTCCCTGCTCCCCGAGAACGGCTTCGACGTCGCCCGGGCCCTGGTGGGCAGCGAAGGCACCCTGGTGACCGTGCTGCGCGCCGAACTGGCCCTGGTGCCGGTGCCGCCGTACAAGTCGCTGCTGGTGCTCGGCTACGACGACATCTGCGCCGCCGGCGACGACGTGGCGCGCCTGCTGGAGCACTGCTCGCCCAGCCAACTGGAGGCGCTGGACGGGCGGATGGCTCAGCTGATGCGCGAGGAGGGCGCCTACCTGGACTCCCTCGCCGTCCTTCCCGAGGGCGACAGCTGGCTGATGGTGCAGTACAGCGGTGACAGCCAGGACGACGTCGACGCACAGGCACACGCACTCCTGCGGGCCATCGGCCGGGACGAGAAGGACAAGGACGTCGCCTTCTCCGACAACCCCGACCGCGAGGAGAAGATGCTCAAGGCCCGCGAGGCCGGTCTCGGCGTCACCGCGCGGCCCCCGGACGACCGCGAGACCTGGGAGGGCTGGGAGGACTCGGCCGTACCGCCCGAACGGCTCGGCGACTACCTGCGCGACCTGAAGAAACTCTTCGAGGAGTTCGACTACGACCACCCCTCCCTGTACGGGCACTTCGGACAGGGCTGTGTGCACACCCGCATCCCCTTCGGCCTGAAGACCGCCGGGGGCGTAGGGGACTTCCGCCGCTTCCTGGAGCGCGCCGCCGACCTCGTGGCCTCCTACGGCGGCTCCCTGTCCGGCGAGCACGGCGACGGCCAGTCCCGGGGCGAACTGCTCACCCGGATGTTCGGCGAGCGGCTGGTGACCGCGTTCGGCGAGCTGAAAGCCCTGTTCGACCCCCGTGACCGGATGAACCCCGGCAAGGTCGTCCGCCCCAACCCCGTCGACGGGCAGCTGCGCCTGGGCCCCTCCTGGCGCCCGGCCACCCCCGAGACGCACTTCGGCTACCCGGAGGACGACCACTCCTTCACCCGTGCGGTCATGCGCTGCGTCGGCATCGGCAACTGCCGCGGCCATTCCGGAGGCGTGATGTGCCCCTCGTACCGGGCCACCCGGGAGGAGGAGCACTCCACGCGCGGCCGGGCCCGGCTGCTGTTCGAGATGCTGAACGGTCACGCCGACTCCGCCGTCAAGGACGGCTGGCGCTCCACCGAGGTCCACGACGCCCTCGACCTGTGCCTGGCCTGCAAGGGCTGCAAGTCGGACTGCCCCACCGGGGTCGACATGGCGACGCTCAAGGCGGAGTTCCTCGCCCACCACCACGAGGGCCGGGTACGCCCCGCCGCCCACTACGCCATGGGCTGGCTGCCGCTGTGGGCGCGCCTCTCCCGGGTCGCCCCCTCGCTCGTCAACGGCGCGCTGCACGCGCCGGGCCTCGCCCGGCTGGGCAAGCGGCTGGCGGGCGTGGACGCGGCCCGGCCCGCGCCGGTCTTCGCCGAACAGTCCTTCGTCCAGTGGTGGCGGGAACGCGGCACCGAGCAGCCCGACCCGGCCGACCCGCGGACCGTGGTGCTGTGGCCCGACACCTTCAGCACCTACTTCCACCCCTCCATCGCGATCTCTGCCGTACGGGTCCTCGAGGACGCCGGCTTCCACGTCGCCGTACCCGACGAACCGGTGTGCTGCGGCCTGACCTGGATCTCCACCGGACAGCTCACCGTCGCCAAGAAGGTGCTGCGCCGCACTCTCGACGCACTGCGCCCGTACCTGGAGGCGGGCACCCCGGTCATCGGCCTGGAACCGTCCTGCACCGCCGTGTTCCGGTCCGACGCGCCCGAGCTGATGCCCGCCGACCAGGACGTGTGCCGGCTCGCCGGGCAGGTGCGCACCTTCGCCGAGCAGCTCGTCCACCACGCGCCGGACGACTGGCAACCGCCCCGGCTCGCCCGGCAGGCGACCGTGCAGACCCACTGTCACCAGCACGCGATCATGAAGTTCGACGCGGACCGGGAGCTGATGCGCCGCGCCCACCTCGACGCCGGCGTCCTCGACGAGGGCTGCTGCGGCCTGGCCGGCAACTTCGGCTTCGAACGGGGCCACCACGAGGTCTCCATGGCCGTCGCCGAACAGGGCGTCCTGCCCGCCGTCCGCGAGGCGGCCCCCGACAGCCTGGTGCTCGCCGACGGCTTCAGCTGCCGCACCCAGATCGAGCAGGGCGACACCGGCCGCCGTGCCCTGCACCTCGCCGAGGTGCTGGCCCTGGCGATGGACGGCAACCTGCCGAGCGACCGGCCCGAACGGCTCGCACAGCGCCCGCCGGAGCCCTCCCGCACCGCACGCTGGGCGACCACCGCCTCGGTCGCCGCCCTGACCGGCGCGGCCGCCGCCGGCACCGCGCTGCGGCTGCGGCGCCGCAACCGATGACCCCGGCAGCACCACCGCACCACCGAACGCGCCCGGACACGGGCCCACGCCCGGGAGGAGACATGACCGACCAGCCGGTCGTCGAGCGAGTGGACACCTCCGTCTACACCGTGCCCACCGACGCGCCCGAGGCCGACGGCACCCTGGCCTGGGACAGCACCACGCTCGTCCTGGTCACCGTCCGCGCCGGTGACGCGAGCGGACTCGGCTACACCTACGCGCCCGCCGCCACCGCGGATCTCGTGAACGACCTGCTCGCCGGCGTCGTCACCGGCTCCCCGGCGTTCGACGTGCCCCGCCTGAACGAGGAGATGCACCGCGCGGTGCGCAACGCGGGCGGACCCGGCGTGGCCGCACAGGCGATCGCCGCCGTCGACATCGCGCTGTGGGACCTCAAGGCCCGTCTGCTCGGCCTGTCCCTAGTCGACCTGCTGGGCGCCGCCCGCGACGACGTGCCCGTCTACGGCAGCGGCGGCTTCACCACCTACGACGACCGGCGCCAGGACCGGCAGCTGCGCGGCTGGGCCGAGGAGCAGGGCATCCCCCGCGTCAAGATCAAGATCGGGGAGTCCTGGGGCACCCGCGAGGACCGCGACCTGGACCGGGTCCAGCGGGCCCACGCGAGCGTCGGCGACGCCACCGCCCTGTACGTGGACGCCAACGGCGGCTACAGCGCGAAGCAGGCGCTGCGACTCGCCGACTCTCTCGCCGGACAGGGGGTGACCTGGTTCGAGGAACCGGTCTCCTCCGACCACCTCACCAGCCTCGCGTCGATCCGCGCCCACGCCCCCATGGACGTGACGGCGGGGGAGTACGGCTACACGCTCCCGTACTTCGAGCACATGCTCGCCGCCGACGCGGTGGACTGTCTCCAGGCCGACGTCACGCGCTGCGGAGGGATCACCGTCTGGCTGCGGGCCGCCGCCCTCGCCCAGGCCCGCGGCCTGGACATCTCCGGGCACTGCGCCCCGCACGCCCACGCGCACGCCGCCGCCGCGGTGCCCAACCTGCGCCACCTGGAGTGGTTCCACGACCATGTGCGCATCGAGCGGATCCTCTTCGACGGCGTGCTCGACCCGGCGGGTGGCAGCGTCGTTCCAGGCGCCGGCCGAACGCCGGGACTGGGACTGACCCTCGCCGCCGAGCGTGCCCGGCCCTACCGCGTGCGCTGAGCGAGGAGATCCCATGAGCAGCCGTTTCCCCCCGCACGCACTGCACGACTACGCCCTGCTCGCCGACGGCGAACGCGGCGCGCTGATCGGCCCCGACGGCGGCGTCGTCTGGCTGTGCGCGCCCGGCTGGCACGACGACGCCGTGCTCGCCTCCCTCATCGGCGGCCGGGGCGGCTATGCCGTCACGCCCCGCGCTCCCCACGTACCCGGCGGCTACTACGAGAACGGCAGCCTGATCCGGCGCAGCCGCTGGGTCACCACCGAGGGCGTCGTCGAGTGCCGCGAGGCGCTGGCCTTCCCCGGCGAGACGAACCGCGTGGTTCTGCTGCGCCGGGTGCAGGCCGTCGACGGCCCCGCGCACCTCACCGTCGTCCTCGACCCGCACGCAGACTACGGCCGCGCCCCGCTCGACTCCGCCCACCGTGACGACGCCGGCGTGTGGCACCTGTACACCGGCGCCCACCGGCTGCGCTGGCAGGGCGCCCCCTCCGCCACTCTCGGCGAGCACGGGCTGACCGCCGAACTGGTCCTCAAGCCCGGGGAGAGCCACGACCTGGTCCTCGAGTGCTCCCCCTCCCCGCTCCCGCGCACCCCGCCGCACGCCGAACAGGCCTGGGCGGCGACCGAGCGGGCCTGGCGGCGGGCGGTGCCCCGGCTCGAGCACACCATCGCCCCCGGCGACGCCCGGCTCGCCTGCGCCGTCCTGCGCGGTCTGACCACCTCCGGCGGCGGCATGGTCGCGGCGGCCACCACCAGCCTCCCGGAACGCGCCGAGGAGGGACGCAACTACGACTACCGGTACGTGTGGATCCGCGACCAGAGCTACGCCGGGCAGGCCGCGGCCGCCGCCGGGGTACCCGAGCTCCTCGACGACGCCGTCCGCTTCGTCGCCGAGCGGCTGTGCTCCGACGGCCCCCGCCTCACCCCGGCCTACACCGTGCACGGCACACCCGTCCCGGGCCAGCGCGAGCTGGACCTGCCCGGCTACCCGGGAGGCTTCGACCGGGTCGGCAACCGGGTGGAGCAGCAGTTCCAGCTGGACTGCTTCGGCGAGGCGCTGCTGCTGTTCGCCGCGGCGGCCCGGCACGACCGGCTCGACGCCACCGCGGCCGAGGCCGCCGACATCGCCGTACGCGCCGTCGCCGACCGGTGGCGCGAGCCCGACGCCGGTATCTGGGAGCTCTCCCCCCGGCAGTGGACCCACAGCCGTCTGGTCTGCGTCGCCGGACTGCGCGCCCTCGCCGCCGCCGAACCGCGCCACCCCCGCGCGGACACCTGCGCCCGGCTCGCCGACACCCTGCTCGCCGCCGTCACGGCCACCTCCGTGCACGCCGACGGGTACTGGCAGCGCAGCCCGGACGACCCCGCCGTGGACGCGGCACTGCTGCTGCCCCCGGTACGCGGCGCCCTGCCCCCCGACGACCCGCGCACCCGCGCCACTCTCGAGGCCTGCCGCCGCGCGCTCGCCGAGGACCACTTCCTGTACCGCTTCCGCCACGACGACCGGCCCCTCGCGGACGCCGAGGGCGCCTTCCTGCTCTGCGGGTTCGTCATGGCGATGGCCGAGCACCAGCAGGGTCGGACCGTGTCCGCGCACCGCTGGTTCGAACGCAACCGCGGCGCCTGCGGCGCCTCGGGACTGTACGCCGAGGAGTACGACGTCGCCCAGCGGCAGCTGCGCGGCAACATCCCGCAGGCCTTCGTGCACGCCGTACTGCTGGAGACCGCGGCCCGGCTGGGCCGAGACCACTCTCACCCCGGAAGGAGCTGACCATGCCCGCCACCGTCGTCATCACCGGTGCCAGCGCCGGTATCGGCCGCGCCACCGCCCGTCTCTACGCCCAGCGGGGCGCCGACGTCGTCCTGGTCGCCCGCGGCCGTGGCGGGCTGGAGGCCGCCGCCGACGAGGTCGCCGCGCTCGGCGGCCGGCCGCTGGTGCAGGTCGCGGACACCGCCGACGCCGACCAGGTCGAGGCCGTCGCCGACGCCGCCGAGAAGGAGTTCGGCCCCATCGACGTCTGGATCAACTGCGCCTTCAGCTCCGTGTTCGCGCCGTTCGACGAGATCACCGCCGAGGAGTACCGGCGGGTGACCGAGGTGACCTACCTCGGCTTCGTCAACGGCACCCGGACGGCGCTGGGGCGGATGCTGCCCCGCGACCGCGGCACCATCGTGCAGGTCGGCTCGGCACTGGGGGAGCGGTCGATCCCGCTGCAGTCCGCGTACTGCGGCGCCAAGCACGCCATCAACGGCTTCACCTCCTCCCTGCGCGTCGAGCTGCTGCACCGCGGGAGCAACGTGCACGTCACCGTCGCCCAGATGCCCGCCGTCAACACCCCCCAGTTCGACTGGGTGCGCTCCCGCCTGCGCAAGCACCCCAGCCCCGTTCCGCCGATCTACCAGCCCGAGGTCGCCGCCCGGGGTGTGGTGTACGCCGCCGACCACCCGCGCCGCAAGCAGTACTACGTCGGTGCCACCACCGTGGCCACCATCTGGGCCAACCGGCTGGTGCCGGCCCTGCTCGACCGCTATCTGGCCCGCACCGGCTTCGAGTCCCAGCAGACCGACAAGGAGGCACCGACCGGCCGCAGCAACCTCTTCGAGCCCGTGGACCGGCTGCCCGGCGACGACCACGGGGCGCACGGCGTCTTCGACGACAGCTCCCACAGCCGTTCCTGGCAGACCACCCTCGCCCACCACCCCGCCGCCACGGCGCTCGGCACCGGCCTGGCCGCGGTGACCGCGCTCCGCGGCATCCGGCGCCTCGCCAAGTCCGGGTGACGACGCTTCGGGCAGGCGCCCCGATAGCCTGACCGCGTGCGCCTGCTCCTCATGTCCGACACACATCTGCCCAAGCGCGCCAAGCGGCTGCCGGACGAGCTCCTGGCCGAACTGCCGCGGGCCGATGTCGTGATCCATGCCGGGGACTGGGTCGACACCGCCACCCTCGACCTGCTGGAGGTCCGCAGCCGCCGGCTCGTCGCCGTGTACGGCAACAACGACGGGCCTCAGCTGCGCGCCCGCCTCCCCGAGGTGGCGTACGCCGATCTGGGCGGGCTGCGCTTCGGCGTCGTCCACGAGACCGGCCCCGCCCAGGGCCGCGAGGTCCGCTGCGCAGCCCGCTTCCCCGAGCTCGACGTCCTGGTCTTCGGCCACAGTCACATTCCGTGGGACACCACCGCCCCCGGTGGCCTGCGGCTGCTCAACCCCGGCTCCCCGACCGACCGCCGCCGGCAGCCCCACTGCACCTACCTGACGGCGACCGTCGCGGACGGCACGCTGACGGAGGTGGCACTGCACCGGCTGCCGCGGCGGTGAGCGGAACGAGATCCGGGCCGCCCCGTGATGGGGAGCGGCCCGGGCACTGTGGATGATGCGCTGTCACGGACCTCCTTCCGGGAAGTACCGCAGAGGACATGCATGCCTCATCCGTTGCTGTTGCGCCCCCTACCCGTCCCTCTCGGGCCTACACGCGAATCCGGCCAAATGGCAGGAAAAAAGTCCTTACTTCGGAGTCAGTGCTGTTGACTGTGTCCTGACACCGCCGGAATGTAGTGGACATGTCGAAAATCCGGGCACGTCTGACCGTTGTCCTGGTTGTCCTCTGTGGATTCCTGTCGGTGGCGGGCGCCCCACCCGCCACCGCCGCCCCACCCGCCACTGCCGTCCCGTCCGACTCCCTGTGGTTCGACGGCACCTCCCTCACCGTGCAGAACGGCCGCTTCACCGACGGGCAGGGCCGTGAGGTCGTCCTGCGCGGCTACAACGTCTCCGGCGAGACCAAGCTGGAGGAGAACGGCGGTCTGCCCTTCGCGTCGGTCGCCGACGCGAAGAAGTCCGCGACCGCGCTGCGCGCCCTCGGCGGCGCGAACTCCGTCCGGTTCCTGCTCAGCTGGGCCCACGCCGAGCCCGTGCGCGGCCAGGTCGACACCGCCTATCTGGCCGCCGTCACCGACCAGATGCGCGCCTTCCTCGACGCGGGGCTACGCGTCTACCCCGACTTCCACCAGGACCTCTACTCCCGGTACCTCTTCGGCCCCGGAAGCTGGTACACGGGTGACGGTGCCCCCGAGTGGGCGGTGACCGCCGGTGGTTACCCGGCCGAGTCGTGCGGTATCTGCTTTCTCTGGGGGCAGAACATCACACAGAACGCGGCCGTGACGAAGGCGGGTTACGATTTCTGGCACAACAACCACGGCCTCCAGGACGCCTTCCTCGCCACGGCCCGGACGACCATGTCGTACCTGGCGCAGCACCTGAGCGACACCGAGTTCGCGGGCGTCGTCGGCTTCGACCCGTACAACGAGCCGTACGCGGGCACCTACGACTCGGGGCAGACCAACCGCACCTGGGAACGGGACCTGCTGTGGCCGTTCTACGTGAGGTTCCGTGGCGCGATGGACGCGGCCGGCTGGCAGGCGAAGCCCGCCCTGGTCGAGCCCGGCCTCTTCTGGAACTCCAACATCGACTCCCAGAAACAGGAGGGCGGCCTGCTGGACGCGGGCACCCTCGGATCACGCTATGTCTTCAACACCCACTTCTACGACCAGAAGGCCATCTCCGGCATCCTGATGTGGGGCAAGGCGGCCGACGGCCAGTACGCGACCGACTTCGGCACCATCCGCGACCGGGCTTCGGCGGCCGGGACCGCGGCCGTGGTCGGCGAGTTCGGGCACCCGCTGGCGGGGACGGTGTCGGACAAGGCACCGACCGTGCTCAAGGCCATGTACCAGGCCCTGGACTCCCGTCTGCCGGGAGCGCGTTGGTGGAACAGCCCGGCGTCCTCGGGTCCGGTGCTGTCCGGCACCCAGTGGCAGTGGGACATCTACAGCGGCCGTCACCACGAGCTGATGAACGGCAACCCCGGCAAGGTGCTCACCTCGGGCGACGCCTGGAACGACGAGGACCTGTCCGCCGTACGGCTGGACGACTCCGGCGCGGTGACCCTGCGTCAGGACGCGCGCCTCCTCGACCGGCTCTACCCGGCCGCGACGGCGGGCACGACGCTCGCCTTCACCTACGAGGACCGCTCCCGGGACGGCTCGACCACCCTGACCTGGAACCCGGTGCCCAGCTCCCTGCCGAACGTCTCCCGGCTGGTCGGCTCCGGCCGGTACGGTCTGCTGGTGTGGCGCTCGGGCAGCGGTACGGCACCCACCGAACTGCACCTCCCGGCGTCCTTCCCCGCCTCGGCGACGACGGTCCTCTCCGACCTCGGCACCGTGTACGCGCCCCCGGCGTACACCGCCTCGACCCCCGTGGGCGTGGCGCCGGAACCGGGCGGCACCGGCAGCCGCCGCCTGCTGCTCACCGACACCGACTCCGGGGTCCTGCACTACGCACTGGTCACGGACGGCACGACGAGCACCCCCTCCGCGGACCTGCTGAGCGCGGCGAAGTCCGAGCTGGCGGCGTGGGCGGCGGCGCACTTCTGAGCCGTGCCGGCCTCCGGGGCGCCGCCGCACCCCGGAGGCCGCTCAGGGGCGTCAACTGCCCGACGGCCCCGTCCAGTCGGCCTGCACGTGCCCCAGCCGGACGCGCTGCGGGTGGTCGCCCACCGGCACGGACGTCACCTTCTGGCCGGTGGTGAAGTCGATGGCCGTGACCTGGTCGGCGCCGGACTCGGAGATGATGCAGTCCTTGCCGTCGCCGCTGACCGTGGCCCAGTAGGGCTTGGAGGCGGTGACCAGCGGGCCCTCCTGGAGGGTGGCGCGGTCGACGACGGTCGCGTAGTCGTCCATGGTGCCCGCCACGCACAGCTTGGTACCCGCGGGATTCATCGAGATGCCGTGGTGGCGCGAGTCGTTGACCCAGGTGGTGCGGTCCTCGCTGGTCGCCGGGTTCTTCGGCAGGGTCTTCATCCGGGTGATCTTGTCGGAGGCGACGTCGTACTCCAGGAAGCCGTTGAAGAACGACACCTGGAAGTAGAACTTCGACTCGTCGGGGGAGAAGACGGCCGGACGGACCGCGTCGGAGAAGTTCTTCAGGCCGAAGGCGTCCAGTCGGCTCCGCATGTCGATGACCTTGACCTGCTTGTACGTCGTCGCGTCCACCACCGTGATGTGGCGGTCGCCCTTGGTCCAGTCCGCGGACGGGTCGTCGAGGGAGGTGTTGACGTCCCCGATGGACATGTTCCAGATGTACTTGCCGTCCTTGGTGAAGATGTTCTCGTGCGGCTTGTCACCGGTGGCGAACGAACCGAGCTGCCGGCCGGTGTTGATGTCCAGCACGTGCACCTTGTTCGCGGTCGAGGCGGAGACCGCGACCCGGGTGCCGTCGGGGGAGACGGCCATGTGGTCGGCACGGTAACCGGCGACGGGGAACCGCCAGTTGATCTTCCCGGTGGCCAGGTCGATGGAGACGACGTCGGCGAAGCTCGGGCGGGAGACCACCACCGACTTGCCGTCGGGGGTCGAGTACATGTCGTCCGCGAACTGGTCGTGGCCCTCGCCGACACTGTTGCGGATCGCCTGGAAGTAGATCCACTTGATCGGGTCGGCGTTGATCTCCCCCATCCGCTGGTCCTTGTCCGGGATGACGTTGATCCGGCCGACCTTCGCGAAGTCCCCTGAGGACTTGATGACGTCCGCGGTGCCGTCCCAGTTGTTGCCCACGAACAGCACCTCGCGCAGGGCGGAGGCGTCGGAAGCGGCACTGGTGGAGGCGGCGGACGCGGCCGTGGCGGGGCCGGCGGCGGCCAGGACGAGGGCGGCGGCTATGGAGCAAAGGTGCCTGGATCTGGGGGCAGGCATGACTGCTCCCTCCTCTGAGGAATCTGAACACGGGTGCTTTCAAAATGAACTTACTGAAAAGTAAGGAGGGGGTGGCCTACTCGACAAGATGCGTGCACGACAAGATTGGCCATCGGCGGAGGACGGAGGGGGAGCATGACGGGCAGACTCAGGCCGCCGACGGGCCGCTACGGCGGCAGGTCCGCGGAGGAGCGGCAGGCCGAGCGGCGCCGCCGTTTCCTGGACGCGGCGCTCCAGTTGTTCGGTGACAGTCCGGGCTTCCGGGCGACGACCGTCGCCGCGCTGAGCCAGGCGGCAGGGCTGTCCACGCGTCAGTTCTACGAGGAGTTCCGCACCCTGGAGGACGTGCTGGCGGCACTGCACCTGCAGGTCAACGACTGGGCCGAGCAGGCGGTGCTGGCAGCCCTGGCGGAGGCGGAGGCGCTGCCGCTGGCCGAGCGCGTCACCGTGCTGTTCCGTGCCTACGCCCGCGACGTCACCTCCGACCCGCGCCGCATCCGCATCACCTTCGTCGAGATCATCGGCGTCAGCCCGCGCCTGGAGGAACAAAGGCTCGCCCGCCGCGCCGGCTGGGTGGACCTCATCTGCGCCGAGGCGAGTGCCGCCGCCGCCCGCAAAGACGCCGAGGACCGCGACTACCGCCTGGCCGCGACCGCCTTCATCGGCAGCGTCAACGGCCTGCTCCACGACTGGAGCGCCGGGTGGGTGGACGCCACCCTGGACGAGGTGGTCGACGAACTGGCACGGCAGCTGCTGGGAATCCTCCGCCCGCAGGGGTGGGCGCCAAGGCGCTGAGCCGCACGGACCGGTGCCGCGGGGAGTGCCTCGGCGCGCCGGCCGGATGGCGCCGTGGCATGCGGGCCGGCACGGCACACGACCTCCGCGGTTCAGTCGAGGACCGCGGTGGCCTCGATCTCGACCAGATGCTCGGGGACGTCCAGCGCCGCGACGCCGATCAGTGTGGCCGGCGGGACCGGAGTGCCACCCAGCTTCGCGGCAGCCCGGGAGGCTCCCTCCAGGAGGAAGGGCATCTTGTCGCCGGTCCAGTCGGCGACGTAGACGGTCAGCCTGGCCACGTCGTCGAAGGAACCGCCGGCCGCGCCCAGCGCGGTGGCGATGTTGAGGTAGCACTGCTCGACCTGCGCGGCGAGGTCGCCCTCGCCGACCGTGGCCCCTTCCGCGTCCCAGGCGACCTGCCCGGCGATGAAGACCAGCTTCGAACCGGAGGCGATCGCCACCTGCCGGTAGACATCGATCTTCGGCAGCCCGTCGGGGTTCTTCAGGGTGATGGCCATCTGTCCGCCTCTTCGTCCGGGCCCTCGCGAGCCGGTGTTCGTCAAAACCAGACCCTCGTGGTCTCTTGTGGTTACTCGGGAACGGTAGGAGAGTGGCCGTTGACATGGAAGAACGCACTTTTCGGTGACTGGGGAACCTGATGGTGACCAAGCAGTTCAGCGGCTCGGCCGAGGAGGCCGACCTGCGGCGGGCAGACTCCCTGGGGCGCGAGATCTTCGCCGACGTCGCCAACAAGTGGGCGCTGTTGATCATCGAAGCCCTCGGGGAGGGCACCCTGCGCTTCAGTGAGCTGCGCGATCGGGTCGAGGGCATCAGCCACAAGATGCTCACCCAGAACCTGCGCATGCTGGAGCGCAACGGCATGGTCGAGCGGACCGTCCATCCCACGGTCCCGCCCCGCGTCGAGTACACCCTCACCGAAGCGGGCCACGGACTGCGGGCCACGGTCGACGGGATGTGCGAATGGACCTACCGGTACTTCCGGCACATCGAGTCCGCCCGGCGGCACTTCGAGTCCGGCGGCCGCTGAACGTGTAGCCCCCGTCGGCCGGGGTCCCTTTTCGGGTGGCGCGCGACCCTCCACCCATCGAACCGGGGGTCAACGACCCGGTGGTGCTGTCGCGTTCGGGTCCGCGATGCCCGTCCGGTCACTCCTGTCGCATCCGTTGACTTCACCCTCCGGCGGCTCTACGGTCGGCGCGCGAAGCGTTCGGATTGCCGATCTGCGTTCGAAATACCGTGCGAGCCTTGAAGATTCTCTGGAGGAGCCGCATGTACCCCCCACCCCCGCCCCGGCGCGGCGCTCTCGTCGGCCGCTGCGGAGCCGCCGCCGTACGCGCCCTGGCCCTGGCCCTGACCGCGGCCGCCGCGCTCCTCTTCGCCCAGCCGGTCGCTGCCCAGGCCGCGACGAGCCGTCAGATTCCGGTCCCCACCGCGCCGATGGGCTGGGCCTCCTGGAACAGCTTCGCCGCGAAGATCGACCACAACGTCATCAAACAGCAGACCGACGCCTTCGTCGCCGCGGGTCTGCCGGCCGCCGGCTACAAGTACGTCAACATCGACGAGGGCTGGTGGCAGGGCACCCGGGACGGGGACGGCAACATCACCGTCGACACCTCGGAGTGGCCGGGCGGGATGAGCGCCGTCGCCGACTACATCCACAGCAAGGGCCTCAAGGCCGGCATCTACACCGACGCGGGCAGGAACGGCTGCGGCTACTACTACCCGACCGGCCGGCCCGCCGCCGCGAACACGGGCAGCGAGGGCCACTACGCCCAGGACATGCTCCAGTTCTCCGAGTGGGGCTTCGACTTCGTCAAGGTCGACTGGTGCGGCGGCGACGCCGAGGGACTCGACGCGAAGACGACGTACCGGTCCATCAGCGACGCGGTCGCCAAGGCCACGGCGACGACCGGCCGTCCGCTCACCCTCTCGATCTGCAACTGGGGCAAACAGAACCCCTGGAACTGGGCGCCGGGCCAGGCCCCGATGTGGCGGACCAGCACCGACATCATCTACTACGGCAACAAGCCGTCGATGACGAACCTGCTGTCGAACTTCGACCAGACCCTGCACCCCACCGCCCAGCACACCGGCTACTACAACGACCCGGACATGCTGATGGTCGGCATGAACGGCTTCACCGCCGCCCAGAACCGCACCCACATGAACCTGTGGGCGATCTCGGGCGCCCCGCTGCTGGCCGGCAACGACCTGACGACGATGACGTCGGAGACCGCCTCGATCCTGAAGAACCCCGAGGTCATCGCCGTCGACCAGGACCCGCGCGGACTGCAGGGCGTCAAGGTCGCCGAGGACGGCACCGGACTGCAGGTGTACGGCAAGGTGCTGTCCGGCAACGGCAACCGCGCGGTCGTGCTCCTCAACCGGACGTCCGCGGCCAAGGACATCACCGTACGCTGGTCCGACCTCGGCCTGACCGACGCCCCCGCGACGGTCCGCGACCTGTGGGCCCGGTCCGACGTGGGCAGCCACGGCACGAGCTACACGGCAAGTGTCCCCGCGGGCGGCTCGGTGATGCTCACGGTCACCGGTGGCACCGAGGCCGCGAGCAGCACGTACTCGGGTACGTCGGGCTTCACCGGCGTGGCCGCGAGCAGCACCGGGGTGAAGACCGTCGACGTCTCCTACACCAACACCGCCTCCACCGCACGCACGGCCACCCTCCAGGTCAACGGCCAGGGCAGCACGACGGTCTCCTTCCCGCCCACCGGGTCGAGCGCGGGGACGGTCTCCGTCGCGGTCGCCCTGTCGAAGGGCTCGTCCAACAAGCTCACCTTCTCCGACGCCCCCGCCCTCGACTCCATCACGGTCCGACCACTTCCCGGCGCGGCAGGCGCCCTGGTCGTCGGCAAGCAGTCCGGCCGCTGCCTCGACATCTACGACAACACCATCGCCAACGGCACGCAGGCCGAGGTGTGGGACTGCAACGGCGGCCAGAACCAGTCCTGGACGTACACCTCCCGCAAGGAACTGGTGGTCTACGGCAACAAGTGCCTGGACGCCTACAACCAGGGCACCACCAACGGCACCAAGGTCGTCGTCTGGGACTGCAACGGCCAGAAGAACCAGCAGTGGAACGTGAACGGCGACGGCACGATCACCAATGTCAACACCGGTCTCTGCCTGGACGTGTACAACAACGCCACGGCCAACGGCAGCCTGCTGGACCTGTGGTCCTGCAACGGCCAGACCAACCAGCGGTGGTCGCTGACGTAGCGACCCGCTGATCACGCCTCCAGTTGCCGGGCGGCGGCTTCCACGGTCTGCTCCAGGAGCGTGGCGATCGTCATCGGCCCGACGCCGCCCGGCACCGGCGTGATCAGCGAGGCCCGCTCCACGGCCGAGTCGAAGTCGACGTCACCGACGTTCCCCGGGTTGTAGCCCGCGTCGATCACGACCGCCCCGGGCTTGATGTCCTGACCCTTGACCAGCCGGGGGCGCCCGACCGCGGCGACCACGATGTCCGCCTCGCGGACCGCCGCCGACAGGTCACGGGTGCGTGAGTGGCAGTACGTCACCGTGGCGTCGCGGGCCAGGAGCAGCATGCCGACCGGCCTGCCCAGGATCGCGCTGCGGCCGACCACGACGGCCCGCCGGCCGGCCGGGTCGACGCCGTACTCGTCGAGCAGCCGCAGAATCCCGCCGGGGGTGCAGGACACGAACCCGGGCAGACCGAAGCTCATCGTGGCGAAGGAGGCGAAGGTGACGCCGTCGACGTCCTTCTCGGGCGCGATCGCCTCGAACGCGGCCCGCTCGTCGATGTGGTCACCCACCGGGTGCTGCAACAGGATCCCGTGGACGCCGGGGTCGTCGGAGAGTTCCCGCAGCCTTCCGACCAGCTCCCCGGTGGTCGTGGCGGCGGACAGCGCCACGTGCCGCGACTCGATGCCCGCCTTGCGGCAGCGGTTCTGCTTCATCCGGACGTAGGTGACGGACGCCGGATCCGCACCGACCAGCACGGTCGCCAGACAGGGCGCCGTACCCGTCCGGGCGGTGAGTTCGGCGGCCTTCCCGGCGGCGTCCTCGACGATGCGGCGGGCGAGCGTGGTGCCGTCCATGAGCCGGGCCTGCGACATGGTCCACTCCTGAGCTGGTCGGTCCTCATCGCCCAGGCGCACGGCATCGACGGTGCGGACCGCTCCCCGGTGGTGCTCCACCTCAGCGCCAGTCACGGCCCGCCCCCACCCTAACGGAGGTGCCGCGCGGCTCAGTTGCGGTCCTCGGAGGCCGGCGGCCCGGCGTGGTGGCCCGTCGCCGGCGGTCGAGCGCCGGGGTGCAGCCCGTCCCGGCCGGCCGATCTGCTGGGGCTGACCCGCGGGGCCGCTGTCGGGCCCGGCTCGGGCCGATCGAGGAGGCCGGGCTGATCGGTACCCATGAGACGGGCGACCGGCGGCGGATGCGGGTGCGGCTCACCGCGGCAGGGCACGCCGCCTTCGAAGCACAGGCCGGGTCCGCGGACGCGGGCGGGAGCGCGCTGCTCGCAGCACTGACCGAAGCAGAGCGGCGGACACCGTCCGACCTGCTGCGGAAACCGGTCCTGGCCGCCGAGGCAGAGCACGGCGGGTCCGCCCCAGCGCCGCCCGCGTGGAGAAGGTCCAGGTCAGACGGGAGCTGACCTGGATCCTCGCGGTCCTCCCCCCTATTCGTCCCATGCCTGGATCATGATCTGCTCGGTGATCCTGCCGTCGCGCAACGTGATCATCGACTCGGCGAGGACCCGGACGCCGTCCGCGTACTCGCAGGACTCGGTGAAGGCGGCACGGTCGCCCTGCACGACACAGCCGTCCAGCTTGTGCGTCATGTCGCGGCTGTAGACGTCGTCGAGCATCTCGGCGATCTCGCCGCGGCCGTGCAGCACCTTCGGGTGACTGGGCTGGGAGTTGCGGTCGACGATGCGGATCTCCGCGTCGTCCGAGTAGAGCGACAGCAGGGTGTTCTTGCCGCCCTCTATCCCTCGACGCAGCGTCTCGGTGCTGAAGGCGGATCCTGACGCGGTGCCCATGATGATCTCCTTCCAGGGCCCGCGACGCGAGGAGCAGCGGGCCGCGCGGGCCCTCCTTTCGAGACTCCTCCGCCCCGGCGGCCTCGGCAAGCGCAGTCCGCCCGTCGCGGCGGGTGCCCCGAGAAAGCTCGGCGACCTGCGCCGTGCGCGCTGCGGTCACGGATCGGTCGCACGTAGGGTCAGCAGTGCAGGAGCATCACCGAAGCGGGAGCTTCGACGGAAGGAGCCTGACCATGGCGCAGGAAGTACGCGGCGTGATCGCACCGGGCAAGGACCAGCCCGTGCGGATCGAGACGATCGTCGTACCGGACCCGGGGCCGGGTGAAGCCGTGGTGCGGGTCCAGGCCTGCGGCGTCTGCCATACCGACCTGCACTACAAGCAGGGCGGCATCAGTGACGACTTCCCGTTCCTGCTGGGGCATGAGGCGGCGGGCGTGGTGGAGTCGGTCGGCGAGGGCGTCACCGATGTCGCGCCGGGCGACTTCGTCGTCCTCAACTGGCGGGCGGTGTGCGGCCATTGCCGGGCATGTCTGCGCGGGCGGCCCTGGTACTGCTTCGACACCCACAACGCGGGGCAGAAGATGACCCTGACCGACGGCACGGAACTCTCCCCGGCCCTCGGGATCGGCGCCTTCGCGGAGAAGACACTGGTCGCGGCCGGGCAGTGCACCAAGGTCGACCCGTCGGTCTCCCCGCAGGTGGCCGGACTGCTGGGCTGCGGTGTGATGGCCGGCATCGGCGCCGCGATCAACACCGGCGACGTCGGCCGGGGCGACACCGTCGCCGTGATCGGGTGCGGCGGCGTAGGGGACGCGGCGATCGCCGGGTCCCACCTGGCCGGCGCGGCGAAGATCGTCGCGGTGGACATCGACGAACGCAAGCTGGAGACGGCCCGCTCGCTGGGCGCCACCCACACGGTCAACTCCAAGGAGACCGACCCCGTCGAGGCGATCCGCGAGCTGACCGGCGGCTTCGGCGCGGACGTCGTCATCGAGGCGGTCGGCCGCCCGGAGACCTACCGGCAGGCCTTCTACGCCCGCGACCTGGCCGGCACGGTCGTGCTCGTCGGGGTGCCCACACCGGAGATGAAGCTCGAACTGCCCCTGCTGGACGTCTTCGGCCGCGGCGGGGCGCTGAAGTCCTCCTGGTACGGCGACTGCCTGCCGAGCAGGGACTTCCCGATGCTCATCGACCTGCACCTGCAGGGGCGGCTGCCGCTGGACAAGTTCGTCACCGAGACCATCCGGCTCGACGAGGTGGAGAAGGCGTTCGAGCGGATGCACCACGGCGACGTGCTGCGCTCGGTGGTGGTGCTGTGATGGCCGCGCGCATCGAACGCCTCGTCACGTCCGGGCAGTTCACTCTCGACGGTGGCACCTGGGACGTCGACAACAACGTGTGGATCGTCGGCGACGACCACGAGGTGATCGTCATCGACGCCGCACACGACGCCGACGCCATCGCCGAGGCGGTGGGAAACCGCCGTCTGACGGCGATCGTGTGCACCCACGCCCACAACGACCACATCGACGCCGCTCCCGCCCTCGCCGACCGCACCGGCGCCACGATCTGGCTGCACCCCGACGACCTGCCCCTGTGGAAGCTCACCCACCCCGACCGCGACCCGGACGCCCACCTCGCCGACGGTCAGGTCATCGAGGCGGCCGGCGCCGACCTCACCGTGCTGCACACACCCGGCCACGCGCCCGGAGCGGTGTGTCTGTACGACCCCGGACTGGGCACCGTCTTCACCGGTGACACCCTCTTCCAGGGCGGCCCGGGCGCCACCGGCCGTTCCTACTCGCACTTCCCGACCATCATCGGCTCCATCCGCGACCGCCTCCTCACCCTGCCCCCCGAGACCGAGGTCCTCACCGGCCACGGTGATCCGACCACCATCGGGGCGGAGGCGCCTCACCTGGAGGAGTGGACAAAGCGCGGGCACTGATCCCCAACTCGGCCGTACGATCAGGGACATGACCACCAACACCCTCGAAACACTCCACGACGTCCGCGTCCTGCGCTGCGCCGCCGACGGTCCGTCCCTCGACGGCGAGGCCGCGGCGCTCGAGCTGATCGGCGACGCCTTCGGGCAGGACGCGGAGCTGGTCGCGGTGCCGGTCGAGCGGGTCGCGGACGAGTTCTTCCGGCTGCGGTCGGGCGTCGCGGGGGCCGTCGTGCAGAAGTTCGTGAACTACCGGCTGCGGCTCGCCGTCGTCGGGGACATCTCTTCGCACGTCGAGGACAGCACGGCCCTGCGGGACTTCGTGTACGAGTCGAACCAGGGCGGCCACCTCTGGTTCGTCCCCGGACACGACGCCTTGGAGGACAGGCTGCGCCGCTGAAAATGGCGACAGAAGGTGTCCGGCTTCCCCGTCACTCTGAACCTCGACAGCAGTCGTACAGGTAAGGGAGGCCGGACATGCCGGGTCCGCTGGAAGGCAAGGTCGCACTGGTCGCGGGCGCGACGCGCGGCGCGGGACGCGGGATCGCGGTGGAGCTCGGCGCGGCCGGCGCCACGGTGTACGTCAGCGGACGCAGCACCCGCGCGCGGCGCTCGGAGTACGATCGCCCCGAGACCATCGAGGACACCGCAGACCTGGTCACCGAGGCCGGCGGCCGGGGCGTCCCGGTACCCGCCGACCACCTGGACCCCGACCAGGTCCGTGCCCTCGTCGACCGGATCGCCGGCGAACGCGGGCGCCTCGACGTCCTGGTCAACGACATCTGGGGCGCCGAGCACCTCTTCGCCTGGGACACCCCGCTGTGGGAGCACGACCTCGACAAGGGGCTGCGCCTGCTCCGCCTCGCCGTCGAGACCCACGCGATCACCAGCCACCACGCGCTGCCGTTGCTGCTGCGGCGCCCCGGCGGCCTGGTCGTCGAGGTCACCGACGGCACCGCCGACTACAACCGCGACACCTACCGGGTGAACTTCTTCTACGACCTGGCCAAGGCCTCCGTGCTGCGCATGGCCTTCGCCCTCGGCCATGAACTCGGCCCACGCGGCGCCACCGCCGTGGCCCTGACCCCTGGCTGGCTGCGCTCCGAGATCATGCTCGACACCTTCGGCGTACGGGAGGGCAACTGGCGCGACGCCCTGCGGCGCGAGCCCCACTTCGCCATCTCCGAGACCCCGCGCTACATCGGGCGGGCCGTCGCCGCCCTCGCCGCCGATCCGGGCGTGGCCCGCTTCAACGGCACCTCCCTCTCCAGCGGAGGGCTCGCCCGGGTGTACGGCTTCACGGACCTGGACGGCAGCCGCCCGGACGCCTGGCGCTACCTGGTGGAGGTACAGGACAGGGGCGAGCCGGCCGACACCACGGGCTACCGCTGATCGGGGCCCGTCGGTAACGAAGTTCCCTGTTCGGTCACAGCGTGATGGTTCCTACAACCGCCCTCCCCTCCCACGAGTCTTCTTTTCCGGCATCGGGGGCATGGTGACCGCGACTGAAGGGCAGAGGGTTGGCATGGGGGACATACGCAGACGGAGCGCGGTGGCGCTCGGGATAACCGGACTTGTGGCGCCGCTCACGCTCGCGCTGGGCACCGCTCCGGCGCAGGCGGCGAGTTGCACGACACAGGCGGGGCCGTACCAGAAGCAGGTGGAGAAGTTCCTCGGCCGCCCGGTCGACGGAAAGCAGTCCTCCGCCGACTGCAAGGCGATCCAGGCCTTCCAGAACAAGCACGGCATCACACCCGCCATCGGCTACGCGGGTCCCGTCACCTGGGGTGTGATGGACCTGATGAACAAGCAGAAGGCCGTCGGGAACAATCCCAACAAGGACGGCAAGTGCCCGGTGAACAAGGGCCGCATCGCCTGTGTGAACCTCAGCCTCCAGCTGAGCTGGATCCAGGACGGCGACAAACTGGTCTACGGCCCGGTGCCGGTGCGCACCGGGCGGGACAAGTTCGAGACCCGCACCGGTCTGAAGAAGATCTACTGGCGGGACATCGACCACGTCTCGACCGTCTACAACGTGCCGATGCCCTACAGCCAGTTCTTCGACGGCGGCCAGGCCTTCCACTCGGTGAACCTCAGCATGTGGAACCCGCCGGGCTCGCACGGCTGCGTCAACATGACGACGAAGGACGCCAAGAAGTACTGGTCGCTGCTGAAGACCGGCGACGACGTCTTCGTCTACGGCCGCAAGCCGGGCACCTGAGCCTCACGCCCGGGGGGCGTCCCCGAAGTCGGGGATCTCCAGCCGTACCCCGCCCTGCCGCGCGGACTCGTGCGCGACGATGCCCGGCAGGGTGTAGCGGGCCGCGACCCACGCGTTCACCGACGGCAGGGTGCGGGTGGCCACGGCGGTCACGAAGTCGTCCACCAGGAAGTGGTGGCTGCCCTCGTGGCCGTTGTGCAGGTGGTCGAACTCCCTGGGCAGCCGCGACCGGTCGTGCACGGGCGCCGACCCCGAGGTGAACGCCGCCCGCAGCTCCGGCGCGATGTGCTGGAGCGAGGGGTCGTCCGGGGACATCGTGGGCTTCGGCTCCAGCAGCTCCGTGATGTCCTTCACGCCTTTCTTGTCCTGCCACAGCGCGACCGTGGCGAGCTGTTCCATGCTCGCGTCCGTGCCGAAGAACCGGAACCGCGACTCCCGTATGTGGGAGGGGTAGCCGACCCGCCGGAACTCGTTGGTACGGAACGAACCACCGCCCGCCACCTCGAACAGCGCGGTCGCGTTGGAGAAGTCGTTCCCGAACCGGCTGACCTCCTTGTCGAACACGCCGTCCCCGCGCTCGTCGACCACGCCGATCGCCGACACGCTCACCGCGTGCGTCCGCCAGGCGCCCAGCACCCCGCCCACCGAGTGCGTCGGATACAGCAGCGGGGGATAGCTGGCGGTCGACTTCCGGTTCTCGCCGCCGCTGTACTGGTACGCCTCGTAGAACCCCAGGTCCATGTCGTGGACGTAGTCGCCCTCGGCGTAGAACAGCCGCCCGAAGGCGCCCTCGGCGATCTGGTTGCGGGCGTGCACGGTCGCCGGGTTGTACTGGCTGGTCTCGCCCATCATGTAGGTCAGGCCGGTAGTCCGGACCGCCTCGACGATCGCCGCGATCTCCTCGGTGGTGATCGCCATGGGCACCGCGCTGTACACGTGTTTTCCGGCCGTCAGCGCCTGCAGGACCAGCGGGCCGTGGGTCCAGCGCTGGGTGAAGATCGCGACCGCGTCCACCGCCGTCGACTCCAGCATGGCCTCGTACGACGGGAAGGTCCCCGCGAGCCCCTGCGCGGCGGCGAGCCGTTCGGCCCGCTCCGGCAGCAGGTCGGTGACGAAGACGTCGCCGACCCCCGGGTGGGCCTGGAAGAGCGTGGCGAACTGACCGGAGAACTGTCCGGCTCCGACGATGCCGAGGGAGAAAGTCATGGACTTACTTTTGGCCCGAAAGAATCTCGATGTCAAGGGTCGACTTCCGGCGCACCGTCTCGGCTCCCGACCGGGGCCGGGATGGCATCATTACTTCTGATGCAGAAGAATTCCGGACTCGGGTGGCCCCCTCTGAGCCCCGCGGAGCGCTCCGTGGCGATCGAGGTGCTCCTCCATGGCCCCCTCTCGCGCACCGAACTCGCCCGGCGGCTGGATCTCTCGGCGGGCAGTCTCACCCGGCTGACCAAGCCGCTCATCGCGTCCGGCCTGCTGGTGGAGGTGCCCGACACCGGCGCCACGGCCCTGGCGCGGCAGGGGCGACCGTCACAGCCCCTCGATGTCGTCGCCGGCTCCCGTGCCTTCCTCGGGTTCAAGGTCACCGGTGACATGGTCTACGGCGTCGTCACCACACTCCGCAGTGAGGTCACGGCACGTCTGGGCCGCCCGCTCACCGGCCACGACCCCGAGGAGGTGGCCGGCACACTGGCCGCCATGACCGCCGAACTGGGCGCCGCCGCCGGCGCCCCGCTCGTGGGCATCGGCATCGGCGTGGGCGGTCTGGTCCGGGAGCGGGCCGTGGTCGGCGACTCCCCGTACCTGGGCTGGCGTGACGTGCCCCTGGCCGGACTGGTGGGGGAGCGCACCGGGCTGCCCGTGGTCGTCGAGAACGACGTCGCCGCCCTCGTCGAGGCGGAGACCTGGTTCGGTGCCGGACGCGGTCTGGAGCGCTTCGTCGTACTGACGATCGGGGCAGGCATCGGCTACGGGCTGGTGCTCGGGGGCAAGCGGGTGCCGCACGCCGGGGAGGACCGCGGCTTTGGACACCACTGGATCATCCAGCCGCACGGCCCGCTGACCCCGGACGGCGCACGCGGCAGCGCCGTGTCCCTGCTCACCATCCCCAGCATCCGCTACCAGGTCCGGGCCGCCACCGGCCGCGACGTGACGTACGAGGAGATCCTCGCCGGCGCCGCGGAGGGCGAGCCGATGGCCGCGCGGGTGATCGACGACGCGGCGCGGGCGCTGGGCACGCTGATCGCGCAGATCGCCAACTTCGCGATGCCGCAGAAGATCCTGCTCGCGGGGGAGGGGGTCGGGCTGATGGACGTGGCCGGGGCGACGGTCGAGGAGGGCATCCGGGCAGGCCGTCACCCGCTGGCCGCACCGGTCCGCCTGGAGACGAAGGTCTCCGACTTCCACGACTGGGCCCGCGGGGCGGCGGTGCTGGCGATCCAGGTGCTGGTCCTCGGCGGCGCCGAAGGGTGAACTCGCCGTAGCTTGCCGCTCTCTTGACGTGACGAGCAACACGGTCCGTTATGTCCGTATTCCATGCACTTACTCACGGCACCTTCACGCCGATCGGCATATGCTTCACATCATGTCCACCACTGTTGAAGCCGTCACCGAGCGATCGGCCGCGGAGGTCAACGAGGAGATCCGGGCCCTTTGGCTCCGGTCGGGCGGGACACTGACCACCGAGCAGCGTGAGGAGTACCAGCGGCTCGTGTTGGAGTGGGCCGCCGCCACCCCTCAGCCGGACCCCGCGGCCTGATCCGCCGACCCCGCAGTACCGTCCAGGGCACCCGTGAGCGCACGGGTGCCCTTCTCGTCCGTCTCCGGCCGGATCAGCCCCACGTGGCCCCGTAGTACCTCTGGTAGGCCCTGCGTTCCTGCTCCGAACGGAAGTACCGCGTCGCGACCAGGGCGATCAGACTCCCCGCGATCACCAGCAGGCCGGGACCGACGTTCCTGGTGTCGGTGAGCCGGGACAGGAAGGTCGTGCCCTCCACGGTGCCGGTGACCGGCGCCGACGAGCCGGGGGAGGCCGCGTTGGGCGCGACGGTGCTCTGGGTGGCCGCACCGGACGGAGCGGGAGAGGCGCCCTGGTTCCCGGTGGCGTTCTGCGCCGACACGATCAGCCGGACGCCCAGCGCCGACATGG
The DNA here is from genome assembly GCF_053597535.1 of Streptomyces sp. NPDC001348. Taxonomy (NCBI): domain Bacteria; kingdom Bacillati; phylum Actinomycetota; class Actinomycetes; order Kitasatosporales; family Streptomycetaceae; genus Streptomyces; species Streptomyces sp. NPDC001348. The sequence continues at coordinate 215,700 of NZ_JBSFIK010000002.1, read as the reverse complement.
CCTTGGTGATCGGCTGGAAGAAGGTCGTACCGCCCGTGGTGCAGTCGCCGCTGCCGCCCGAGGTCACTCCCAGTGCGACGCCGTCCGAGAACAGCGGGCCGCCGCTGTCGCCCGGTTCGGCGCACACGTTGGTCTGGATCAGCCCGGTGACGGTCCCCTCCGGGTAGTTCACGGTCGCGTTGAGTCCCGTCACCGTTCCGTCGTGCAGGCCGCTGGTGCTGCCGCTGCGGAACACCTTCTGCCCGACCGTGGCATCGGCCGCTCCGGTGATCCGGACGCCGTTGCCGTTGCCGATGGCCACCACGTCCGCGCCGTCCCCGGCCTTCCCGGACGCGTACTGGATCAGGGAGAAGTCGTTGCCGGGGAAGTTGCTCTGGAGCGTCGTGCCCAGTTGCTGGTTGCCCTGGTTGTCGGCGAACCAGGTGGAACCGGCGGGCCCGCAGTGACCGGCCGTCAGGATGAAGTCGCTCTTGCCGTTGGTGACGTTGAAGCCCGCCGAGCACCGGCCGGTGGTCGACAGGATCGGCTGCGCCCCGTTGAGGCGGGTCGTGAAGGTGGTCCCGGTGCGCTCCATGCGCACGAAGCCGCCGATGCCCTTCGCCACCTTCGACAGCCGCTTCCAGTCCGCGGCCGACACGGTCTTGTCGGCCTGCACCACCACCTGGTTGGTCTTGTAGTCCACGGACCATGCCGTGCCCGCCACACGGGGCGCCGAACGCAGCGCGGCGGTGGCCGACTTCAGCTCGTTCATGCTGTGCCGCACGACCTTCGGCTCGGCCCCCGCCTTCTTCACCGTGGCCGCCGCCCCGTCGTCCGTGACCGCGACGACCGGCCGCCCGTCGGCGCCGATCCAGCTGCCCGCCGTGCGCGAGGTGCCGAGCTCGGCCACCAGGGCGGTGCCGGTGTTCCCGGCCCCGCTCGCCGTACTGAAGGGCACGGCGGACGTGCCGGGACTCTCGCTCGCCATGGCCTGGGTGACCATCACCCCGCCCAGCAGGAGTCCGCCGACCGCCGCCAGCTGTGTCACCCGCCGGACGACCCGTCGTCGTGCGTGCCTCATCGCATGGCTCCCGAACCCGAACGCGTGCGGTGCCCCTACAACACCGCGGGGCTCTCCGGTCGTTGAGCGCCCTGTCCTTCATACGCGCGCCGGGGCGCGGGCGTTCACCGCTGCGGTGATCTTCTCGGCTCCGCCCGGTCCGCGCCGGTCGTCCCCGGCCGTCCGTGGCCGGGACGAGCGGTCGAGCGGGCGGTCTCCAGCCGCGTCCCGTACCCGGTCACGCTCCGGCCCCCTATCTTGAGCCCATGAGCAGCATCCCTCACGACACATCCGGTGAACCGAATCCGCTGCGCGCACTCACCCTCGACCGCCTCCGGTGCCGCACCAGCATGAAATGGCGTACCTACCCGTCGGACGTGCTGCCGATGTGGGTGGCGGAGATGGACGTGCCGCTCGCCCCGGCCGTGACCGGCGCGGTCACCCGGGCACTGGAGCTGGGGGACACCGGCTATCCGGCGGGCACCGCCTACGCCGAGGCGCTGGTCGCGTTCGCCGCCGAGCGGTGGGGCCGGCACGGCCTCGCCGTGGAACGCGCGGCGATCGTGCCCGACGTGATGCTGGGCGTCGTCGAGATGCTCAAACTGGTCACCGGCCCGGGAGATCCGGTGGTCGTCAACCCGCCGGTGTACCCGCCGTTCTTCCAGTTCGTCACCCACATGGACCGGCGCGTGGTCGAGGCGCCGCTCGGGGCGGACCAGCGGATCGACCTCGACGTCCTGCAGGAGGCCTTCCGCAGTGCGGTCGCCGGCGGTGGGCGGGCCGCGTACCTGCTGTGCAGCCCGCACAACCCCACCGGCACCGTGCACACCGCCGGTGAACTGGCCGCCGTCGCCGCGCTCGCCGAGCGGTACGGCGTGCGGGTCGTGGCCGACGAGATCCACGCACCGCTGGTCGCCCCGGGCGCCGTCTTCGTGCCGTACCTGGGCGTGCCGGGCGGGGAGCGCGGCCTGTCGCTGATGTCGGCGTCCAAGGGCTGGAACCTGGCGGGCCTCAAGGCCGCGCTGGCCCTCGCCGGACCCGAGGCCGCCGCCGACCTCGCCCGGTTGCCCGAGGAGGTGGGGCACGGCCCCAGCCACGTCGGCGTCATCGCGCACACGGCCGCCCTGCGGGACGGCACCGGCTGGCTGGACGCCCTGCTGGCCGGCCTCGACGACAACCGGCGTCTGCTCGCCCGTCTGCTCGCCGAGCACCTGCCCGCCGTCCGGTACCGCCCGGGCGAGGCCACCTGTCTGGCCTGGCTGGACTGCCGCGGGCTCGG